>DASRJH010000294.1:0-4100 GCA_035649575.1 Planctomycetota bacterium
GGCGAGTTCACGGCGCGCGCGTGCCAGAACGGCCGCCTCGACCTGTTGCAGGCCGAAGGTGTGCTGCTGCTGCTGCACGCGGCCGACCAGCAGGGGGCCGCGGCCGCCGTGCAATGGCTGGAAGGCGGGCTGTCGGCCGCGGTGCGCGACGTTCGCGGGGCGCTGCAGGACGTGCTCGCCACGCTCGAAGCGGGGCTCGACTTCACCGACGGCGAGACCGGCGAAGTACCGGCCGCGAGCTGGCGCGTGCCGCTCGCGCAGGTCGGGACGCGCCTCGGCGAGCTGCTGCAAGCGTTGCCGGCCGCGGCTCCGGGCGGCGAAGTGCTGCTGCTCGGTCGCGCCAACGCCGGCAAGTCGTCGCTGGCCAACGCGATGGCGAACCGCAAGCAGGCGCTGGTCGATGCGACCCCGGGCACGACGCGCGATCTGCTGCGCATCGAGATCGCGCCCGGCGTGGCGTTGTGGGACGCGCCCGGGGACCTCGAGAGTCCTTCGGCTCTCGACCAGGCCGCGCTCGCGCTGCGCGAACGCCTCTCGGGTCGCGCTGTCGCGGCGCTCTGCGTGCTCGATGCGAGCGAACCCGTCGCTCCGGCGCTGGCGCTGCAGAGTTCGTTGCCGTGGCTCGCGGTGGTGTGGACGAAGTGCGACCTCGCGCCGGCACCGCCGCTGCCACCTGCCGTCAAAGCACGGCTCTCGCCCAGTGTGCCCGTGTTCGCGACGAGTGCCGCGGCGCGCACCGGGCTCGAGCCACTGCGTGCGCTGCTGCAGCGTTGCGCGCGAGGCAGCGTCGTCGACGCGGGTGGGCCCGTGCGGGCAGGCTTGCAAGCCGCGCGCGCTGCGGTGCTGCGCGTCGAAGCACTGGACGACCGCGAGACCGAGCTCGCGGCCGTCGAGTTGCAGCAGGCGCTCTCGGCTCTCGACGGGTTCGTCGGCACGCATTCGCCCGAGCAGCTGCTCGATCGCATCTACGGGCGCTTCTGTCTCGGCAAGTAGTGTCCACCGCATCCACCGATTGGTGGCGGCATAACCTTTGACACACAACGGGTTGGGCCAGTAAGGTCCGGCTCGTCTGCAAGGTCGGAGCCGGGGTCAGCCGGCTCTGGTCAATGCCGTGTACCGCAAGCACCGGGCCCGCTTCTCAGCGATTGGGCTCGGTGCCTGAGGGGCGAGCTGCCATGCGCTGTCCGTACTGCAAGACCGACAACGATCGGGTCATCGACTCGCGCGCGAGCGCCGACGGGTTTGCCATCCGCCGGCGCCGTGTCTGCGCCGACTGTGGGCGGCGCTACACGACCTACGAACGCGTCGAGACCGCGCCGTTGCGCGTGGTCAAGAAGAACGGAGAGCGCGTGGTGTTCGACCGCCAGAAGGTGCTCGGCGGCATGCTGCGCGCGTGCGAGAAGCGGCCGGTTCCCCTCGACCAGCTCGAGGTGATCGCCGACCGCGTCGAACGGCAATGCATGGAGGCCTTCGACAAGGAGGTGCCGAGCAAGGTGATCGGCAACCTCATCATGCAGGAGCTGCGGCAGCTCGATCAGGTCGCGTACGTGCGGTTCGCGTCGGTCTACCGCGAGTTCAAGGACGTCACGCAGTTCCTCGACGAGTTGAAGCCCATGCTCGAAAAGCGACGGGAGGATGGTCATGAAGCGGCGGACGGAACATCTGGTTCTTAAGCGCGACGGGCGCACGGAGTTCTTGCGGGCCACGAAACTGGCCCGCTCGATCCATCTCGCGCTGCACAGCGTCGGCGTCGACGAGGATTGGCGCGCGATCGAGATCGCCAGCGTGGCGCTGCAAGCGCTGCGACGGAAACGCGGCGAGGCCGACGGTGGGGAGCCGGTCCTGTTGACGACGAGCGAGCTCTCGGACGCCGTGCAGCATCTGCTCGTCGTGACGGGGCAACCCGCGGCGGCCGTGGCGTACGGCGCGGTCGCGGCCGAACGCACGCGCCGGCGCCGTTCCGTCGCCGAGTACGGGCGGCTCCTGGCGCTCGGCTCGGCGAAGTCGGAAGTCGCCGAGGACCCGTGGCGCCACCGCCGCATCGGTCTGGAGTGATTGCATGAGGCTCAAGCGCCTGGTCGCCCGCGGCTTCAAGTCGTTCGCGGACCGCACCGAGTTCGAATTCGACACGCGCCTCACGGGCATCATCGGCCCGAACGGCTGCGGCAAGTCGAACGTCGTCGATGCGATCAAGTGGGTTCTCGGCGACCAGCGCGCCAAGAGCCTGCGCGGCTCCGAGATGACCGATGTCATCTTCAAGGGTGCCGAGGGCCGCGAGGCGATGGGCATGGCCGAGGTCACGATCACCTTCGAGGACCCGCAGGGGCGCATCGAGGGGCGCAACGAGATCGACATCGCGCGCCGGCTCACGCTCGACAAGGAATCGAGCTACCTGCTGAACGGCTTCGAAGTGCGGCTCAAGGACGTGCGCGACGTGCTGCTCGACACGGGGCTCGGCACGGGCGGCTACTCGGTCATGGAGCAGGGCCGCATCGACGCGGTGTTGTCGGCCAACCCCGAGGCGCGGCGCACGATCTTCGAAGAGGCCGCCGGTGTCGCGCGCTTCAAGCTGCAGAAGAAGGAAGCGCTGCGCAAGCTCGAGCGCACGGACCAGAACCTCGCGCGCATCACCGACCTGCTCGAAGAGCGTTCGCGCCGCATCCGCAGCCTGCGCATCCAGGCGGGCAAGGCGCGCCGCTTCCACGAGCTGCAGGGCGCGCTGCGCGATCTGCGCTCGGCGCTCGCGGTCGTCGACGGCAGCATCCTGCGGCGCGAACTCGCGGCGAAGGAGGCAAGGCTCCAGGAGCTCCAGCAACAACTCGCCGCTGCCGATCAGGGGCGCGCCGCGGCCGCCGAACGCGTCGCGGCCGCCGACGAAGCGATCACCGCGTGCACCACGGCGCTCGAGCACGTGCAAGAGGAGCTGCGCACCTGCCGCGGCGAGCTGACCACGCACCGCGAACGCGCGGAAACACAGCGCCAGCGCGCGGCCGACCTCTTGGCCGAGCTCGAACGCGGCCGGCAACGCGCCACCGGTCTCGAGACGCAGCGCGGCGAACGTCAGGCCGCCGTGGAGCTGGCGCGCGACGAGCTCTCGCAGAAGGAGGCCGAGTTGATCGAGCTGCACAAGCTGGTCGACGGCCAACGCCAGGCTGCGCAGGCCGCGGTGCTCGCGCGGCGTCTGTTGCAGCAACAGCGCGAGCTGCTGCGCGAACGCCAGCTCGAACTGCTGCATCGCCGCACGCGGGCGCGGAACACGGCGGCCGATGCGACCGCGAAGATCGCGGCCGCGCGCGCGCGCGAGCAACGCCTCGCCGAGCGCCAGGCCGTGCTGCAGGCCGAAGTCGCGCGCATCCTCGAGGAGACCGGCAAGTGGCGCGCCGAGGTCGGCGAACAGGGCACGCGCGAACGGATCCTCAAGGAACGCGAGGCCCAGGCGTTGGCCGATCTCGAAGGCGCCGACGCGGCCGCGGCTGCCGTCGCGGAGCAGGAGTCGGCGCTGCGCGGCGAGTTGACGCAGGCCGAAGGGCACAGCCAGGCGCTGCTCGCGATGGAGGCCCACATGGAGGGCTTCGACCAGGGACCGCGCTACGTGCTGCAGCAGCAGCCTGTAGGCCTGCGCGGCCGCCTGCTCGACCTCATCGACGTCCCGCTCGAACACGGCGAGGCGCTCGAAGCCGCGCTCGGCCCGTTCGTGCAGGCGCTCGTCGTCGATACGCGCGAGCATGCGGCCGCCATCGTGCGTGAGCTCGCCGAGAAGCGGCTCGGCCGCGTGCTGCTGCTCGTCGAGGAGCAGTTCGGCGACGAGCTGCCCAATGGATCGCGGCTGTGGCCGGCACCTCCCGGTGCCAGCTACCTCGCCGACCTCGTGCGCCACATCGCCGAGGACAGCGGCAGCCAGCGGCTGCTGGCTTGGTTGCTGCGCGGCGTCGTGGTCGCCGACTTCGACGTCGCCGACGCGAGCCGCGCCGACCTCTGTTTCGTGACGCCCGATGGCACGCTCGTCTGCGGGCCGCGGCTCGAAGGCGGGGCTTCTGCCGAAGGGCACGCGGGTCTCGTCGTGCGCCGTTCGAAGATCCACGGACTCGCCGCGACGGCCG
>DASRJH010000295.1:0-4357 GCA_035649575.1 Planctomycetota bacterium
ATGAAGGTCCGGGGTCGGGGCGGTCGCGTAGCGCGAGACCCGGCTACTGTCGTGCCGGCGCCGCGCCTGTCAATCCCGCCGGCCACGGCCGGTCACTTCACGACGAAGTTGACGAGCTTGCCCGGCACGACGATCTCTTTCACGACCGTCTTGCCCTCGAGATAGCTGGCGACCGCCTGCCGCGCCGCGGCGAGTGCGACGTCGTTCTTCGCCCCCGTCGGCACCATCGCGCGGCCGCGCACCTTGCCGAGCACCTGCACCGCGATCTCGACCTCGTCGTCGACGAGCATCGCCGCGTCGACCGCGGGCCACGGCGCCACCGCGAGCAGACCCTGCCCGCCGAGGCGCTGCCACAGCTCCTCCGCGAGGTGCGGCGCGAACGGCTGCAGCAGCTGCACGTAGCGCAACAGCTGACGCCGGCTCAGCCGTTCGATCGCCTTCGTCGCCTCGTTGACGAAGATCATCATCGCCGAGATCGCCGTGTTGAACGCGAGCCGCTCGATGTCGCCGTCGACCTTCGCGATCGTGCGATGCAGATGCTTCTCGATCTCCGGATCGTCGGGCCGGTCCTGCCTCAGGTGCCCATGCAGCGGCCCGTTCTCCGCGAACTCGGGCACGCACAACCGCCAGCTCCGCTGCAGGAAGCGGTGCACGCCCGGCACGTCCTTCGGATTCCACGGCTTGGTGTCGGCGAGCGGCCCCATGTACATCTCGTAGAGCCGCAGCGTGTCGGCGCCATACTCGGCGACGACGTCGTCGGGGTTGACGACGTTGCCGTAGCGCTTGCTCATCTTCGTGACGATCTGCTTCAGCGGCTCGCCGGTGCGCGCGTGTACGACCGCCTCGCCGGCCTCCTTCGTCTCGGCCTTCGGTACGATCGCGCCCCGCGCGTCCTCGTAGGCGAACGCCTGGATCATGCCCTGGTTGTAGAGCTTCTGGAACGGCTCGACGACGCGCACGAGCCGCTGGTCGTGCAGCACCTTGGTCCAGAAGCGCGAGTAGAGCAGGTGCCCGACCGCATGCTCGGTGCCGCCGACGTAGAGGTCGACCGGCAGCCAGTAGTCGCTCGCGGCTTGGCTACAGAACTCGCGGTCGTTGTGCGGATCGCAGAAGCGCAGGAAGTACCAGCTCGAGCCCGCGGCGCCCGGCATCGTGTTGATCTCGCGCTGCGCAGGCCGGCCCTTCTGGTCCTTCGTCTCGACCCACGACCTCGCGCGGATCAGCGGCGACTCGGGCGTGCCGCCTGGCTTGAAGTCGTCCATGTGCGGCAGCTCGACCGGCAGCTGCGCGTCGGGCACGAGCTCGACGCCGTCCTTCGTGTGCAGCACCGGGAACGGCTCGCCCCAGTAGCGCTGGCGCGAGAACAGCCAGTCGCGCAGCTTGTAGGTGACCTTCGCCTCGCCGCGGCCCTTCGCCACGAGCCAGTCGATCACAGCCCGCTTCGCGGCGGCCATGCCGAGCCCCGCAATCGACAGCTCACCGCTCGTGTTGTGCGGCGCGAACGGCACGTCGTCGGTGCAGCACGCCTTGCCCGCAGCGATCGCCGCGTCCTTCGCCGCATCGCCGGTCTTCGGCGCGAAGATGCCTGGCACCGGCAGGCCGAACTTCCCCGCGAACTCGAAGTCGCGCTCGTCGCCGGCCGGCACCGCCATGATCGCGCCGGTGCCGTAGGTCACGATCACGTAGTCGGCGATCCACACCTTGAGGCGACCCCGCGTGTCGTTCGCGCCGAACAGCGGATTGCGCGCGTACGCGCCGGTCCACACGCCGGTCTTGTCCTTCGCGAGGTCGGTGCGCTCGAGCTCGCTCTTGCTGGCCGCCGCCTTCTGGTAGTCGACAACTGCCGCGCGCTGCTCCGCCGTCGTGATCGTGCCGACCAACGGATGCTCGGGCGACAACACCATGAACGCCGCGCCGAACAGCGTGTCGGGCCGCGTCGTGAACACGCGGATCTTCGTGCCCGGCCGCCCCTCGACGTCGAAGTCGATCTCGGCTCCCTCGCTCTTGCCGATCCACTCGCGCTGCATCGTCTTCAACGACTCGCTCCAGTCGAGGCCGTCGAGATCGGCGAGCAGGCGCTCCGCGTAGTCCGTGATCTTCAGCACCCACTGTCGCAGCGGCCGCCGCTCGCACGGATGGTCCCCGCGCTCGCTCTTGCCGTTGATGACCTCGTCGTTCGCGAGCACGGTGCCCAGCGCCTCGCACCACCACACGGGAGCGTTCGACTCGTAGGCGAGCCCTCGCAAGTGCAGCTGCTTCCAGATCCACTGCGTCCAGCGGAAGTACCTGGGATCTGCAGTGCTGATCTCGCGGTCCCAGTCGTACGAGAAGCCGAGTCGCTGCAGCTGCCGGCGGAACGTCGCGATGTTCGCCGCGGTCGTCTTCGCGGGGTGCGTGTTGGTCTGGATCGCGTACTGCTCGGCCGGCAGGCCGAACGCGTCCCAGCCCATCGGGTGCAGCACGTTGAAGCCCTTCGCGCGTTTCCACCGCGAGACGATGTCGGTCGCCGTGTAACCCTCAGGGTGGCCGACGTGCAGACCCGCCGCCGACGGGTAGGGGAACATGTCGAGCGCGTAGAACTTCGGCTTCTTCGGATCGAAGTCAGCGTCACCGGGATTTCGCGCCCTGAAGACCTTGCGCTCGCGCCAGAACTGCTGCCACTTCGGTTCGATCGTGGCCGGGTCGTAGGTCTGCTTCTGTTCGGACATGCGTGGATGGCGAAAGGGCGGAGCAGTATGCCCACTCGTCCCGAAGCACTCCACGCGGAACTACAGCGTCCGCCGGCGGGCCTCGGATGCCCTGGTTCCGCCGTTCCTCTGCAGCGCAGCGGCCGAGTTACAGGCGGCGATCAGCGCTAGTACACGTAGCACTCGCCGCCGCTGCTCGTCGTCGCTCCGAACGGGTTCGCCAGCGCATCGAGGCACAACCACTGCATCGGGAGACGCGTGCCCGCGAAGATGGGGTTGCTCGGCAGCGTGAAGTTCAACTGGGCCGCTCCGGCGGCGTCCGCGAACGCGAACAGCGTGATCATGAGGTCGACATACTGCGAGCATCCCGGCATGCCGATGATCCCGAGATCGCGCGGCAGCGGGCCGAGCACGTCGAACGCGCGCGAGGTCCCGATGATCAGCAGCGTGCCGGCATTCGGTAGCGCGCTCGCGAGCGTGACGCCGAACGTCGCGCCGAGAGCCGGTGGGCCCGTGAAACCGAGCGCCGGCCTGAGCGCGTTGCTGCCGACGCAGCCCGTGCCGAAGGTCAACATCGTCGCCACGGGCGTCGGTCCGATCGCGAGGTCGTCGATCGGCAGCGTGCTGCTGTAGAGCGCCGGCACCGGCGCGAAGACGTTGTGGATCGACCACGTCGTCCCGCTCTCGGCGACCACGAACACACGCAACGCGGCATCGACGGCAATCGACGTGATCTTGCCGAGGCCCGTCGTCAGGAACGGACTGATCGCGCCCGTCACCGGATCGATGAAGTGCAGATCGCCGTTGAAGTCGCCGGCGAGCAGCAGACCCGCGTACACCGCGAGAGCAGCGATCGGCGGGTAGTTGGTGCCGACGACGCGATCGGTGTTGGCGACCAGATCCCATTCGACGATCGTGCCCACGGCCGTCACCGAGCCGTCCCCCTCCGAGGCTGCGTAGGCCAGACTTCCGTTGACCGTCATGTCGCTCGCGTTGTTCGGCAGCAGGGTCGTCGTCGGCTGCGGGGTCACGACGCCGGTCGTCATGTTGCGCAGGAACATCCGGTTGATCTGGCCACCGCGGCCGAGCAGCAGCAGGCCGTGACCCGATGCCCAGCGCACGCTGAAGGGCACGCCGGGCGCGCCGAGGTTGACGGGCAGGTTCGTGCGCGTGAAGCGATTGCCGGTCAGCGTCAGCACCGGCGCCACCATCGAGATCGACGTCGACAGCGTGGTCAGCGAGTAGAGCACGGACGGCGCGGACGGATCGATGGCCACGCTGCGGCTGCCGTGCGCGGTCAGCGCACCGGTCTGGGGAACCAGCGGTGTCGGAGTCCCGAAGTCCGGGTCGACGATGCCGATCGCGGGCACCGTGCTCGACGGCGTGCGATGCACGTAGATCAGATGGCCATAGGGAATCTGCGCTTGCACAGCGGTCGCGCACAGAACGACGACGGCGAGGAACCTGGACATGGGACTCCTGATTTGGACCTGGCTTTGGCAAGGCCCACGGTACCGCGAGCTGAGGAGACCACAAGGTGGTCACCCCTGCTGCCGCGCCATCGAACGGCATCCGCTTCCCCACTATCTTCGCCGCATGCGCTTTCCAAACGACACGGCCTTCCACCTGCGCATGGCGGCGCTGCTGATCGCGTCGTTGTTCCTCGAGCA
>DASRJH010000296.1:0-3215 GCA_035649575.1 Planctomycetota bacterium
ACGCTCGCGACTATCCCGAGGACCTCGGCGGTCGATGGGCGCTGATCGGCGGGCTGCCGAGCGGCGAGTTCCGTTTCCAGATCGAGGATCCGGCGCACGCGAAGACGCTGTCGCCGCCGTTCACGGTCGTCGAGGGTGGGCCGGTCGTCGAAGTGGTCGCGCAACTGGTCAACGGCGGCACGATCCATGGCAAGGTCATCGACGACCGCGGCCAACCCGTGGCCGGTGCCACGGTGACCACCGACTTCAACGGCGGCATCGCCTCGGACTCGGAGATCATCGGGTTCGTTCGCAGCATGATGCCCGAGAGGCACAGCAAGGCGTCGGCGAAGACCGACGCAGAGGGCCGCTTCCGGATGGACAAGCTGGCCTATGCCGAATACATGATCCGCGCCTCGCATCCGGACTACTGTGAAGGCTCGGCCATCGACCTCCGACTCGAGACCGAGGGACAGATCGTCGACGCCGGTGTGATCCAGCTCGCGCACGGCGCCACCGTCGAGGGCGTCACGATGGTCGGCGGCCAGCCGATCGGACAGGTCAAGATCTCGCTGACCTCACCGATGGGCGACAACGCGGGCGCAGCGCCGGCGGCGCGCGCGCTGTTCAACGCGAGCGCGGTCAGCGACGGCGACGGCCGCTTCCGCCTGCTCAAACGCGTGCCACCGGGCACCTACAAGATCAACGCGAGCCGCGTCACGAACGGCGACCTGTTCGGCCGCTTCACGGACATCAGGGAGACCGAGCGGCAGCTCGTGATCGAACCGGGCAGGGACGTGGTCCCGGTCAGCTTCAACCTCACGAAGCGCTGACACGGACCAGACGGTAGATTGGCCGCATGGATCCAGGGCAGAGCCGGCCGACCAGTTACTGGGACTACATCAAGGTCGAGGAACTGCTGCGCCTGCAGCTCGGCACGGCTGCGAGCGAAGACGAGCTGATCGACGACGAGGTCCGCTTCATCGTCATCCACCAGATCGACGAGCTCTGGTTCAAGGTCGTACTGCGCGAGCTGGTCGCCGCGCGCAACCTGTTCGCGAAGAGCCACGTACCCGAGAACGCGCTCGCGGGCGCCGTGGCGAGCCTGCGCCGCGTCGCCATTGCGTTCGATCTAGCCGGCCAGCACTTCCGGCTCATGGAGACGATGCGGACGCAGGACTACCTGACCTTCCGCGACAAGCTCTACCCGGCCAGCGGGTTCCAGTCCGCGCAGCTGCGCGAGATCGAGATCCTGATGGGCCTGCCCGATGCCGACCGCATCCCATTCGGCAACGAAGGCAGCTACGTCGCAGCGCTGAAGAGCCACGATGGGTCGACCTCGCCTGCGCTGACGCGCGTCGAGCGCCGGCAACGCGACGTGCCGACGCTCAAGACCGCGGTCTCCGGGTGGCTGCACAGGACACCGATCCACGGCAGCTCGCCGGGCGACGCGCGCGACGAGCAGGTCGTGCAGGACTTCGTCGAGCGATACCTCGCGGGCCACGAGGTCCTCTACCGGCGCGCGATCGATCACGCCGTGAAGCAGCAGGCGCTCACGCCTGCCGACGAGGACCGCCTGCGCGCGCGCTACCGCGGCCAGCTGCAGGGGGCGCGGCGCCACCTGCAGGCCGAGGACGAAACACCGGAGCGGCGCAGCTTCGTGCGCCGCCTCCGCGCGGCGATCCTGTTCATCGACAGCAACCGCACGCTGCCGTTGTTGAGCTGGCCCGGCCAGATCATCGACGGCCTCATCGAATTCGAACAGTCGATGCTCGTGTTCCGGCAGCGGCACGCGCGCATGGTCGAACGCGTGATCGGCCGCCGGATCGGCACCGGCGGCAGCGACGGCGTCGCCTACCTCGACCAGACCGCGCTGCAATACCGCGTGTTCACGGAGATCTGGGCCGCGCGCACGCTGTTGTTGCCACCCGAGCTCTGCCCCCCCATCGCCGACCCGGGTTTCTACGGCCTCGCGCACGAATGACGCGCGCGGTGGACCCTCACGCGGTGGACCCTCACTCGGACGTGGTCTCGCGCAGGTGCTTCTCGAACAACATCGCCGCGACGCGGATCAGGTCGCGCTCGGTGATGATGCCGACCAGGCGGTTGCTTTCCTCGACCACGGGCAGGCTGCCGACCCGGTGGCGGCGCATCAGGTCGATGGCCTCGAGCGTCGGGGTGTTCGGCGTGACCGTGATCGGGTTCGTGCGCATGATGTCCTTCACGGCGACCGGAGTGTGGTCGGTGCCGCGCATGCCCTGGCCGAGCAGTCGCAGCAGCGTCCGGTGCGACACGAGGCCGACGAGCCTGCCGTCGTTGTCCTCGACCGGCACGTGGCGGATGTGCCGCCAGTCCATGAGGCTCGCGGCGAGGTCGACGACGTCCTCGGGATGCACCGTGAACAGGTCCGTCGTCATGAACTGACCGACTTGTATGTAGCTCTCCCTCCAGCCCTCGAACTCGCCAGTGTCGGCCAGCTCCCAGGTGTGCACGGGCTCGCCGACCTCCTGGCGCACCTGGGTCGCGCGCACGATCGCCGCCATGCGCTGGTCCTTCGTGCCTTTCTCACCCATCGCAGCGAGTGAATCGAGCACCCAGCGCGCGCCCGTGCGGCCTCGCTTGCACCGTTCCGCGATGATGCCGAGGTAGCGGTCGATGTCGCCGCCGTCGAGCTTGGCGTTCTCGAGCCCCGCGCGCGCCATCGGCAACAGCACTTCGGCGATCAACTGCTGCGCCGAGTGCTCGCGTCCGTGGAACCAGGTCAGGTTGGCCTGCAGTCCGAGGCGGGCCGCTGCGACGAAGTTGCCCTTCGCGTCGTCAAACGACATGACCCGGCTGACGTCGTCGAACTCGTGCGAGACGGCCGCCATGAGGCCGAAGAAGAACGCGGCGTTCGCCATCTCGTCGACGACGCTCGGCCCGGCGGGGAACGCGCGCGCTTCGATGCGCAGGTGCGGCTTGCCGGCGCTGATGCCGTAGCAGGCGCGGTTCCAGCGGTAGACCGTGCCGTTGTGCAGGCGCAGCGCCGTGAGGACCGGCACGCCGCCGCGGTCGAGCACTGCCACGGGGTTCTCGTCGATGTCGGTCGCGAGCACCACGCGGAAGCGCGCGATGTCCTCGCGGAAGATCTCGAGCACCGAGTCGCGCACCCAACCGTCGCCGAAGTTCACCCTGGGCCGGCGGCCGCGCGACTGATGCGCCGCGGAGCGTGCATCGACCGACTGCTGGAACAGCGC
>DASRJH010000297.1:0-89437 GCA_035649575.1 Planctomycetota bacterium
TGATCGGCTCGGCATCGACCTGCCGCGTCGGCTCTCCATTCCCAAGGCACTCGAAGGGGTCGTCGTGTAGTGACAACCAAACGACGCAAGTCGTTGCTTTCCAATCCCACGGCCTACTGAACTGCGGAAGTTGGGCTAGGCTGCGCCACGGACGCGGTCCCTCACGCAAGCCCAGCGGCGAGATAGTCGGAGCCGACGCGATCGGCCATCAGCAGGCCGACAGGTGTGAGCCGCAGCACGCGCCCGTCGAAGTCCACCGAGCCGGAACGTTGGTGGGTTTCCGTGACGCCGGCGAAGAGCCGCCGCAGCGGCACTTCCAACCTGGCCTCGATCGTCTGCAGATCGACTCCCTCCGCGCGTCGGATGCCGAGCCAGACTGCTTCGCTGGCACGCTGTCGCGGACGCAGGGTCTCTGCGGAACCAGCGCACGGTTCACTCGCCAAGGCAGCTTCCGCCCAGGCCTCGACCGCTTTCAGATTCGTCGTGCGAACGCCGCGACGGTGACTCGAGGCCCCCGGTCCTACTCCCGTGTAGTCGCCTTGCAACCAGTAGTGGTCGTTGTGCACGCAGATGCCGCCACGGCCAGCGAAGTTGCTGACCTCATAGGCAGTGAACCCCGCGGCCGCGAGGCGCTCCCGCGCGTGCAAGAACATCCAGCGATCGTCTTCCTGGTCGTTGGGCGACACCTGCTCTCGCTGCAGGTCCCGGTGAAGGCGCGTCCCCGGTTCGAAAGTGAGGTTGTAGCAAGACAGGTGGTCCGGCTGCAGCGCCAGCGCCCGATCCAGATCCGCGATCCACTCCCCGCGAGTTTCGCCGGGGATGCCAAACATCAGGTCGAGGCTGACGTTCGCGAAGCCAGCTGCGCGCAGCAGCCCGAACGCCTCTTCGGCGCGCTCGGCCGAGTGGGCGCGATCGAGGAACCGCAGGTGGTGCGCGTGGAAGCTCTGGACCCCGATGCTCATGCGAGTCACTCCAGCTGCGCGCGCCTGCTGCGCCTTCTCGAGGGTCAAGCTTTCGGGATTGGCTTCCATGGTCACCTCGCGGCACTCGTGCAATGACACGTGTGAGGCGAGGATCGAGAAGAGCCGTTGCAGTCGCTCCGGATCGAGCAGGCTCGGCGTTCCACCGCCGATGAAGATCGAGACTGGCGCTTCGCCGCGCCAACGGCACCCGAGTTCCGCATCCAACGCGCCCAGAAAGCGATCGTGCACGGAGCGGTCGTCGACGACGTACGAGTTGAAGTCGCAGTAGCCGCACTTCACGACGCAGAACGGCACGTGCACGTAGAGCGACGTGCCCATGCCTGGTGCACAGAGCGCAGTTTGGGTCGACACGACCGCACGCTACCCATCGCGGCCATTGCCGCAACCCCGGCGTCACCCTAACGTGACAGCCGACGGTTCCTCGGGAACGCGGGGCGCTCCTCGCCGAACTCGCGCGACATGATGCCGAACAGCTTCTCCAGGGCGTGCTGCTCCATCTGGCGAACGCGTTCGCGGGTGAGCCCGAACCGCTTGCCGATCGCCTTGAGCGTCATGGGCTCGCCGGTCCCGATCCCGAATCGCAGCTTCAAGATGCGGGACTCGCGCGTGTCGAGCTTCTCGAGCAATTCACGCATCCGTCCAATCTCCATCGCCGACTGGATCTCCTCTTCGGGAGATTGACTGCGCGTGTCCTCGATGGCGTCCGCGAACGTGGCACCGGTCTCCTCGCTCATCGAATGCGTCGGCTGGGAGTTCGCGAGCACCGTGTTCCTCACGACATTCCAGTTGGCCTCGGGCAACTCCAGCTCCTCTGCGATCTCGCCCGAAGTGGCCGGACGCCCGAGGCGGTAGTTCAGCTCCAGCGAGGTCGCCTTCCATCGCACCACGATCTCCGACATGTAGGATGGCACGCGCACGGTCTTGGAACTGTTGACCAGGGAGCGTCGGATGCCCTGCTTGATCCACCACGTCGCGTAGGTCGAGAACCGGCAACCGGCCTTCGGGTCGAACTTCTCGACGGCCTTCATGAGGCCGATGTTGCCTTCCTCGATGAGGTCCATGAACGACAACCCCCGGTTGCCGTAGTTCTTCGCGATCGAGACCACGAGGCGCAGGTTGGCGCGGATCATGTGCTCCCGCGCCGCGAGGTCGCCTTTCTGGATGCGATTGGCCAACTCGATCTCTTGTGCCGCTGTCAGCAGCGGCACTTCGTTGATGTCGGCCATATACGTGTCGAGCCCATGGTCCCGCATGGCAGTCTCCTCTCGGTGTGACAACTGCCGTATCGACCGACCCTTCCACTCACATTCTCGCAAGTGGACGAGGGGCTACCGATCCGAGACTCCGGCTACCGGGAAACAGCCATCCCGTCTCCTCGCCCCGGTGGCTCGGACTCATCGCCGCAGCGGTTGTGGCTGTTTCGCCCCCAGGCCGCGCTGCGGTGATGCTCAACTACCAGGAAACAGCCGTGCCGTGTCCTTGCCCCGGTGGCTCGGACCGTCCGGGGCTCACGCCGTTGCACTCACACGAAGGAGTAGAGGAACGGCGCGACACCCGTGGCACCGAGCACGAGCAGCACTCCGAGCAAGAGGAAGACGATCAGGATCGGCGCCATCCACCAGACCTTGTTCTCGGCCATGAACGCGACGAACTCGGCGACGAGCCCACGTTCTTCCTGGCCTGCCGCCTTCAGGAACTCATCCTTCGGAGTGTCTTCTTGCCGATGCTCGCTCATGGTGATCGTAGGTCAGGAGGTTGAGCCGTCAGTATAGCTTGAAGTAGCTCGACGCGTCGCGGGCGGGACCCCGATCTCGCCAATAACTGGTCCGGTTGGGTTCGAGTTTGCGTCCCAGAGCATCCCGACTGAAGAGGCGGAAGCAGAGGCCGATCGGCGTCATCACGAGGAAGAAGATCGCCGCCATCAGCACGTGGGAGAGCACGAAGCCGATCGGGAAGGCGACTACGCTGAGGATCTGGAACAGGGCTCGCGGGATCAGCTTCTCGAGCAACGCGCCGAAGGAGCCCAGCAAGTCCACCAACACCAGTTCGACGACCGCAACCAGCACGCCGATTCCGATCAGCGTCACGACCCAGGCCCTGGGCAGGTCGTGCTGCCAGGACAGGAACCCGGCGACCGCGGGAAAGAGGACCAGCGAGGCCCAGGCAAACTGGCGCATCACGCGCCGATCAGGGTCGAGATTCAGTTTCACGCCGTCAGTCCAGGGAGAATCCCGCCAGATACTTTTCGCGATCGATCGCGGGCAGATCCCGCTGTGCCGCGCGCCGGATGACGAAGTTCTCGAGCACGAGCACGTCCATCTCGGTGCCGAGGAAGCAGCGCAGCGCATCCTGCGGCGTGCATACGATCGGTTCACCGCGCACGTTGAAGCTCGTGTTGATGAGCACAGGGCAGCCGGTGCGCTGCTTGAACCGCCGCATGAGGTTCGCGAGCCGCGGATTGCGCTCGGAGTCCACGGTCTGCAGACGCGCCGAGAAGTCGACGTGAGTCACGGCGGGAATCACGGAGCGCAACTGCTTCAGCTTGTCGAGCCCGCGCGCGGCCGAGTCCACCGGCTTGCGTTTGTTGTCGCGCACGGGGGCCACGACGAGCATGTAGGGGCTGTCGTGCTGCGGCGCGATGTCGAAGAACTCGCTCGCGTCTTCGCGCAGCACGATCGGTGCAAACGGCCGGAACGACTCGCGGAATTTGATCTTCAGGTTCATCACGCTCTGCATCTTCGGCGACCGCGCGTCACCGATGATGCTGCGCGCACCGAGCGCGCGCGGACCGAACTCCATCTGTCCCTGGAACCAGCCGATCACGTTCTCCTGCTCGATCAGTTCGGCTACGCGGTCGGCGAGCTGCGCTTCGGCGCCGCACTCCTCGTAGACGACCTTCTGGCCGTCGAGGAACGAACGGATGTCCTTCGGCTCGTAACGCGGCCCGAGCAGACTACCGCGCTGCGAGTCCGTGGCGCGGGACACCTGGCGCGGTTTGCCGAGCAGGTTGTGCCACACGAACTGCGCCGAGCCCAGCGATCCGCCGGCGTCGCCGGCCGCGGGCTGGATCCAGATCTGCTCGAACGGTCCCTCGCGCAGGATCACGCCGTTGCCGACGCAGTTGAGTGCGACACCGCCGGCGAGGCAGAGGTTCTTCTTGCCGGTCACCGCGTGCGCATGCCGCGCCGTGTTCAGCATGACCTCCTCGGTCACCTTCTGGATCGATGCGGCGAGATCCATGTGGCGCTGCTCGAGCGGCGACTCCGGTCGCCGCGGGGGGGCGCCGAAGAGAGCGTGGAACTTCTTGCTCGTCATCGTCAGCCCCTGGCAGTAGTTGAAGTACGACAGGTTCAGCCGGTAGCTGCCATCGTCGCGCATGTCGATCAGGTGGTCGCGGATCTGCTTCGCGAAACACGGCTCGCCATAGGGGGCGAGCCCCATGAGCTTGTATTCGCCGCTGTTGACCTTGAAGCCGCAGTAGTAGGTGAAGGCCGAGTAGAGCAGGCCCAGCGAGTGCGGGAAGCGGATCTCCTTCAAGAGCCGCAGCTTGTTGCCCTCGCCGACACCGATCGTCGTGGTCGCCCATTCGCCGACGCCGTCCATCGTCAGGATCGCCGCATCCTGGAACGGCGACGGATAGAACGCGGACGCCGCGTGACTCTCGTGGTGTTCGGGGAAGACGTAGCGGTTCCTCGGCCTCTGGCCGAGGCTCCTGTCGAGCAGGCGCCGCATGTTGAGCTTCTCACCGATCAGGATGGGCAGCGACTTGGCGAACGATCGCAGACCGAGCGGCGCGTAGCCGAGGAACGTCTCGATGACGCGGTGGAACTTCAGGATCGGCTTGTCATAGAACGCGACGAAGTCGACCTCGGCGGCGCGAATGCCCGCCGTCTGCAGACAGAACTCGACTGCGCGCGACGGGAAGGTCGCATCGTGCTTCTTGCGCGTGAAGCGCTCCTCTTGAGCTGCAGCGACGATCTCGCCGTCGCGCAGCAGGCTCGCGGCGGAATCGTGGTAGAACGCAGAGATTCCGAGGACGAAGGTGGGCATGAATCCGGGGACGGGCCGTTGCGAGGAGCCGAGAGCGGCGGGGGAGTATGCCGCGCTCGCGAAAGTGCTGCAGCCGAAAAACACCCGCATGTGGGCACCCGCGCGCCGTGCCATGGCAATCCCGAGAAGCTAGGCTTCGGCGATGCACTCCACGCCACTGCGGCGGAAAAGAGCCGTCACGCGGCTCGCGCTCGCCCTGCTGGCAACCGTGGTTGCGGTCGGGGCGTGTGAATTGACGCTGCGCATTTTCGTCGAAGCGTGGCAACCACCGCTGGGCAACCTGAGCTACGCGAAAGGCGATGGCACGCCGATCACCTTCGATGAAGCCCGGGAGCAGCACCTGTTGGTGGAGGTCGCACCGGACGGAGCGGCCTCACCACCGCGCAAGCGCCTCACGTGGGCGCCAGGGCAGACCTTCTTCCTCTGCTACACCGACGCCGACCAGCTGCGACGAGACTGGTTCGATGCGCGCGGTCGCGTGCCGGTCCACATCAATCGCTTCGGCTTGCGCGAACGCGAGATCACCCAGGACAAGCCGGCCGGGCAGAAACGCATCCTGTGCCTTGGCGACTCGTTCACGTTCGCGTGGGGCATTCCGATCGAGACGGGATGGGTCCGACTGCTCGAAGGCAAACTGCGCGCGAGCGGAAAGGACGTCTTCACGGTCAACTGCGGAGCCGCGGGCACAGTCTGCGTCGACGAGTACTGGTGGGGGCTCGAGCACCGCTTCCACGTGTTCGGTCCCGACGCCGTCGTCGTCACGATCTGCTTGAACGATCTCATTCCAAGCAGCGGCCTCTCCGTCATCGCCCCACCCCCGTCGACTGGCCTGCGCACGCTCGACCTCTTCGTACGCGCCCTCGGACGCAACCAGCTCGACCTCGATCCAACGCGCGACTGGGTGCAGGAGCTGCTCGATCTCCCAGTGGAACAGGCTTTGGCAGCCGGACTTGCTGGACACGACAAGCCATTCGAAGCGATGTGGTCCCAGGGTGTACCGCAAGCTTGCCTAGGCGCGATGAAGCGCTGGTGCGACGAGCGTAAGGTCAAGTTCATGGTGATCTTGTGGCCGTTTTTGCAGGGGCTCGGCGACGCCCGGCACTACCCGTTCCAGAAGTTGCACGACCTGGTCGCTCTCTACTGCAAAGCCGCCGGAATCCCGTTTCTCGACGTGCTCCCGTCGCTCGCGAAGACGAGGGCCGAGGACCTCTGGGTCACGCCGGCCGACCCCCATCCGAATCCGCTCGCGCAGGACCTCGCAATCCGCCTGATCGAGCCGTTCGTGGCCACACATTGTGGCCTTTGAGCAGTTTCCCTGCGGCGCCGAGTGGGACCGGCAGCAGCAGCAAGGCCACGTCATCGCGCGTCTTCGACGGCACGAGTCGCTGCTCCCGGTTTCAAGGTGATTCTAGGAACTCTGAAATTGACCGGACGCCGGCGATCTTTTACAGGGGCTGCCCTTTCCGGGCACTCGCACGTGCTCCGCCAGCCCTGGTTTCCGCCACGGTCATCCGGTTCGACTTTGGCAGCAGGTTGGTTCGACCCTGCTTACCCGAGCAAGGTCCGATCGTGATTCCCAGCAACCGCAAACCTCCCCGACGCCGCGGAGCGGACCCACCTTGACTGTCCTGTTTCCCAAGTGGACCAACAAGTTGCCGGCCGTGCTCGCGCTCGGTGCGGCCGCGATGGGCCTGTTCGTGGTTTTCGCAGTGTCCTTCTGGTTCTCTCCATACCACACGGATGTCGGCTACCAGCCGCACCAGCCGATCGCCTACAGCCATGCCCTGCACGCCGGCGCGTTGGGCATGGACTGCCGCTATTGCCATCGCATGGTGGAAGAAGGGCCGCACGCGACCATCCCCGATGCGGAAACCTGTCTCGGCTGTCACCGCCACGTGCTGAAGGACAGCATTGCCCTCAAGCTGCTGCGCGACCAGGCTGGTGCCGACGCGAGGGGTGATGGCCCCCCGATCGAGTGGGTCAAGGTCCACCTGCTGCCGGACTACGCCTACTTCAATCACGCCGTGCACATCAGGGTCGGCGTCGGGTGCGCGAGCTGCCATGGCCGGATCGACCAGATGGAATTCGTGCGTCAGGCCGAGCCACTGAGCATGGGCTGGTGCCTCGAGTGCCACCGCAATCCGACCGCTCACATCCGGCCCGCGGGCGTGTCGGTCACCCAGATGGATTGGCTCCCCACCGAGGCCAGCATCGCCGCGGCCCGAAGGCAACTCGAGTGGCAGGGCGAGAACCCGCCCGAGTTGAACCCTCCGACCCATTGCGCGGCCTGCCACCGATGACCATCGATCCGACCAAGCCGATGTCCACGATGAACGAGCCACACAACCTCGAACTGCAGGGCGGCCACTCATTGGCAATGGCGCCATCGGCCGCGGTGCAATCGTCAAGCGAACAGGCCATTGGCGGCGAACCGGAGGCGATCTACTGGCGGAGCCTCGGCGAGCTCGAGAACTCGCCGGAATACCTGGGCGCCGTCGAGCGTGAGTTCCCCGAAGGCATCGCGGATGCACCGGACGAAGTTTCGCGCCGCGGTTTCCTCAGTGCGGTCGCCGCTTCGGTCGCTCTCGCCGGACTCGCGGGCTGCCGCAAGCCCGAGACCCACATCCTGCCGTTCAACAAGCGGCCAGAAGGCTTCAAGCCCGGGCTACCGCAACTCTACGCGACGACCTTGTCGCGGCGTGGCTACGGCATCGGTGTCCTGGCCAAGAGCAGCGATGGTCGGCCGACGAAGATCGAGGGCAACCCCAAACATCCGAGCAGCCTCGGTGGCACGGATCTGCAATTGCACGCCGAACTGCTGCAGCTCTACGACCCGAGCCGCAGCCGCAAGGCCCGCGGCCCGAAGAAGGCCGCCGCCGAGCACGAAGCTCATGGTGCAGGCGGCGGACACGAACACGCGGCCCCGGTCGCCGAGCCCGACGTCTGGACCGAGTTCTACGGCTGGCTCGACGAGGCTTCGAAGGAGCTCGTCAACATCAGGCGCGGTGAGGGCCTGCACGTGCTCATGCCGCAGACCTCTTCGCCATCGCTGCTCGCCGCCGTAGAGAAGATGCAGAAGGGCAGCTTCCCGAAGGCGCGCTTCCACACCTGGTCGGCGCTGCACGCGGACAACGAGCTCGCCGGCGCGAAGATCGCGTTCGGGCGCGTGGTCGGCACGCACTACGACTTCGGCAAGGCCGATGTCGTGGTGTCGCTCGACAGCGACTTCCTCGCCACCGACGGCAACAACCTGGTCAACGCGCGTGGCTGGGCCGCCACGCGCCAGAAGCCGGTTCCGGGCAAGAAGCTGTCGCGCCTCTACGTCGCCGAGTCGACCTACAGCACGACGGGCACCGCGGCAGATCATCGCTTCCGCACGAAGTCGGGAGACATCCCGGCCGTGACCTTCGCCTTGGCGAACGCGCTCGGTGTCGGCAAGGGCACCGGGCTCGCACAGGCGCTCGAGAAACACCCGGCCGCGCCGTTTGCGAAGGACGGCAAGCCGTGGATCGAAGTCCTCGCCAGAGACCTGCAATCGGCGCGCGGCCGCAGCATCGTGATCGCAGGCCCGAACCAACCGGCCGCTGTGCACGCCGCCGTGCACGCGATCAACCAGACGCTCGGCAACGTCGGCCAGACGGTGACCTACCGCGCAGTCCCCGAGGGACTGCAAGCGAGCGCGGTTGCTTCGATCCAGGAGCTGTGCACGGCGATCGAGCAGGGCAAGTGTGACACGCTCGTGTTCCTGGGCACGAACCCAGTCTACGACGCGCCCGCGGATCTCAAGTTCGCCGAGTTGCTGAAGGCCAAGAAGCCCAAGACCACGATCCACGTCGGCGCCTACGACGACGAGACCGGCATGTTGTGCGACTGGCACTTCCCCGAAGCACACGAGTTCGAGTGCTGGGGCGACGCACGCGCCCACGACGGCACGGTCTCGATGCGCCAGCCCCTCGTGGCTCCGCTGCACGGCGGCGTCTCGGCGCTCGAATTCCTCGGCTTCCTGAACCAGGAGTCCGGCTGGGAGGATCTCGTGTCGGCGCGCAGCACGCTGTTCGGCTACGAGCTCGTGAAGGCGCACTGGCAGACTGCTTCGGGCGCTCCGGACTTCACGACGAACTGGTGGCCGAATGCGCTGCGCGACGGTTTCGTCGCCGGTTCGTTCGCAGTCGAGAACGTTGCCATCGACGCGCCGGCGATCGCGGAGGCCGTGGGTGGCTACAAGCGACCCGAGGGCATCGAGGTGGTGTTGCGCAGCTGCCCGAAGATGGGGGACGGCCGCTATGCCAACAACTCGTGGATGCAGGAGATCCCCGACCCGCTCACGAAGTTGAGTTGGGACAACGCGGCGCTCGTCAGCATGGCGACCGCGAGAAAGCTCAACGTCCAGAACGGCGACTTCCTGACGATCACGGCCGGCGGCAGCTCACTGCAGATCCCCGCGTGGATCCTACCCGGCCACGCGGACGACAGCGTGACGATCCGCCTCGGCTGGGGCCGATCGCTGCCCGAATCCTGCAAGGTTGCGCATGGCACGGGCTTCAACGGCTACGTGCTGCGCACCACGGGCTCGCAGTGGATCGCGACGGGCGCGCAAGTGCATCGCGGTCAGGGCAGCCACGAGCTCGTCTGCACACAGGAACACGGCACGATGGCCGGTCGCGCCCACGTGCGCGAAGCTACCGTGAAGAAGAACGAGGCCGACCCGCGATGGGCGCCCAAGATGTCGCCGCTCGATCAGGCGGCGCGCCTGCACGACGAGACGGCGGTCGAAGCGTCGCTCGCGAAGTCGCTGTGGGTCGAGCGCTTCGAGGCCCGCCGCAGCGATCCCGAGGTCAAGAAGTCGCCCTACCAGTGGGGCATGGTGATCGACCTCAACGCGTGCACGGGTTGCAGCGCGTGCCTCGCCGCCTGCGTCGCCGAGAACAACGTTCCGATGGTCGGCAAGATGCAGGTCGCCAAGAACCGCGAGATGTTCTGGATCCGCGCGGATCGCTACTTCACTTCGGTCGCCGACACGAAGGCCAAGAAGGACGTCACGCACAGCGACAAGCTCGAGATGGTCGAGGACCCGCAGGTCGCGAACATGCCGGTGCCGTGCATGCAGTGCGAGAACGCGCCGTGCGAGTCGGTCTGCCCGGTCGCCGCGACCACGCACAGCCCCGATGGGCTGAACGACATGGTCTACAACCGCTGCATCGGCACGCGCTACTGCAGCAACAACTGCCCCTACAAGGTGCGGCGCTTCAACTACCTCGACTTCACGGGAAGCGTGGCCGACACGAAGCGCCTGGCGTTCAATCCGGACGTCACCGTGCGCAGCCGCGGCGTGATGGAGAAGTGCACCTACTGCGTGCAGCGCATCAACGGCGGCCGCATCCAGGCCAAGCTCGCCGGCAAGAAGGTCGGCGACGGCCCGAACGACGTGCACGTCACGACCGCGTGCGCGCAGGCCTGCCCGACGCAGGCGATCACCTTCGGCAACACGCTCGAGAAGACCAGCGCGGTCAGCACCCAGCGCGCCCTCGACCTCAACTACGGGCTCTTGTCCGAGCTGAACACGAAGCCGCGCACGACCTACCTCGGTCGCGTCCGCAACCCCAACCCCGAACTCCAACCGGGCTGATCCCGATGAGCGCAATCACCGTAGTCGACGAGGTCGAGAATCCGCTGCGCCGGGCGCCGCTGGTCGAGGGCAAGAACGACTTCGCTTCGGTCACGAATACCATCGCGAGCGTCGCCGAGAGGAAGACGCCGCGCGCGTGGTATCTGATGTTCGGCATCAGCACAGCGCTGTTCTTGAACCTCGGCGCGATGATCACCTACCTCGTGTTCACGGGCGTCGGCGTCTGGGGCAACAACGTGCCCGTCGCCTGGGGCTGGCCGATCGTGAACTTCGTGTTCTGGATCGGCATCGGCCACGCCGGCACGCTGATCAGCGCGATCCTGTTCCTGTTCCGGCAGAAGTGGCGCACTTCGATCAACCGCGCCTCCGAAGCCATGACGATCTTCGCGGTCATGGCCGCCGGCATCTTCCCGGCCATCCACGTCGGCCGTTTGTGGGTCATCTACTGGGTGTTCCCGGTGCCGAACCAGATGGCGCTGTGGCCGAACTTCAAGAGCCCGCTGCTCTGGGACGTGTTCGCGGTCAGCACGTACTTCACGGTCTCGGCGTTGTTCTGGTTCGCCGGACTCGTGCCCGACCTCGCGACCTTCCGCGATCGCGCGATGAAGGCCGGCCGCACCGTCGCGGCGCGCGTCTACGGCGTCTTCGCGCTCGGCTGGCACGGCAGCAACCGCCACTGGCTGCACTACGAGAAGGCTTACCTGATCCTCGCCGCGCTGAGCACGCCGCTCGTGTTGTCGGTGCACTCGATCGTGTCGTTCGACTTCGCGGTGTCGCAGGTGCCCGGCTGGCACACGACGATCTTCCCGCCTTACTTCGTCGCGGGCGCGATCTTCTCGGGGTTCGGCATGGTGCTGACGCTCATGATCCCGGCCCGCCAGTGGCTCGGTCTGCACGAGCTCGTCACGCTGAACCACCTCGACAACATCGCCAAGATCCTGCTGCTGACCGGCATGATGGTCGGCTACGGCTACGGGATGGAGTTCTTCATCGCGTGGTACTGCGGCTCCGAATACGAGCAGTTCTGTTTCATCAACCGCGCGACTGGTCCCTACTGGTGGGCCTACTGGATCATGATCACGTGCAACGTGATCAGCCCGCAGCTCTTCTGGTTCCGCGCCCTGCGGCGCAACCCGATGGTGCTGTTCGCGATCTCGATCGTCGTCAACATCGGCATGTGGTTCGAGCGCTTCGTGATCGTCATCTCGTCGCTGAACCGCGACTACATGCCGTCGAGCTGGGGCTATTTCACGCCGACGCTGATCGACCTGCTGACGCTCGCCGGCAGCTTCGGTCTCTTCTTCACGTTCTTCCTGCTGTTCTGCCGCTTCCTGCCGATCCTCGCGATCAGCGAAGTGAAGGGCGTGATGCCGCAAGCGAACCCGCACCACGGTCACGACGGCCATGGTGCCGCGCACGGGCACGGATCGCACGACGCTGCCGGTCACAGTCCGCACGGGCCCGAGCGGCCGGCCCACCAAGGCGCCCACTAGAGAACCCACCCCGGAATCCCAATCATGTCCAAGACGACCAAGTGGGGCATCGTCGCCGAGTTCGAGTCGGCGGCCGCGATCTTCAAGGCCGCCGAGAAGACGACGGCCCAGGGCTACACGCGCGTCGACGCGCACACGCCGTTCCCGGTGCACGGACTCGACCGCGCGCTGCGGCAGGGACCGAGCCCGCTGGGCTGGATCGTCGTCTGCTGCGGCTTCACGGGCATCTGTCTCGCCCAGCTCATGATGTGGTGGATGAACGCGTACGACTACCCGATCTGGGTCTCGGGTAAGGAGCCCTACGCGTGGCCGTCGACGATCCCGATCACGTTCGAGTGCATGGTGCTGTTGTCGGCGTTCGGTTCCTTGTTCGGCATGATGGGGCTCAACCGCCTGCCGCGTCTGCATCACCCGATCTTCAGCCACAGCACGATGTGGCGCGCATCCGACGATCGCTTCTTCCTGTCGATCGAAGCGACGGATCCGAAGTTCGACAGCCAACAGACCAAGCACTTCCTCGAGAACCTCGGCGGCAAGCACGTCGAGATCGTGGGGGACTGATCCATGGTCGCAAGGTTCACACTCATGCGGAGGTTCACACTCACGCGGGGCTCGTTGCTGCTGGCAACCCTCGCGATCGCGCTGGCCAGTTGCATGCGCGGTGGCACTTCGTCCTCGCCTCCGGTGCACCTCGTGCAGGACATGGACTTCCAACCGAAGGTGAAGACGCAGTCCAGGACGACGTTCGCAGGCTGGACCGATCACCGCGGCATGCGGCTGCCGGTCGCCGACAGCTTCGGCAAGACGCTGGTCGTCCCTCACAGCCCGGCCCCCGACCCGAGCTCCCCGAACCTCGCGCACCGCGACGCGAGCAACCAGTTCGTCAAGAAGAACCCGCTTCCGCTCACGACGAAGATGGTCCACCTCGGCCGAGAAGTCACCGTGCTCGAGCGCGGCCGCGACCGTTTCAACATCTACTGTGCCGTCTGCCACGGCTACACGGGCCAGGGCGGCAACGACGCCAGGCAAGGCCACGGCATGGTCGGCCGTCGGTGGCCCGTCGTGCTTCCGAGCTTCCACTTCGTCGAGGGCAAGGACAACCGCGTCCCGCTGCTCGCCGACGGCGAGGTCTTCGAGGTGATCACCAACGGCAAGGGCACGATGCCAGCCTACGGACCTCGCATCTCCGTCGAAGATCGTTGGGCGATCGTGCACTACGTCCGCGCCCTGCAGTCCCTGAGCAAGCCCTGAGCACAGCAATCCCGAGCAAACCTGCGCCATGACCGCATCCGCACAAATGACCGCGCCGAGCCTCCAACAGCTGGCGCCGCACATCGTCGCCCGGGTCAAGGAAGGCGACCTCGCGTCGACCCAGATGGGCCTGCTCGGCGTCGGCATTGCGCTGATCGGCGCTGCCTGGGCCACGGGCGGGCACGGCTTCTACTTCGCCTACCTCGTGGGCTACATGGGCGTGCTCGGCATCTGCCTCGGCGCGCTGTTCTTCACGATGGTGCAGCACATCACGCGCGCCGGTTGGAGCCCGGTCGTGCGCCGTCTCACCGAGAACACGATGTGGACGCTGCCGCTGATGCTGCTGCTGTTCGTGCCGATCCTCGTGGGCTTCGACACGCTCTACGCGCACTGGGTGCACGCCGACCTGACCAAGGACCTGGTCCTCGCGGGCAAGTCCGCCTGGCTCAACAAGAGCTTCTTCCTGGTCCGCGCCGTCGTCTACTTCGCGATCTGGATCGGCCTGGCCTGGTACTTCCGCAGCAACTCGCTCAAGCAGGACGAAACCGGCGACCCCGCGATCAGCCTCAAGCTGTCGCGCCGCGCGGCTCCGGGCATCCTGCTGCTCGCGCTCTCGGTCACGTTCGCGGCCTTCGACTTGATCATGTCGATGGATCCGCACTGGTTCAGCACGATCTTCGGCGTCACGTACTTCGCGGGCGCCCAGATGGCCTTCCTGGCCTTCACGATCCTGCTCGCGAAGTGGCTCGGCACGAAGGGATACCTGAAGGCAGCGATCACGGTCGAGCACTACCACGATCTCGGCAAGCTGCTGTTCGTCTTCATGGTGTTCTGGACCTACGTGAACTTCAGCCAGTACATGCTCATCTGGTATGCGAACATGCCCGAGGAGACGCAGTGGTATCTCGCGCGCGCGGTGAATGGCTGGGGCGCGGTCGGCACCATCCTCGTGTTCGGCCACTTCTTCATCCCGTTCGCGTTCCTGATGTCGCGACACGTGAAGCGCCACAGCGTGGCGCTGTCGGCGGGCGCGATCTTCCTGCTGATCATCCACTGCATGGACATGCAGTTCCTGATCCTGCCGAACGAGAGCCACGGCGCAGAAGGTCACGGCGCGACCGAGGTCAGCACCGCCACCTTCACGCAGCAGCTCAGCGACTACGCGCACCACGTGCAGTGGATCGATTTCGGCTGCTTCGCCGGGATCCTGTGTCTCGTCGCCGGCATCGCGCTGATGAACTTGCGCAAGGCCAACCTGGTCCCGATCCGCGATCCGCGTCTCGCCGAGTCGCTGCACTTCCTGAACCACTGAGTCGCTTCCAGAACCACAAGACGATCGACGCCATGGCACACGGCACGCAACAACACGGTTCCTCGGGCGCAAAGGGCAACACTCATGCCCCCATTGCGTCCGATCCCGAGCACGACATCGATGCACGGTCCGCGGCGATCTGGTTCGCGGTCGGGGCGGTCGCCGTGTTCTTCTGCCTCTGGATCATGGTGCCGATCTTCACGCGCGTGCAGGAAGCGCACCGAGTCGAACAGAAGCCCTACGGCAACATTCAGCCGCCGATTGCCGAACTGGATGCCGTGAAGCAACATGAGATGGAGTTCTTGAAGGGCCAGAACCCGGCCAAGATGTCCATCGAACAGGCCATGGAGAAGATGGCCCGCAACTGACGCAAACGAACATCCGTGATCAAGCACCTCCTCCTCACTGCCTGCTTCGCGAGCGCCGCCCTGGCGCAGGGCGCCGGCATGCCCGTGACGAGCTCGCTCCAGATGAGGGAGGAGGCGGCATCCCAACTGGACACCATCGGCGCCGTCGTCGATCCGAACCTCTCGTTCACCGACGAGCGCGGCTATCCCTTCCAGCTGCGCCAGCTGTTCCCCGGCACGCAGCCCGTCGTGCTGCTGCTCGGCTACTACTGCTGCCCCGCGATGTGCGGCGAGGTCATGGGGTCCGCGTTCCGCGCGCTGAGCGAGACGGAACTGCAGCCCGGCACGGACTTCCGCATCCTCAGCGTCTCGATCGATCCGAAAGAGACTCCGGCGACGGCCCTCGCGCGCAAGCAGGCGTTCCTGCCCAAGCTCAAGAAGACGGGTGGCGACGACGCGTGGCGTCTGCTCGTCGGCGACGAGGCCAACGTCAAGCGCCTCTGCGAGATCACGGGCTTCCGCTACTACTGGTCGCAGCACACCAACCAGTTCGCGCACCCGCCGTCGCTGATCTTCCTCACGCCGCAGGGCAAGATCAGCCGCATCATCGAGAACACGGCCTTCGACGCGGGCGATCTGCGCCTCGCGCTCGTCGAGGCCGGCGAAGGCAGGCTCGGCACTTTCTGGGACCAGTTGAAGCTCAACTGCCTCACGTTCGACCCCCGCACCAACTCCTACTCGCTTGCAGCGATGACGCTGATGCGCATCGCCGGTGCGATCACCGTCGTCGTGATCGCCGTGATGATCTTCGTCATGCTGCGCAAGGAGCGCAGGCGCCCAACCCCCGCGATCGCATGACGCGCCTCGTCGCCAACGTACGCGGTCCCCACCACAGCATTCCTCATCACCGGCGCGCCATCTGCAGCCCAGGACAACCGTGTTCGCCCAACTGATCCAGGATCCGAAGCCGATCAACTACATCGAGAATCCCGTCAAGCCGGCGGCGATCGACGGCTACGGGCAGCTCGAGAAGCTCGCCAGTACGTTCGACCACGTCGACGGGTTGTTCTACTTCACGTACGCGGTCTGCATCTTCTGCTTCGTGTTGATCACGGGCGTGCTGCTCTTCGCTTGCGTCAAGTACCGCCGCAAGACCTACGACCAGCCCGCGGCATCCAACGTCACTCACAACACGCCGCTCGAAGTCATCTGGACCGTCGTCCCGCTCATCGTCGTGATGGTGATGTTCGCATGGGGCTTCAAGGGCAGCCTCGACATGACGGTCATCCCGCAGGAGGCGAGCCGGAACATGTACAAGGCGACTGCCCGGCAGTGGAACTGGACCTTCACCTACCCCAACAGCGCCGCCACGAGCATCGGCGAGTGCTGGCTCGAGGTGAACAAGCCGGTCGGGTTCCTGCTCGAGTCGATGGACGTGCTGCACGCGTTCTTCATGCCCGCGATGCGCGCCAAGCGCGACGTCATCCCGGGCCGCTACCAGACGCTCTGGTTCACGCCGATCGAGGTCGGCGACTACCATCTCTTCTGTGCCGAGTACTGCGGTCAGGACCACTCGAAGATGTACGCGCAGGTCCACGTCGTGACCGCCGAGGAGTTCATCAAGAAGCCGTGGGACACCTGGCCCGAGAACCCGACTCCCGCGGAAGCGGCCGAGGGCGGCAAGAAGATCTACAAGCAGATCTGCTCGAGCTGCCACTCGCTCGACGGATCGAAGCTCATCGGGCCCAGCTGGAAAGGGCTCTTCGTGAAGGGAGCCGACGGCACGATCACGGGCGGCCAGCGCGAAGTGGTCGTCGATGGCAAGAAGCAGACCATCACGGTCGACGAGGCCTACATCATCGAATCGGTGCTGATGCCGGACAAAAAGAAGGCCGCCGGCTTCGAGAACACGAACATGGCGGTCCAGCCAATCGACGAGAAGAGGATCAAGGGCATCGTCGAATTCATGAAGAGACTCGAGGAGACCAAGTGAGGCATCCATGACCACGAACGTCCCAGCCGTCGACCGGCCCCTGCTCGAACCAGCGCCGCGGAAGACCTTCTGGAACTGCTCGACCGGCTTCTGGTCCTGGGCGGGCACGCTCGACCACAAGCGCATCGGGATCATGTACCTGGTCGGCGTCTCGGTGG
This sequence comes from Planctomycetota bacterium, assembly GCA_035649575.1. Lineage (GTDB taxonomy): Bacteria > Planctomycetota > UBA1135 > UBA1135 > UBA2386 > DASVAL01. Next base: position 17,214 of record DASRJH010000297.1, read on the forward strand.
CCTTCCTGTGCGGCGGCCTCTTCGCGCTGCTCGTGCGCCTGCATCTCTGGGAGCCGCACGGCCTCCTGTTCACGAACGAGGCCTACAACCAGATCTTCACGCTGCACGGCGCCTTCATGGTGTTCCTGTTCATCATCCCGGCGATTCCGGCTTCGCTCGGGAACCTCGTGCTGCCGCTGCAGCTCGGGGCCAAGGACGTGGCGCTGCCGCGGCTCAACCTGCTGAGCTTCTATCTCTGGGTGGGCGGCGCGGTCCTCGCCACGCTCTCGATCATCCTAGGCGGCTTCGACACGGGCTGGACCTTCTACGCGCCCTACAGCCTCTACACCGACAAGGCCGTCGTCTCGATCGGGCTCGGCATCTTCCTGCTCGGCTTCAGCTCGATCTTCACGGGGCTCAACTTCATCGTCACGACGCACAAGCTGCGCGCGCCGGGCCTGACCTGGTTCCGCATGCCGCTGTTCATCTGGGCGCTCTACGCGACGGCGATCCTGCAAGTGCTCGCGACTCCCGTGCTCGGCATCACGGTGCTGCTCGTCGCCTTCGAACGCCTCTACCACGTCGGCATCTTCGATCCGCGTCTGGGCGGCGACCCGGTGCTGTTCGAGCACTTCTTCTGGTTCTACTCGCACCCGGCCGTCTACATCATGGTGCTGCCGGCCTTCGGCATCATCAGCGAGATGGTCACGGTGCACAGCCGGAAGCCGCTGTTCGGCTACAAGCTGATCGCGTTCAGCTCGCTCGCGATCGCGATCATCAGCTTCCTCGTGTGGGGCCACCACATGTTCACGTCGGGGCAGTCGACGTACGCGCTGTTCGCGTTCTCGTTCCTGACCTTCTTCGTGGCGATCCCGACGGCGATCAAGGAGTTCTCCTGGGTCGCGACGGTGTGGAAGGGCTCGATCGCGCTCAATTCGCCGATGCTGTACACGCTCGCGTTCCTGATCATCTTCGCGATCGGCGGCCTCACAGGCGTGATCCTCGGCGCGCTCAACGTGGACATCCACCTGCACGACACCTACTTCGTCGTCGCGCACTTCCACTACGTGATGATGGGTTCGATCGCGCTGGCCTTCTTCGCGGGCCTGCACCACTGGTGGCCGAAGGTGTTCGGGGTCATGTACAACGAGACGCTCGCCAAGATCGCGGCCATCACGATCTTCGTCGGCTTCAACGCGACGTTCATCCCGCAGTTCATCATGGGCAGCCGCGGCATGCCGCGTCGCTACGCGACCTACGTGCCCGAGTACCTGCCGTACCACCGCGCGTCGACGATCGGGGCCATGATCATCGGCGTCGGCATGGCGCTGATGTTGTATTACCTCGTCGCCTCGCTGCTCCAGGGCAAGAAGGCGATGCAGAACCAGTGGGGTGGAGTGACGCTCGAGTGGCACACGCCGACCCCGCCGCCGCTCGAGAACTTCGAGAAGCCTCCCGTGATGGAGGGCGAGGTCTACGACTACTCGAAGCTCGACCTCGAATCGACGCGTACCCCTGCCACCTGACCCCCGAGGATCAGGCCCCTGGGGTTCGGCCCCAGAGGAATCGAGACCCGGGGATCGAGCCCTGGGACGCGGTCCGGCCCCGAAGAGCACAACAGGATCCCTGATGAGTCACGAAGCATCCCACTCGGTAGTGATCCCGGCACCGGGACCCGAGTTCGTACCGCACACGATCGCGCACCACTTCGACACGCCGGTGCAGGAGTTCCAGTCGGCGAAGCTCGGCTTCTGGCTGTTCCTCGCGACCGAGATCCTGCTGTTCGGCGGCCTGTTCGCCGCCTACTTCTTCTTCCACGAGGAGTACCCCGAGACGTTCCGCCTCGGCGGCCATCAGCTCGACTGGAAGCTCGGCGCCATGAACACCACGGTCCTTCTGGTCAGCTCGTGGACGATGGCCATGGGCGTCCGGTCCGCGCAGACGAGCCAGAAGAAGAAGACGCTGTTCTACTGCGGCCTCACGCTGGCCGGCGCCGTGATCTTCCTCGTCATCAAGTTCTTCGAGTACAAGGCCAAGAACGACCACGGCCTGTTCGTCTTCACGGACATGTTCGGCGGCTACAACAAGGACACGGGCCAGTTGTCTTGGTTCAAGGACTACGACGGCGTGATGGCGGGCGTGCCTCATGGCCACCTGTTCTTCGCGATCTACGTGACGATGACCGGGATCCACGGCCTGCACGTCCTGATCGGCGGCTGTCTCATCGCGTGGATCATGAAGGGCACCGCGAAGGGCCGCTTCCACGCCGGCTACTTCCTGCCCGTCGACCTCGTCGGCCTCTACTGGCACCTCGTCGACCTGATCTGGATCTTCCTGTTCCCCTTGCTCTACCTGGTACCGTGATGAGTGCACACGCCCACAACGTCGGCGGACACGAACATTCTGCGGGTGCGGCCCATGCTCACGGCGAGCTGCAGATGGGTCACCACCACATCTCCACTCCGCAGCTGTTCCGCAACGTGCTCATCACGCTGCTCGTGCTCACGGCCATCACGGTCGCGGCGTCGCGGATCAACTTCGGCTCGGCGAACATGTTGATCGCGATGGCGATCGCGAGCATCAAGGCCTCGCTTGTCATCGCGTTCTTCATGCACCTCAGGTGGGACACGGGCATCAACAAGATCGTGTTCTTGAGTTCGTTCCTGTTCCTCTCGCTCCTGTTCATCTTCACGCTCGGCGATCAAGCGACTCGTCGAATGGACCACGAAATGCACGTGGTGAAGGCGGGGGTCGACAAGCAGTGGGTGCAACCGCTGCCTCTACACGCCGGGAAGCAGTAACCTGCACGCCGCCTACCTGCACTCTCGCCAACCCGCGGACGCGCGGATCGCGCTGTGGTCCGACACCGGGGTCGGAGGCGTTGTTGCGGCACTGCCCGCAGACATCGCCGGCCGAACCGAGCCCGTGCATGCGCAGCTGCTGATCCCGTCAGAGGAGTCCTCGCTGCGACCGCTGCTCGTCTCGCAGAACGGCGACGCCGACGAAGAAGACCGGCCGCAGAGCCGCACCGCACCCGCGCTGTGGACCGTCGCGGCGGTCGGTCTGCCGCTCGCTGCGGCCGTGCCGTGGCTGGCCTCCCTGGAGCCGGCCCGCCAACCACCTGCGCTGCGTGCGCTGGCCGCCGCGAGCCAGATGGTGCTGCGTCTGATCGCGCGCGGCGACTACGCGCCAGCCCCGCAGCCCGGCGTGTTGCATTGGGCGCCACACTGGAACGAGCAGACGCAGTGGGTCCTGGCCGCTATCGCCGAACTCGTGCCGGGCTCCCTCTGCACGGCGCGCTTCGCGGTCCCGGACGATCCGGTCTACGCCGTGACGCAGCGCAACTTCCTGGTCAGCCTCGTCGGCCACGCGCTCGATCAGGTGCTGCAGGCCGGCGCCGGTGCCGGCAAAGCACCCCAGCCGCGCTTCCAGAAGGCCGAACGCCTGCCGCGCGAGTATTGGCAGACGCGCATGGTGCCCGTGCTCGAGATCCTCGTGCCGGAACAGCCGCTCGAAGAAGGCGCGCCGTGGGGTCTGCAGATCCTCGTGCGCCCGATTCCGACAATCAACTGCACGGAGACCATCGAGAGCCTGCACCAGCGCCTGTCGGCCTCGCCGTTCCCGAACGAGATCGCGACCGACAGCGTCTACCGCGTCGAACAGGTGCTCGAACACGTGTCGGAGAAGATGCCGGCGCTGCGGCGGGCGCGCAATCTCAGCGACGGTCGCGCCAGCCTCACGCGCCAGGAGCTCGACCAGATCCTCGACCACATGCCGCTGCTCGAGAGCGAGGGGTTCGAGATCACGTTGCCGGGCGTCGAATCGATGCTGCGGCTGTCGGCGCGCGTGGCCATCGTCGAAGCCAAGGGACAGCCTAACGACCCGCGGCCGTGGTTCGAGTTCCGCTGGAGCCTCGCAGTCGGCGACAAGGAGCTGAGCCAGGGCGAGTTCGACCAGCTCGTCGACGCGAAGACGCCGCTCGTCTTCATCGGCCGCCGCCCCGTGCTGCTGTCGCCGAAGGACCGCGAGGCGCTGCGCGACTTCAAGAAGCGCATGCAGGAGGGCGGCGAGCGCATCAGCTTCTTCGAGGCGCTGCGCCTGCGGCTCGGCGGAGCTTCCCACCTGCACGGCCTCGCGATGGAGTCGATCGCGAGCACACCGCGCCTCGAACAGCTGCTGCAGAGCCTCGATCAGGCCCGGGTCGTCGAGAATCGGCCGATCCCTGGGGGGTTCGTCGGAGAGCTGCGCCCCTACCAGGCGCGCGGTCATGCGTGGATGCACTTCCTCGTCGACCAGGGCTTTGGCGCCTGCCTCGCCGACGACATGGGTCTCGGCAAGACCGTGCAGGCGATCACGATGATGCTCGACTGGCGCAAGCAGCGTCAGAGCAAGACCGCGATCCTGATCGTGTGTCCGGTCTCCGTGCTCGGCAACTGGCGCCGCGAAGTCCACCGCTTCGGCCCCGGGCTCGACGTCGTGTTGCACCACGGCAAGGGACGCGCCGAGACGGCCGAGGAGTTCCGCGACGTCGTCAGCAAGCACGACATCGTGTTGACGAGCTACAACCTGCTGCAGCGCGACGAAGAGATCATGCGCGACATCACCTTCGACGGCGTCGTGCTCGACGAAGCGCAGAACATCAAGAACCCCACCACGCGCCAGTCCCAGGTCGCCCGCCAGCTCAAGGGGTTCTTCCGCTTGGCGCTCACAGGCACGCCGCTCGAGAACCGTCCGCTCGACCTCTGGTCGATCATGGACTTCCTGAACGAGGGCTTGCTCGGCTCGCGCACGCAGTTCACGCAGACGCTCGAACACCCGATCGTGAAGCAGCGCCAGAAGGGTTCGATGTCGGCGTTGGCGAGACTCGTTCGCCCGTTCGTGTTGCGCCGCCTGAAGACCGACCCCGAGATCGTCGCCGACCTGCCCGAGAAGTCCGAGCAGATCGTCGCGGCGACGTTGTCGCGGGAGCAGGCGATCCTCTACGAGTCCGTGGTGCGCAAGGGTCTGCAGGAAGTCGAGAAGGCAGCCGAAGGCATCCAACGCCGCGGCGCGATCCTGACCACGCTGCTGCGCCTCAAGCAGGTCTGCAATCATCCAGCGCACTACCTGATGGACGGCAGCTCGTTGCCGAGCCGTTCGGGCAAGCTCGACCTGCTCAGCGAGATGGTCGAAGAGGCGCTCGACGAAGGCGACCGCTGCCTCGTGTTCACGCAGTTCAAGGAGATGGGCTCGCTGCTCAAGACCCACCTCGAGAACGAGCACAGTCACGGCGTGCTGTTCCTGCACGGCGGCGTGCCGCAGAAAGAACGCGACCTGATGGTCACCGACTTCCAGCAGTCGCGCCCGGACGGCCCGAGGGTCTTCGTGCTGTCGCTGAAGGCGGGCGGCACGGGCCTCAACCTGACCGCAGCCAACCGCGTGTTCCACTACGACCGCTGGTGGAATCCTGCGGTCGAGGATCAGGCCACCGACCGCGCGTTCCGCATCGGACAATTGCGCAACGTGTTCGTGCACAAGTTCGTCTGCACCGGAACGCTCGAGGAGCGCATCCAGCAGATGCTCGAGCGCAAGCGCGAGGTCGCCGACAACCTGCTCGCCGCGGGCGAGAACTGGATCACCGAGCTCAGCAACGAGGAGCTCAAGCGCCTGCTGACGCTCGATCGCAAGGAGGCCATCACGTGATGGAGCGCAGGACCGTGTCTCTCGGCGAACGCTGGCGCCGCGAAGCGACGCGCGGCATCGACGATTCGCGCGTGGCCGCGGCACTCGAGGCGCTGCCGAGCATCCGCAAGCCGATGGTCCGCGTCCGGGCCGGCTCGATCTCCGCGGAGATGGAAGGCTCGATGGGTTCGATCCACGAAGTCAGCCTGCAGATCCGCACGCTGCCGCAGAAGGACTGGGTCACGCTGATCCGTGTGCTGCGCCGCAGCAAGACGATCATCGAGGCGCTCGAGGACGGGCGCGTGCCGCGCTCGTTCGACCGCCTCGTAGCACGCATCGTCGGCGAGCCGCTGTTCCCCGACGCGCGCAGCGTCACGTTCGGTTGTTCGTGCGACCTGCCGGACAAGCCGTGTCGCCACGTGCTCGCGCTGCACGAGCTCTTCGCGCGCCGGCTCGACGAACGGCCCTGGGAGGTGCTGCTGCTGCGCGGCATCGACCTGCAGCTGCTGCTCGCCAAGGTACAGCAGTCGGTGCCCGAAGGCGACCTGCCGCCGCTCGCGTTCGGTGTCGCCGAGGAGCCCGTGCTCTATCCGGACGCCGAGGATGCCGACCTCGGCCAGAGCCTCGGGCCATCGCAGGTTCGCTGGTTGATCGGCGACGTGCCATTGCGCCACGTCGACGCAGCGCTCGAGGCGCTCGCCAAGCTGCCCGTGGAGCCCGGTGAAGCCCCCGCGAAGCAGGCGCCCGACGTTTCGCCGCCAGGCGCGGCACCCACAGCACCGCCGAAGAGCGGCACGGTCGCGTAGACCGCCGGCTAGCTGGCCAGAGCCTTCACTTCCTTGACGATGCCCTCGAGCGCTTCCTTGGCGTCGAGGAACACCATCATGCAGTTCTCGCGTTCGAACAGCTCGTTCTTGATGCCCGCGTAGCCAGGCGCGAGCGTCCGCTTGATGACGACGATCGTGCGCGCCTGGTCGACGTCGAGGATAGGCATGCCGGCGATCGGACCCGTCGCCTCGCGCGCCGCGGGGTTCACGACGTCGTTGGCGCCGACGACGATGGCCACGTCGGTCTGTTTGAAGTCCCCGTTGATGCGATCCATCTCCCAGAGCTGGTCGTACGGCACGTCCGACTCGGCGAGCAGCACGTTCATGTGGCCCGGCATGCGGCCCGCGACGGGATGGATCGCGAAGCGCACGGAAGCCCCGCGCTTCTGCAAGATGTCGGCAAGCTCGCGCACGACATGCTGTGCCTGCGCCACGGCGAGCCCGTAGCCGGGCACGAAGATCACCGACTGCGAGCCGTCGAGCAGCATCGCGACTTCGTCGGGTCCCGCGGACTTGATCGATTTGTACTCCTTCGCGTCCTTGGCGACCGACTCTTCGCTGACGCCGCCGAGCAGCACGTTGAGCAGCGACCGGTTCATCGCCTTGCACATGATCTGCGTCAGGATGAGGCCCGACGTGCCGACGAGCGCCCCGACGACGATGAGCAGCGGGTTCATGATGACGAACCCAGCGCACGCGCCCGCGACACCCGAGTAGCTGTTGAGCAGCGAGATGACGACCGGCATGTCCGCGCCGCCGATCGGCAGGATCAACAGCACGCCGAGCACGCCAGACACGATCGCGAGCAGAACCGTCGAGACGGGCAGCCAGACAGAGCTCGTCGTCATGACCTCCCAGACCGAGCAGAGGATCGCGACGAGCGCGAGTGCGGCGTGCACGTAGTGCCGCTGCATGCCGTGGAACGGATGGACGAGCTTCTTGCCGCCGAGCTTGTAGTAGGCGACGAAGCTGCCCGTGAACGTCACCATGCCGATGAAGACCGTCGCCGGCGTGCTGATCGCGTTGACGGTGCCCGTGTCCCAGAGCGACTTGCCCTCGATCTTGAGCACGGGGTCGATGATCAGGAACGCCATGGCCACGATGGCGGACGCGAAGCCGCCACAGCCGTTGAGCGCACCGACCATCTCGGGCATCGCCGTGGTCGGCGTGCGCTTCGCGATGAGCGCGCCGAGTCCCGCGCCGACGAGGATGCCGGCCATGACCGTGTACCAGTTGACGCCCGCGGTGATCGCCAGCACCGAGACGATCGCGAGGAGCATCCCGACCTCGGAGATGCGGTTACCGCGCTGGCAGGTCCTGACGCTCGTCAACTGCTTGATGCCGATGACGAACAGAAGCGTGGCGAGCAGATAGAGGTAGTACACGCTACTTGTCCCTCTTCTTGAACGCGCCGAGCATGCGGTCGGTCACCATGTAGCCCCCGACCACGTTGATCATCGCGAAGACGATCGCCACGAAGGCCATCACCTGCACGATGAACCCATCGCCGGACGCGCAGATGAGGGCGGCGACGACGGTGATGCCCGAGATCGCGTTGGAGCCGGACATCAGCGGCGTGTGCAGCATCGGCGGCACCTTGTTGATGACCTCGAAGCCGAGCAACGACGCGATCACGAAGACGAAGACGTACAAGAAGTCCATTTCCACGTTTCAGTCTCCCTGTCAGTATTGCTGTCAGTTTGCTTGTGCTTGCAGTGCCTGCGCCGTCGGTCCGTGCCGGACCACGCCGTCGTGCACGATGGCCGTCGCAGCGAGGACCTCGTTCTCGAAGTTCACCTTCGCGACGCCGTCCTTCACGAACTCGCCGAGAAAGGCCAGCACGTTGCGCGAATACATGCGCGACGCGTCGGCGGCCTTGTGCGCCGGCAGGTTCACGTCGCCGACGATCATGACGCCGTCGACGACCTTGCGCTGGCCCGGCACGGTGCCTTCGACGTTGCCACCCTGTCCGGCCGCGAGGTCGACGACGACCGAGCCCGGCCTCATCGCCTTCCGCATCGCCGCGGTCACGAGAACGGGCGCCCGCTTGCCGGGCACGAGCGCGGTCGTGATGAGCACGTCGGCCTGGCTGATGTGCTTCGTGAGGATCTCGCGCTGCTTCTGCAGGAACTCGGCGGTCGTCTCCTTTGCGTAGCCGCCCTTCGTCTCCGCATCGGGCGGTGCGCCCGTGTCGACGAACTTGGCGCCGAGCGACTCGACCTGTTCCTTCACGGCGGCACGGATGTCGTTCGCTTCGACGACCGCGCCGAGCCGGCGCGCGGTCGAGATCGCCTGGAGACCGGCGACGCCCGCACCAAGCACGAGCACGCGCGCAGGTGCGAGCGTGCCTGCCGCCGTCATCATGAGCGGGAACATCTTGGGCAGGTGGACCGCCGCGAGCATCACGGCCTGGTAGCCGCTGCACGTCGCTTGGGAACTGAGGATGTCCATCTTCTGCGCGCGCGAGATGCGCGGCACGAACTCGAGGCCCATCGCGGTCACCTTCGCGTCGCGAAGCGCTTCGACGGCCGGCAGCTGCGTGCCTTTCGTCAGCGTGCAGACGAGCACGGAACCGGGCTTCTGCGCGCTGGCCTGCTCGTGCGTCGGCGACTGGATGCCGAGCACGATGTCGGCGGTGGTGCGAGCTGCTGCATCGACGAGCGCGGCACCCGCGGTCTCGTACTCGGCGTCCGTGAACCCGGCGTCGACACCTGCACCGCGCTCGACCTGGACTTGCAGGCCGAGCTTCTGCAGGCCCTTCAGGGTCTCGGGCACGATCGCGACACGCGTCTCGCCGGTTTCGGTTTCCTTGGGAACGAAGATCACAACCATCGGAGTCTGCCTCGCCTCGGGTTGGCGAAAGAGAATCAGAAGAGTGCATCTCGCGCCACCGTGAATCGGAGCTAGGCTCTTCGCCCGATGCATTTCGTCGCCCAGCTCGCGAAGCGTGTGCTCGGGGGTCAGGCGCCCGTGGTGATCGGGCTCGATCCGCGGCTCGAGGCGCTGCCCGACCGCGTGTTGCCGGGCGGCCGGCCCGTCGACCGCATCGTGGCGTTCTACCGGCAGGCGCTGCCGGTCCTGTCCCGCCACACGCCGTGTGTGAAGCCGAACATCGCGTTCTTCGAATGCCACGGCACTCCGGGCTACGGCGCCTACGAACGGACCTGCGCGCTGGCCAAGGCTTCGGGCCTGCTCGTGCTCGGCGACATCAAGCGCGGCGACATCGGCAGCACGGCCGAGGCCTACGCGGAGGGTCACTTCCGCTTCGCGGATGCGGTCACGCTGCACCCCTACCTCGGCCTCGACTCCATCCAGCCCTTCCTCTCTGCCTGCCACCCCGACCGGGGCGGCAAGGCCGTGTTCGTGCTCGTGCGCACGAGCAACCCGGGCGCCCGCGACTTCCAGGACCTGCGGGTCGGCACGGAGCCCCTCAGCGACGTCGTCGCGCGCGCCGTGACGCGCTGGGCCGCGGACCTGCCGCGGGCCGAGGGTTATGCATCGATCGGCGCCGTGGTCGGCGCCACCTGGCCGAACGAACTGGCGCGGCTGCGGTCGCTGCTGCCCCACAGCTGGCTGCTGCTGCCCGGCGTCGGCGCGCAGGGGGGCAAAGTCGCCGATCTCGCCGCCGCGTTCGACCAGCGCGGCCTCGGCGCCCTCGTGAACCAGAGCCGCGGCGTCATGCAGTGCTTTGCGCCGTCTGCCGCCGATTGGCTCGACCGCATCGAGGCGGCCGCGAAGACCTTTGCCGACGAATGTCGCAGCGTCGCGGTGTTGCAGTCCCGCAAGCAGGCCAACTCGTGACTTCTGCGCTGCGCCACATCTCGTTCCGGCGGCTCGGCACGTCCGACGTCCACCAGCGGTTCCTCGAGGACGACCGCGACCTCAGCCACTTCCTCGGCATGCGCGCGCGTTCCGTCGCCGAGCTGTTGCGCCGCGCGCCGACCGGTGCGGCCCGTCTGCTGCCGCGCGAGATCCTCGTCAAGTCGCTGCACGCCTACGCCGAGCGCCACCATGCGCCGCCTGAAGTGCTCGCCAATGCCGAGGCGTTGCTCGATCCCAACGTGCACATCGTCGTGACGGGACAACAGCCGGGCCTGCTCGGTGGTCCGCTGTTCACGTTCCACAAGGTCGCGACGGCGATCCGGCTCAGCCGGGACATCAACGCCGAACCCGGTGGTCCGCGCGTCGTGCCGCTGTTCTGGAACCACAGCGACGACCACGACCTCGACGAAGCGAACCGTCTGTTCATGGTCAACCAGGCCCAGGAGCTGCAGCGGTTCCGCCTCGACCTGCAGCGGACCAACGAACCGCTGCGCACGATCGAAGTCGGGCGCGATGTCGAGAAGCTGCTCGCGGAGATCGATCCGCTGTTGCCACAGAGCGAGCACCGCCGCTGGATCCTCTCGGTCTGCAAACCGCGCCAGCCGGGCGAGACGCTCGGCGAGCAGATGGCGCGTCTTTTGTTCGAGACCTTCGGCCGGCACGGGTTGCTCGTGATCGAGCCGCGCGACCTGCCGACCGAGGCATTCGACCCGTTGTTGCGCTGGTGGGGCAAGTCGAACGAAGTGCGCGAGAAGGTCCGTCAGACCGCCGAAGAGCTCGCCGACGTCGGCGTCGACGTCACGCTCGATCCGGGGGCGACGATGATGTTCGACCTGGCCAGCGGCCATCGCGAGCCGCTCGCCGACGGCGAAACCGCCGGCCGTGCGCAGGACCTGAGCCCCGGCGTCTTGCTGCGTCCGCTGTGGCAGGACGCGTGCATGCCGACGATCGCGTTCGTCGTCGGTCCCGGTGAGCTGGCCTACCTCTGTTGCGTGGCCCCGCTCTATCGCCTGCTCGGCGTGCCGCAACCCGTGTTCGTGCCGCGCGCCTCGATGACGCTCGTCGAGCCGTCGATGCAGCGACTGCTGACGCGCTTCTCGCTCGACCTGCCCGACCTCGACCAGTCGCCCGAGAAGCTCGCCGAGCGGCTGCTGCAGAGCAGCGACGGCAGCGACGTCGAAGACGCGCTCGACGGTCTGAAGGCGCGGTTGCGCAAGGACCTCGACGAGATCGGCCCGCGGCTCGGCGCGCTCGACGCTTCGATGATGGGCGCGCTCGACCGTGCGCGCACGAAGACGACCGAGGAGATCGATCGCCTGCTGCAGAAGGTGCGCAACTCGCGCCAGAACCGCGAGGGCACAGGCATCAAGCAGCTGCGGCGGCTCTGCAGCACGCTGCGGCCGCGCAGCCGCGTCCAGGAGCGTGTGCTCGGTCCGCTCGCCTACCTGAACGCATACGGACCCGGGCTCGCCGACGTGCTGATCGACGCGGCCGACCCCTTCCGCATCGAGCACGCGGTGCTCGAACTCTGAGCCGGCCATGGCCAATCCGCCCACACTGCAGCCCTGTGACGTCCTGGCCTTCGGGCCGCACCCCGACGACATCGAGATCGCCGCGGCGGGCACGCTGCTGATGTCGATCGCCAGCAAGCAGTCGGTTTCGCTCGTCGACCTCACGCGCGGCGAGAAGGGTTCGCGCGGCACCGTCAACGACCGCGATGCGGAGGCAGCCGCCGCAGCGAAGAAGCTCGGCGTCGTGGAACGCGTGAACCTCGGCCTGCCCGACGCGGGCATCCTCGTCGGCGACCACGTCACGAACCTGCTCGTCGCGGTGTTGCGCAGTGCACGACCAACACTGCTGCTGGCGCCGCATGTGCGCGACGTGCACCCCGACCACACGGCCACGGCCCAGCTCGCCGAGCGCGCATTCTTCCTCGCGGGACTGCGCAACCACGAACCGCAGCTCGGCGCGCCGCATCGCCCGCGCCTCTTCCTGCGGTATCCGGGAAACCACCCGATCGAGCCGAGCCTCGTCGTGGACATCAGCGCCGTCGCGAGCGCGAAGGCCGACGTGGTGCGCTGCTACCGTTCGCAGTTGAGTCCGTCCGACCGCGCTCACTTCGTGCAGGGCCTCGACCTGCTCGAACGGGCCGAAGTGCGCGACCGTTTCCACGGCGCCCGGATCGGCGTACGCGCGGCCGAAGCGTTCTGGCACGACGGGCCGCTGCCCGTGCGCGATCTGCGGCTGCTGCTCGGTTGAGGCTCCGGGCGGATTCGCGGCAGAAATGCGCGCCCGACTCATCTACGCTAACGGTCCATGAAGCGCATCGCGGTCATCAACCAGAAGGGCGGCGTCGGCAAGACCACGACCACGGTCAACCTGGGCGCGGCGCTGGCACAGCAGGGCTTTCGCGTGCTGCTGCTCGACATGGACCCGCAGGCCAACCTGACGGTTCACGTCGACAAACGGCCCGACCTCGAAGGCAACACGATGACGAACCTGTTCGTCGAGGACAGGGCCCTCGAGAACCTCGTGCAGACGACCGCGTCGCCGAACCTGTGCGTGGTACCGAGCGACACGTCGCTGGCCGGCGTCGAGCAGGTGCTCGCCAATCGCATCGGCCGCGAGACGATCCTGCGCGAGGCGATCGCGGCGTTCGCCGGCGCGTCCTCGTTCGACTTCGCTCTGTTCGACTGCCCGCCGTCGCTCGGCGTGCTGAGTGCCAACGCGCTCGTCGCCGCCGATTTCGTCGTGATCCCGATGCAGGCCGAGTATCTGGCCTTGCAGGGCATGGCGAAGCTGCTCGAGGTCGTGCAGCTCGTGCAGAAGCGGCTCAACCCCGCGCTCGAGATCGCGTGCGTGGTGCCGTGCATGGTCGACGCGCGCACGAACCTGAGCACCGAGGTGTTGCGCGAGATCGACGCGCACTTCGGGCCGCTGCTGGCGAAGACACGCATCCGCAACAACGTGAAGCTCGCCGAGGCACCGAGCTTCGGCCGCACGATCTTCGAACACGCTCCGGAGAGCAACGGCGCGCGCGACTACCAGATGTTCGCTGCCGAGTTCCTCGCGATGATCGGTGCCGGCGCGGGCAGCTCCGACGGCACCCAGGCCGCGGCAACGAACGGCGACGGCATCGCCGGCGATGGCGAAGCCCCGCCGCCGCTGGCCGCCGACGCTGGCAGCTCGTAGTTCCCATCGCCGCGGGGCGCGTCTCGAACAGGGACCAAGCCCGGCGGTTGCTGGCGCAGCTCACCGCACGTCCGGTCGATAGCCACTCGGATGCGCAAGCGCCGGCCGGACCTGGAACACCTCACGTCCCTGCTGCGCCAATGTCTCGTTCGCATCGACGAGCAGGCGCAGCTCGTGCAGCGCCTCAACGGCAGGGTGACCGACTCGATGGCCTCGTTCCTGTTCGAGGACGAAGACACGAGGCTGCAGAGTCTGCTCGAGTCCTTGCTCGAGTCGTCGGCTCCGGCCAACCACGCCGATCTGAACCACGTCGTCCAGCAGACCGTGCAATCGTTCCTCGGCGAGGCGACCACCTGCGTCGCGGTGCGCGAGCAGCTGGCGCCCGACCTGCCGCCGATCGGCTGCGGGCCGGTCCCGTTGGCCGGCGCGGTGCGCCGCGCGCTCGCCCTCGCGCTCGGTCCCATGGACGACGGCCGCGAGATCACCGTCACGACGCGGGCCGAAGGGGCCTCGGTCGTGTTCGAGGTCGAGCGGCACGGCAGCGGGAGCGAGTACCACCTGCAGGAACGCGTGTTGACGCTGTGCGAGTTCGTGGCCCGCTTGCACGGCCAATGCCTCATCGATTTCGACGAGCGCGGCTCGCTGGTGATCGTGTTCGACCTGCCGCGGGCACTGCCGATCGACGGGTACGGCGAGTACTGAGTGCCGGCTGCGCGGCGGTAGGATCCCGCCATGCGCATCGGCATCGTCTGTTATCCGACCGTCGGGGGCAGTGGCGTCATCGCCACCGAGATGGCACACGCCCTCGCCGCGAACGGACACGAAGTCCACTTGCTGAGCTACGAACGGCCGAACCGGCTGCGCCGCGGCACGCCGGGGCTGCGCTTCCACCAGGTCTCGGTGTCGGCCTACCCGCTGTTCCGCTACCCGCCCTACGACCTCGCGCTGGCCACGCGCATGCTCGAGGTCCGCGAAGAAGCGCACGTGGACCTCTTCCACGTGCACTACGCGATCCCGCACGCGGTCAGCGCGTTCCTCGCCCGCAGCATGTGCGGCGGCTGCTTGAAGTTCGTCACGACGCTGCACGGCACCGACATCACGGTCGTCGGCAGCGACCGGGCCTACATGCGCCCCACGCGGTTCGCTCTCGAACAGTCCGACGCCGTGACCGCCGTGAGCCGTTACCTCGCCGACGAGACGCACCTCGTGTTCGGCGTGCGCAAGGAAGTCGAGGTGATCCCCAACTTCGTCGACGTGCAGCGGTTTCAACCGAACGGCTCGCCGCGCTGGCACCAGCGGAGCGACAGCGAGCGCATTCTCGTACACGCATCGAACTTCCGGCCCGTGAAACGTCTGTCCGACGTCGTGCGCGCGTTCGCCGCGATCCTGCGCGAGGTTCCGGCGCGCCTGATCCTGATCGGCGACGGCCCGGACCGCGAACACGCGCTGGCCGTCGCGGCCGACCTCGGTTGCCAGCACAAGGTCGAACACCTCGGCATGCACGATCACCTCGAAGCAGTGTTGCCGCAGGCGGACCTGTTCTTGTCGGCATCCGAGACCGAGAGCTTCGGCCTGTCGATGCTCGAAGCGATGAGCTGCGGCGTGCCTTGCGTCAGCACCGCGGTCGGCGGCGTCGCCGAGGTCCTCGGCGAGACGGGGATGCTGACGCCGTTCGGCGACCCCCAGGCGATGGCGCGTGCTTCGCTGCAGCCGCTGCTCGATGGCAACCTGCACGCGGTCATGGCGAAGGCGTCGCGGGCGCGCGCCGTCGAGCTGTTCGCGATGGACTCGGTCGTGGCCAAGTACGTCGATCTCTACGAACGTGTGCTGCAGTGAAGCCAGAGGCCTTCGAGACCGTCTTCTGCGACTTCAATGCAGGCGCCCCAGCCAGCGAGGAAGTGCTGGCCGCGTTCCTCGAGGCGGAGCGGATCCATCCGGGCAACCCTGCCAGCGTCCACGCGACCGGGCGCAAGGCGCGAGCCGGGCTCGAGGAAGCACGCGCGCGCATCGGAAGGGCACTCGGAGTCGCCGTCGCGGATGTCGTGTTCACGAGCGGCGGCACCGAGGCTGCCAACCTGGCGGTGGCGGGGCTCGGGGATCCCGCCCTGCCCGTCGTCGTCTCCGACGCCGAGCATCCTGCCGTGTTCGAGCCCGCGCTCGTTCGCGGCATGCAGACCTGGTCGGTCGACCGGGACGGCGCCGCGGTGGTGCGCGCCCCGGAAGTGCCGGTCGGGTTGCTCTGCCTCGTGCACGCCCAGAGTGAGCTCGGCACGCTGCAGCCCGTCCTCGCGGCCAAAGCACTCGGCGATCGCCTCGGCGTTCCGCTGTTCGTGGATGCAGCACAATCGCTCGGGCGCGCGCCGCTGAGTCCCGTGCTCGCGACCGGTGCGATCGTCGCGTTGTCGCCGCACAAGTGCGGAGGCCTGCGTGGACACGGAGTCCTGCTCGGACACGATCTGCAGCGCCAACTGCGGCCGCTGCTTCGCGGTGGGGGACAGGAACTCGGCCTGCGTCCCGGGACGCAGAGCCCCGCACTCGCGCTCGCGAACGCGCTGGCGATCGAGCGCGCGGTCAGCGAGCAACCGCAGCGTGCCTTGCACATGGCAGCCGCGCGGCACGCTTTTCTCAACGGCCTGAGCGACACGGAGCATCGTGTGTTGACGCCGCTCGCGAACAGCGTGCCGAATACCGCGATGCTCTACTTCCCCGACGTCGATGGGCGCAACCTGCTGCCAGCTCTCGATCTGGCTGGCGTACACGCCTCGCACGGCGCCGCTTGCTCTTCGGGTGCGCCGACACCACCGCGCATTCTCGCTGCGATCGGCCTCCATGGCGCCGAACCGCGCGCGTGTGTTCGCTTCAGTTTCGGTTGGCGCGTCGCCGCGACGTCGTGGCGAGACGTCGGCGCGCGCGTCGGCGCCATCGTGAGTCGACTGAAAAAAAACTGATCAGAGCGCTGCGTCGCCTTCGCGACGCGTAGTGCGTTCCAAGTGGTTGCTGCTCGTGCGCGAGCGAACTGCGACTGCGCGGCACATGTGTACAAGTGATGAAGTCGGAGTCAAAGTTCCTGCGCGTGCTCTTGCAAGACTGCAATCGACCGGTAAGAGATGTCGATCAGCAGTCGAGGAGCGCGACTCGGATTGCCTCACCGCGTCCCCTCCCCCGACGGCTCAGCACCACTCGTTCGTCCAGTCTTGCTCGCAGCCAGCCAGCCGCGCTTCGATGGCGCGCTATGCATGGGCACGTGGGATCGTGTCCACGAGCCTGCCCAGTTTCTTCAGGTTGACTCTCGGTTGAACGCCACCCGCTACTTCGCCACCGGTCTGTACTCGGTCGGCATCCAGACAACAAATCACTCCCATGGTGGATGCACTCACCACGCGCGACGCATTGCGGTCGCTGCTCCTCTACCTCGACTCGCGCGTGCGCCGCGAGCAGTTGGAGACCTGGTTCCGGTCGCTCGACGTCCTCCGGATCGAGGACAGTGAGATCGAGCTCTCGGTCACGAGCCAGTTCGTGCGCGACTGGCTCCTGAAGAACTACATGACTCTTTTGCAGGATGCAGTGCGCTCTCTGGGCGAGGAAAAGCGTCGCATCGTGCTGACGCAGCGACAGGAGGATGGCTGGGACAGCCTGGGGTTCTTCCAGCCGACTCCGTTGTCGGAGGAGATCGACGAGTTCTTCCGGACCAGTGCCCCTGTCGCCACGGCCGCGGCCACCCCCCACGCGCCGAACTCGCATCCGATGCCCTCGCACCCGTCGCCCTCGCACTTGGGACACACGCCGGTCCGCCGGCGGCCGGGAACCCTGCTCAACCCGAACTACACGTTCGATCGGTTCGTGGTTGGTTCGTGCAACCGTCTTGCCCACGCTTCGGCGCTTGCCATCGGGGAGAACCCGGGTCACGCATACAACCCGCTGTTCGTGCACGGCAACGTCGGCCTCGGCAAGTCACACTTGCTGCAGGCCATCTGCCACACGGTGCTCAAGCGCTCCCCGAACGCCCGCGTGCTCTACATGAGCTGCGAAGACTTCGCGAATGCGTTCATCCACGCGCTCCAGACGAAGACCGCCGACGGCTTCCGCGACTACTATCGGCAGGCAGACGTGCTCGTGATCGACGACGTCCAGTTCCTCGCCCACAAGGAGAAGTGCCAGGAAGAGTTCTTCCACACCTTCAACGCGCTGTACGACAGTCAGCGACAGATCGTGTTGTCCTCGGACCGGCGGCCCGCCGACATCCCGACGATCGAAGGGAGGATCGAATCGCGCTTTCAATGGGGCCTGGTGGCCGAGGTCGAGGCCCCGTGTTTCGAGACCCGCGCCGCCATCGTGCGGCGCAAGGCGAAGGGGCGCGGCGTCGAGTTGCCCGAGGAGGTCGCCTTGCTGCTCGCCGAACGCGTCACGTCGAACATCCGCGAGTTGGAGGGTGCCGTGATCAAGGTCATCGGCATCGCTGCGGTCACCGACGAGCCGGTCACGCTGGCCCTCGCCGAGAGTTGTGTGCGAGGCATGCCCGAGCGCCATGCGCAGGTGACGGCCGACGACGTGATGATGTTGATCACGACCGAGTTCGCGATCAACTCGCGCGAGCTGGTGGGAAAGAGCCGGACGCAGACCGTCAGCGTGCCTCGACAGATCGCGATGTTCCTGCTGCGCGAGCACACCGAGCTCTCACTCGACGATGTCGGCCGCCTCTACGGCAACCGGGACCACACCACGGTCCTCTACGCGGTCACCAGGGTCAAAGAACGGATCCTGAAGGACCGCATGTTCAAGGAACTGATGGACGGGCTCAGCAATCGCTTGCTCACGCGCAGCGTTCGCAGCTGACGCTGCTCAGTAGTGCTGGCGACGCCGCAACGCGGGGATGCAACGACGGCCAAGAACCCAACCAGCCCCGCTGCGGCGTCGGGTGCGTGAGCAGCGTTCGCAGCTGACGCTGCTCAGTAGTGCTGGCGACGCCGCAACGCGGGGACGCAGCGACGGCCAAGAACCCAACCAGCCCCGCTGCGGCGCAGGGTGCGTGACTTGCTCGGCCGACGAAGCGTCAACAGCACGCGCGTACGGCAGCTCTGACGCGCGACGGTTTTCTCGCGAGATCGTCTACTTCGTCGAGCCTCGATTCGACGGTGGTGCTTCGCGGCTGCGCGTTCTTTTGACCGGTAGCGCTCGGGTGTTCGTGCGAGTGGCACGCGCGGGGTTTGCCGATGTCGCGAGATCCGTGCAAAGGTATGGGGGCCTCACTGGAAGACCTGATGACTCCCGTGGGAGGTTTTTCGCTCGGTCGGGACCGGGCCCGGACTCGTCGCGAATGGACTTGGGGATGTTCGACTTTCGGGGGCTTTCCCAGCCGTTTTTCCAGGTTCCGCGAACTTCCCCGCGACCCGCTTTCTGCTTCGATCTGCAGGCTCCGAGTGGCTAACCTATCCACACTCGTGACGGTACGGATGACTTCGACGACGAGGTTTTAATCTCTAGTACTACTTCTTCGTTCGCGGCTGGGTGCAGGGATCATGAGCTCCCCGACAGCACTCGAACATCCACTGACCACCACCGCGATCGTCTCCCGAGACCTGCTCCTACGACGATGAAGATCCTCTGTGACCGCACGGCTCTGCAAGAGGCTGTCAGTGTGGTTTCTTCGGTAGTGCCCCTGAAGACCACGAAGCAGATCCTCCAGAATCTGCTGGTGAAGGCCGACGGCGAAGGGATCACCCTGTTCGCGACGGATCTCGAGATGGCCGCCAGAGTCCGTCTGGACACGGTCAAGGTCTCGCGCAAGGGCAGCGCCCTGCTGCCGGCTCGGGAGACGGCAGCGCTGTTGCGCGAGCTCAGCGACCCTACGGTGACCCTCGAGAGCACCGACCAACGCTCGCGCATCGAGAGCGGCGGTGGATCCTTCGTGCTGCTTGGCGAGGATCCCGAGCAGTATCCCGAGGAGACGCAGGTGAAGTCCGGCAAGCGGATCGAGATCTCGAGCCATCACCTGCTCAGGATGATCCAGGAGACCGTATTCGCGGCGGCGCGCGAAGAGACGCGCTACGCGATCAACGGCGTCCTGATCGACTCGGCCGCCGGTTGTCTGCGCATGGTCGCTACGGACGGGCGGCGTCTGTCGATCAGCTACCAGAACACCGACGCGAAGACCGAGTTCAAGGTGGTCGTGCCACTGCGCGCGCTCAATACCCTGGCGAGGGCCATCCCCGAGGGCAAGAAGGAACCGATGACCATCGACGTGGGCGAGAAGCAGGTCATCTTCACGATCGGCGGCGTCCAGCTCGTGAGCCAGCTGCTCGAGACACGCTTTCCCGACTACGAAGGCGTGCTGCCGAAGTCCGCGGAGACCACGCTCGAAGTACCGAAGGCCGTGCTCGAGAGTGCCCTGCGCCGCGCCGCGATCCTGTCGGCGAGCGAGATGCGCATGGTGCGCTTCGAAGTGGGCGAGCAGTCGCTGCGACTGACCGCCGAGAGTTCAGCTCGCGGCCGCGCCGACGTGACCATTGAAGCCGTCGTGAAGGGCGCGGGCGGCAGCATCAACCTGAACCCAGACTACATCCTCGAGGCGCTGCGCGTCTGCCAGCTCGAACAGGTGCGGCTCGACATGACCGACGATTCGATGCCGGCGAAGTTCACTCTCGGCGAGTCGTTCACCTACGTGGTGATGCCCATCAGTGGTACCTGAAGCCAGCGTACGAACGGTTGCCGTGGCCGAACCACAACCAGCGGGCGACTTCCTGCGCGACATCCTCAAGCAGGCTGGGCGCAGCAAGAGTCGCAAGTGCTACAACGAGGCGCTCGACCAGATCCTGAGTCCAACCTTGCGACCGCACTGCCAGATCGCCGGCCTCCGCGCCGGCAGGCTCGTGCTCGAAGTCGATTCGGCGCCGCTGTTCGCCGAGCTGGCGGGCTTCCGGCGCGACGAGATCCGGCTCGCCATCAACCAACTCCTTCCTCAACAACCGATCGCCCAGTTGACGTTCCGGCTGGGAGGCACGGGACATGTCTAGCCAGAAACCGACCGAAGCCGAACCCCGGTACGACGCCAGTTCCATCAAGGTCCTCGAGGGCCTCGACGCGGTGCGGACACGCCCCGCGATGTACATCGGCGACACCGGGCAGCGGGGGCTGCACCAGCTCGTCTGGGAAGTCGTCGACAACTCGGTCGACGAGGCGCTGGCGGGCCGCGCGACGCGGATCGACGTGCGCGTGCACAAGGACGGCACCGTGTCCGTGAAGGACAACGGCCGCGGCATTCCCGTGGACATGCACGAGAGCGGCAAACCCGCGCTCGAAGTGATCCTGACCAAGCTGCACTCGGGCGGCAAGTTCGACAAGGGCAGCTACAAGGTGTCGGGTGGTCTGCACGGCGTCGGCGTCAGCTGCGTGTGCGCGCTCGCCGAGGTGCTCGACGTCGAGGTCTACCGCGACGGCAAGATCTACCGCCAGACCTACATGCGTGGCCAGAAGGCCAGCGAGCTCAAGGTCATCGGCAAGGCCGATGGCACCGGCACCATGCTGCGGTTCAAGGCTGATCCGACGATCATGGAGGCGACGGAGTTCTCGTACGAGATCCTGCGCAAGCGCCTGCGCGAGCTCGCGTATCTGATGGGGTCGATGCGGCTGCGCATCACCTTGTTCGACGAGCGCACCGACACCGGGGAAGAGTTCCTGTTCCCCGACGGGCTCGTCGAGTTCGTGAAGGACCTGAACCGCGGCAAGAGCGCTTTGCACAAGGACGTCATCTACTTCCGCCGCGAGGTGCCGTCGGCCGAGGATGCCACGAAGGTCTACGAGGTCGAGATCGCGCTGCAGTACAGCGACGCGTATCACGAGAACGTGTTCTCGTTCGTGAACAACATCAACACGATCGAAGGCGGCACGCACCTGGTCGGCTTCCGCACGGCGCTGACGCGCGCGCTCAACAACTGGGCGCGGCTCGAGAAGGTGCTCAAGGAGAAGGACCCGGTGCCGACCGGCGAGGACTTCCGCGAGGGGCTCGCGGCGATCATCTCGATCAAGGTCCCCGACCCGCAGTTCGAGAGCCAGACCAAGATCAAGCTCGGCAACCGCGAAGCGCAGTCGATCGTCGAGACCGTCGTCGGCGACGGCATCCGCACCTACTTCGAGGAGAACCCGAGCAGCGCGAAGATCATCTTCGGCAAGGCGATCGACGCGCTGCGGGCCCGCGAGGCCGCGCGCAAGGCGCGCGACCTCGTGCGCCGCAAGTCCGCGCTCGAGGGCGGTGGCCTGCCCGCGAAGCTCTCGGACTGCCAGAAGGGGACGCCGCGCGACGAAGCCGAGCTGTTCCTCGTCGAAGGTGATTCGGCAGGCGGCACGGCCAAGCAGGGGCGGATGAGCCACCAGGCGATCCTGCCGTTGCGCGGCAAGATCCTGAACGTCGAGAAGGCCTCCGCCGAGAACCTGCTCGAGCACGAGGAGATCCAGACGATCGTCAGCGCGATCGGCACCGGCTTCCTGACCGACGAGTTCGAGCCCGAGCGCCTGCGCTACGGGAAGATCATCGTGATGACGGACGCCGACGTCGACGGCTCGCACATCCGCACGCTGTTGCTGACGTTCTTCTATCGCAAGATGCCCGAGCTCGTCGCGCGCGGTCACATCTACGTCGCGCAGCCGCCGCTCTACGGCATCAAGAAGGGCAAGACCGAGCGCTTCGCCATCACCGAGGACGACAAGCTCAACCTGATGGCCGAGATGGGGCTCGGCACGACGACGCTCGAGCACGAGAGCGGCAAGCAGTGGCGCGGCCGCGACCTTCGCAATCTGATGGACAAGGTCGTGAAGGTGCGCGACCTGCACAAGCGCATGCCGGCCGACGGCCGGGTGCCGTTCGACGACTACCTGGCCGCGGCGACCGTGCCCGACCGCGAGCTGCCGGCGAACTACATGGTGCTCGGCGGCAAGGGCCGGTTCCTCGACACCGAGGAGCAGCTGACTGCCGAGCTCGAGAACCTCACGCAGCAGAAGGGCCGCGAGCTCGTGCTCTACGAAGGCCCCGATTCCCCGTGCCGGCGCGAAGACGCCGACGTCGAGGTCTACGTGCTGCATCTCGCGCACGAGGTGCAGGCCTTGATGCGCCAGATCGATGCATTCGGCACGCCCGTCGACTGGCCGAACGCGCAGAAGGGTTCCTGGCGCATCATCGCCGGCAACGAGGCCGCGAGCGTGACTGCGGGCAGCCTGTTCGACGCGATCACGACGATCGAGAGGACCTGCGAGAAGGACCTCGTCATCCAGCGCTACAAGGGGCTCGGCGAGATGGAGGCCGCGCAGTTGTTCGAGTCGACGATGGATCCTGCGCGCCGCATGCTGCGCCGCGTGACCGTGAGCGACATGGTCGAGACCGACCGCATCTTCACCGTTCTCATGGGGCAAGAGGTCGAACCGCGCCGCGAGTTCATCGAGAAGCACGCGCTCGAGGCGACCAACATCGACATCTGACGATGCATCGCCTGCGCTATCTGGTCGGTTCGGTGACGCTCGTCGCGGCGGTCATCGGCGCCTGGTGGATCGTCAGCATGCTGCGCAATCTGGACAACCTGCCCGGGTTGCTGCTGCAGATCGAGTTCCGCGACGTGCGAGGCCTGCGCGCGGGGGGCGACGTGCGGTATCGCGGCGTCACGGTCGGGACGGTGCGCTCGATCGCGATCGCGAGCGACGGCGGCAAGGCCGTCGCGTACGTGCTGCTCGATCCGACCGGCGCCGCACAGGCGTGCGTGAACAGCGCGTTCTGGATCGTCACGCCGCGTTTTGGCGGCCTCACCGGTGGGGCCACGGGTCTCGACACGCTCGTGCGCGATGCCTACGTGACGTTCCAGACCCCGGCAGAGCGCGGGTCACCGCTCGTGGCCGGCAGCCTGATCGCAGGGCGCGAGAAGCCACCACCTGCCGCCGATCCCGAGACGCTCGAGGACATCGAGCACGGCGATCTGCTGATGAGCGTGCTCGTGCCCGAGAACCACGGTCTGCGTCCGGGCTCCGCCGTGATCTTCCGCGGCATGCAGTGCGGCGACGTGCGCGCAGTCGACCTCGCGGCCGACGGCAGATACGTCGAGGTGAAACTGCGCATCGCGCGCAAGCACCGCCAGACCGTGACCGACAGGAGCCAGTTCTGGGTCGCGCGACCTACCGTGACTGGTGCCTTGTTCACGGGGTTCTCGATCGCCGACGTCAGCGCGCTGCTGTCGCCCTACGTCAGCTACTACGCCGAGCCGGGCCAGGGTGTTCTCGTCCAGGATGGCTGGCGCGTCGCGGCGTCGTCGTCGCGGCCGAACATCGAAGCGGCCGCTGTGCCCCAGGATGCCCTCAAGCAGACGCCGGCGAGCTCGCCGCCGGCTCCCGCCGACGACCTCGTGATGGTGCGCATCACCTATGCGGCAGTCGAGCGCGACACCTTGAGCGCCGACGATCCCGTGCATCGCGAGGGCACGGGCACACTCTTCCTGGACCGCTCGGGTCGCGTGGTCGTAATCACGGCGCGGTCGCTCGTCGATGGCGCCTACACCGTGGACGACGGATGGGCCGGCGATCCCGAAATCGAGGACGAACAGATCAAGGTGCTGCTCGGCAACGGAACCGTGCTGCGCGCGGGTCGCGTGTGGGTGGATCCGAACGGAGCCGACCTCGCCGTGCTCTTGCTCGAGGACGCGCCGCACGACCTGCGCGGCACGCCGGCCAAGATGCTGCATCTTGCGGGCGCGATCGCAGCGCCGCCGAGCCTTGCGATCCGGCGCGCCGGACCCGATGGAGCTGCACTGCCGCCGATGGCGCTCGGCACCGACGTCGTCGTGAACGTCGACGAGGCGCTCGGCGCCGCGGTCATCGCGGCCGAGCAGGTGATCGGCGTCTACGGCCTCAAGGAGGCGCACGGCAAGGTGCCGACCGTGATCGCGCTCGAGCTGCTGCCCACCGACCTGCGGCCGAATTGACGGCGACCCCGCGCATGTTACCGGCCCTCGAGTTCCGCAACTTCGGTCTCGCGCACCGCCGGCCAGGTGCCGAGGAAGTGTTGCTCGAGGGCGTGACGCTGACGCTGGTTCCGCACGGGTTCTACCTGTTCGTCGGCGCGAGCGGTTCCGGCAAGTCGTCGCTGCTGCGCGTGCTGGCCGGGCTCGTCGAGACGCGTGAGCCGGCGCCGCGGCTGACCGGCGAGCTGATCGCCTGCGGGGAACCGCTGACCGGAGAGGCCGGGGCGACGCGGGACAAGGTCGCGGCGATCTTGCAGGACGAAGGCCTGCTCGACGAGCTGAGTCCGCGCGCCAACGTGGAGATCGCGTTGCGCGCCGCGGACCGTTCGGTGCGCCTGGCACCCGGCTTGTTGGCACAAGCGGGGCTCGTCGATCCACCCGAGCGCACGGCACAGCTCTCGGGCGGCATGCGGAAGCGGCTCGCGGTCGCACGTGCGCTCGCGTCGTCGCCACAGCTGCTGCTCTGCGACGAACCGACCGCCGGCCTCGATGCCGAGGCGGCGCGCAAGATCGCCGAGTTGCTGCGCCAGGCTCACGATCAGGATCCAGGGCGCACGACGATCGTGATCACGCACGACCTCGCGGCGTTCGCCGGTCTCTGCGAGGGCGTGCTCGTGCTCGACCCGACCGCGCGCACGCTGGCCCTGCAGGGTCCCGACTTCTGCCCCGCGCGCGCCGGCATCGCGAGCACGAGACAGTCCACGGCCGAACCGGCGGGGTTGCACTGGCTGCGCAGCAGCCTGCTGCAGGCCTCGGCGATCCTCGAAACGGTCGTGGAGTCGTGGCGCCGTTTGCCGCCGTTCGAGCTCGGCCAGGTCCTGCGCACGGCGGCGCGCTTCTCGATCGAGCCGGCGCTGTTCGTCGCGATCGCGGGCGCCGTCATCGGTGGTCTCGCGATGTTCTTCGCGCTGCGCAACAACCCGCTGCAGGGCGGCTTCGAGTCTGCGCTGCTGACGGGAACCGGCAAGGTCTCGACCGCGGTGCTCGTGCCGCTCTTGTGCGGGTTCTTCTTCACGGCGCGCACCGTGGCCGGGGCTGCGGCGAGGCTCGGCACGATGAAGCGCACCAACCAGATCGCGGCCTTGCAGATGATGGGCGTGCGGCCGGCCGACTACCTGCTGACGCCGTTGGTATGGGGCATGGTGATCGCGATGCCGCTCGTGACCATGGCCGGCGTCGTGGCTGCCGCGCTGGCCGCCGCGCTGGCCGCAAAGGCCGTGTCGGGGATCACGATCCTGGGTTGGGCAACGGCCTACTTCGCCACCGTCGACGCGCGCGACGTGCTCGTCGTGCTCGCGAAGTCTGCCCTGTCCGGCTACCTCGTGGCCCTCTGCTGTTACCACCTCGGCACGGGCCCCAAACGCTCGGGAGCCGAAGTCGGCCAGGCCGTCAACGCCGCGATCGTGCTGGGCATGGCGCTCGTGCTCGCCGTGCACGCAGCGCTGACCTTCGCCGTCTACGCCTGAGATTGCGATGACATCGATCGGCTATCTGCTCAAGGACCTCCCCGTCGGCGACCGATGACCCTGCAGTGAAGGGAATCGAAAAGATCACTTCGGTCCGACTCGCCGAGATCCTCTCCGATCGCGGCTCGATCACCTCCGAGGTGATCACGGATTCGCTTTATGCGCAGGAGAGGCACGGCGAACCATTCGCGCAGCTGCTCGTGGGCGGCGGCCATATCACGGAATGGGATCTGGCCAAGATCGTCACCGAGAACTTCAACCTGCCGTTCCTGATGGCTAGCAACTACAACATCAGCGACGAAGCCAAGGTCCGCCTGCCAAAGACCGTCCTGTTCGAACACACGATCGTGCCGCTCGACGTGTTCGGGGACATCGTGTGCATTGCGATGCCCGTGTTGCTGACGTTCGAGACCATCGCCAGCATCCAGAAGGACTTCAAGTGCGACCTGTTCCCGTATGTCGGCCTGATCACCGAGAACAAGAAGGTGCTCGGCGAGATGCACAAGGACTACCCGACGTGGTTGGCCGAGGATGCGAAGCGGCGCGAGATGGCGGCGAGGAAGCGCGCCAATCCGGTCGGCAAGGGCGGCGATTGGATGAGCATCTTCGACGCCGGCGACCTGGCGATCCAACAGGGCAACAAGAAGAAGCCCCAGGGAGCGGCACCGCCGTCGGGCCAGGCCCAGAAGCAGCCGCCGAAGCCGCCGAAGAAGCCGTAGCCGTCAGGCGCTGATCGTCACGACGCGGATGGCGGCTTGCCTGCATTCGAGGCATCTGCGTCGGAGGCCCCGTTGTTCGAGGGCCCGGCATCCTCCTCCGATTCCTGCGCGTCAGGCATCGGCGACGACATCGCTTCGTTGGCGAGATCGCGAATGGCCCCGGCCGGGTTGGCGAGCGCGCG
This sequence comes from Planctomycetota bacterium, assembly GCA_035649575.1. Taxonomy (GTDB): domain Bacteria; phylum Planctomycetota; class UBA1135; order UBA1135; family UBA2386; genus DASVAL01. Next base: position 44,053 of record DASRJH010000297.1, read on the forward strand.
CGGCACTTCGGCGACGCGGCGCAGTTCGCTGGTCGTCTCCTGAAAGGTCTTCTTGACCTCGCGAAGGCTGCCGTCGCGATCCAGCTGGTCCTTGAACTCCTGGAAGCCACGCTTCATCTGCGCGGCCACGCGACCGAGGCTGCGGCCGGCTTCGGGCAGGTTGCGGCCGTAGAGCAAGAGGCCGATGACCAGCAGCAGGAACATCTCCTGCCAGCCGAGGGAAGGTAGGAACGCGATCACGACGCCAAGAGCATACTCGCGGTGGGGGGATGCGGGGCTCGATGTTCGACCATCGGGACAGTTCAGCGCGCCACGTCCCGGTCCACCACGGCCCAGTCGAGCTCGCTGCACCACGGCGGTCCAGGGAAGCCGGGGGGCGTCTGCCAGAACCAATGCACCGTGAGCGGACCGTAGATGTCGAGCGCAAAACGCAGGTGGTCTTGCAGCGCCGCAGACAGGTCGGCGCCACTCGCGGGCCCGTCCATGTGGCGCACGCCGGTCGGCAGCATCAGGTAGAGGCGCAGTGGTTGGGCCGCGGGCGGCTTCTGCGCAACGGCGAGCATCGCTGCGCGTGGCCACGGCTTGCCCGCGTTCCGCTCGGGCAGCGCGCGCATCGACAGCATCGCGTGTACGACGACGACGGTGCCGGCAGCCGCCTCGGCGCCATCGACTTCGACGTGAACGCCGCGGAACGGAATGCCGAACGCCTGGAGCATGACAGGAGCCATCGCGTGCGTCGTGTCGAACCATGCGGTTGCCGCTGGTGCCGGCGCGCTGTGCCAGCCGAAGGCGCGCTCGTCGGGCAGGTCGTCGAGCAGGCGAAGCCGCACGTTGTTCGCTGGTGACGGCAATCGGACCTCGATCGCGGCGACGCAGCTTCCCGACCACGGACCCGCGGCAACGAAGTCGCGTGGTGCCGCGGCCGTGCGTTCGAGCTGTGCACTGGGCAGGGTGGGGCGCGGCAGCGGCACGAAGCTCATCGATTCTCCGTTCAGGATGGCGACCGTGCCGCCGGCCGAGTGGATTGCATGCAGCGGAGCCGCGTCGTTGAAGAACTCAGGGGCTTTCTCGTCGGCGACCAGGAACTCGGGCAGGCCGATGACCGCAAGGTCTCTCGGCGCGAACGGAGCGAGCCCGAGAACACCCCACAGCTTCTGGTGGAAGAGCGGCAGGTAGGGCAGGCCCGTGATTGCGAACGGCTTCGCCGCGGTGGCGTCGGCGGCCGCAGTGACGACGGCGCGCGCGACGCCGCGCGCGACGCGGTCCTCGGTTCCGTAGCGTCCGAGCCATTGCGAGCTCGTCAGCGCGAGCGCCGTGAGCACGCCCGCTGTAAGCGCCGCGATCGCGCCGAATGCAAGGCGCGACGAGGGCGTTGCCGCGGAGAGACCGAGCGCGAGCGCGAGCGGAGGCACGGCATCGAAAACGAGGCGCCCGTACATGACGTCCGCGTTGGTCGCGACGAGGCTGTTCGGTGCGAGCAGCAGCAGGAGCCACAGTGGCAGGCCCAGGCTGAGCAGGCCATGGCGGTGCAACAGCGGCCGCAGTGCCAAAGCCAGGAGCGGCACCGCCCAGAAGCGGCGATGGCCGTCGCCATCCGGCGGCAGGAACAGTTGCTCGATCAGGATCCCGGCATTGTGCAGGTTGTCGGCCGAAGAGACGGTGCCGGTTGCACCGAGGTGGCCGAGCAGCAGCAGGCGCAATCCGAAGTAGAGTGCCAGGACCACCGCGAACGGCGCATGCAGACCCAGCCGCTGCGACCACGGCCGGCGCGGGCTGTGCAGCAGATCGATGGCCAGCAGGGACACCGGCAGCATCACGGCGCCCTCCTTGCAACCGAGAGCGGCGGCAGCGGCCACGATGCTCGGCCAGAGCCGCCGCTGCTGGTCGAGGTGGCTCGCGAAGAGCCAGCACGCCACCGCGCCCGCGGCGACCTGCATGCCGGTCGTTCGCGCGCAGATCCAGGCCGTCGGCTCGACGGCCGCCGGGTGCAGCACGACGACGAGGCCGGCCACGATCGCCGCCGCCCTCGGTCGCATCGGCGCGAGCCTGGCCGCCGTCGCGGCCGTCGCGGCAGCCGTGATACCGAGCATCACGACGTTGGTCAGGTGGCAGGGCCCCGCAGGGCAGCATGCGAACTCGATGCCGAACGACAGGCTCACGAGCGGGCGATAGAGACCGCTTCCCCCGAACCACGGCCGCACGAACTCCTCGAACACGCGGCCCCACGACACCGCGCCGGTCGTGCGATCGGTGTAGTAGACGGTCAGGTAGTCGTCGTTGCGCAAGCCGTGCTGCAGCGTGGGCCAGAACCACAGCAGCGCGACCGCGAACATCGCCGCGGCGCAGACGAGTGGCTGCCGGCCAGGAGCGACGGTCATGTGGGCAGGACTCTAGCCGTGGGTGGCAACGCAGGGAAAGCTGCGGGCTGCGGCGATCGCCACTCGCCCGCTGGACCGACCGCCGCCTGGTGCCTACCCTCTTCGCCCCGCCATGAGTGACAAGCCCATCTTCGCGCTCGAACGGCTCACCAAGAGCTACCAAGGCAAGAAGCCGGTGCTGAAGGACGTCAGCCTCGTCTTCCTCGAAGGCGCCAAGATCGGCGTCATCGGCCAGAACGGCGCCGGCAAGTCGACGCTGCTCAGGATCATGGCCGGAGTCGAGAAGGAGTACGACGGCGTGGCCCGCCTCGCGGAGGGCCGCACGGTCGGGTTCGTGCCGCAGGAACCGAAGCTGATCGAGACGATGACCGTGCGCGAGAACGTCGAGCAGGCCGTCGCGCCGATCCGCGCGTTGTTGAAGCGTCACGAGGACCTCAGCATGCGACTCGGCGAGGACCTGCCGCAGAAGGAGATGGACAAGGTCATGGCCGATCTCGAGACGTTGCAGCACGAGATCGAAGCCAAGGACGCCTGGGAGCTCGATCGACACGTCGAGACCGCGATGACGAAGCTGCACCTGCCTCCCGGCGAGAAGCCCGTGAACGCGTGCTCGGGTGGCGAACGCCGCCGCGTCGCGCTGTGCCGCACGCTGCTCGAGCACCCGGACCTGCTGCTGCTCGACGAACCGACGAACCACCTCGACGTCGAGACCGTTCGCTGGCTCGAGGAGACGCTGCACGACTACAAGGGCACGGTCGTCATCATCACGCACGACCGCTTCTTCCTCGACAACGTCGTCGGTTGGATGCTCGAGATCTGGCACACCAAGGCCATTCCCTATCAAGGCAACTACTCCGAGTATCTGATCCAGCGCAGCAAGCGCATGGCCACGCAGGAAGCGCAGGAGCAACGGCGCGGCAAGTTCCTCGATCGCGAGCTCGAGTGGATCCGCATGAATCCGAAAGCGCGCACGACCAAGAACAAGGCGCGGCTCAAGAACTACGACAAGATGCTGCTGCAGGAGGTCGAAGAGAGGGACGACACGGTCGAGCTGCACATCCCGGCCGGCAAACGGCTCGGCGACCTCGTGGTTCGCTTCGAGAAGGTCTTCTTCTCCTACGACGGCAGGCAGAACGTCGTCGAGAACCTGTCGTTCGAGATGCAGCCCGGCGACATCCTCGGCATCGTCGGCCCGAACGGCACCGGCAAGACGACGTGTCTGAAGCTGATCACGGGGAAACTCCAGCCGCAGAAGGGCAAGGTCACGGTCGGCCAGTCGGTCGAGATCTGCCACGTCGACCAGGAGCGCGAGACGCTCGACCCGAACAAGACCGTGTGGCAGGAGATCAGCGACGGCCAGGACCTGATCAAGCTCGGCAAGCTCGAGGTCAACAGCCGCAGCTACGTCGCGAAGTTCAACTTCACGGGCCCGGACCAGCAGCAACTCGTCGGCTCACTGTCGGGTGGGCAGCGCAATCGCGTGCAGCTCGCCAAGATGCTGCGCCGCGGTGGCAACCTGATCCTGCTCGACGAACCGACGAACGACCTCGACCTCGACACGCTGCGTGTGCTCGAAGAGGGCATCCAGGAGTTCCCCGGGTGCATGGTGGTGGTCTCGCACGACCGCTACTTCCTGGACCGCATCTGCACCAAGATCGTGGACCTCGGCCACTACGAGCCCGGCAAGTACCTCGACAGCTTGTGAGGTCCACTGACCCGCGGAATCGATTTGGAGGCCGGGACGCGGCTTCTCATGATCGCGGGCGCCCGTTCTCCCGACCCCACATGCACTACCTCCGATTCGCGGCTGCTCTCGCAGTTCTCGCCACGTGCTCCCTGGCCCAGGACAAGGTCACGCTCGCCAACGGCGACGTGCTGACCGGGAGCATCACGATGGCCGACGGCAAGATCACGGTTGCTTCCAAGCTGCTCGGCGACGTGACGGTGCCGATGGACACGGTCAGCACCATCGTCACTCAGGCGCCGGCCGAGCTCGAGCTGAAGGATGGCAGCAGGGCGAAGGGGCGCATCGTCGGCATCGACGGCGGCAACCTGCGCCTCGACGGTGCGCCGGCGCTCGCACTCGACAACCTGAAGAGCATCAACCCGCCGGCCAAGACCGAGCCGAAATGGACGGGATCGGTCAAGGTCAGCGGGCTCTTCGTCGACGGCAACACCGATCGCCGCGCGATCGGGGCGTCGTTCGATGCGTCGCGCAAGACCGAGCTCGACCGCTTGTCAGTCGATGCGAGCTGGGACTACAGCGAGGACAAGGACAACGACCAGAGCTCGCCGACCTTCGCAGAGTGGGACCTCACGCAGCGGCGCACGGGTGCGGGCGTCAAGTACGACTACTTCCTGACCGAGTGGCTGAGCAAGGATTGGTATGCGCTCGCCGCGGCGCGCGTGCTCGGCGACACGCTCGCCAACATCGACATTCGCTACTCGGCTGGTCTCGGCCTCGGTTACACCTGGATCGATGACGGCAAGACGACGTTCCTGACCGAAGCCGGTCTGTCGTACATCAACGAGGAATACCGCAACGTGGCGCCAGGCGCGATCGACTCGCGCGAGAGTCTCGCGGCTCGTGTCGCGTACAACCTCAAGTACGCGTTCAGCGACAAGACGAAGCTCGTGCACAGCCTCGAGGCGTACCCGTCGCTCGAGGATGCCGACGACATCTACCTGCAGGTCAAGACCGAGATCGTCACGTCGCTGACCGAGAGCATGGTCGCTTCGATCGCGCACGTGCTCGACTACGACAACACGCCGGCTACGGATCCGAACCGGACCATCGACCGCATCGACAACCGCATCCTGTTGTCGGTCGGCTGGTCCTTTTGAGTCGGGTCGCCGGATCAGTATGACGTCGCGAAGTTGCCCTGCACGTCACCGCCGGCGAAGCGATCGCGACGGGGGGTCATGCCGCCGAAGCGCGGCGTGAAGGAGAGCTGGAACGACGTCTCGTCCGTGTAGGGGTTGTAGTTCGCCGACAGCAGGATCGACCAATCGTGGTCGTTGCGGCGCAGGCCGAACGAGTAGCTGAGCCACTCGTCGAGATCGAGGTCGCGCTGGCTGCCCGCGTAGATGTCCCACCGGTCCATGAGCCGTGTGCTCGCGGTGAGGCCCACGGCGCCGTCGACGAGGCTGTCGGTCCGGTAGTCGCCGGTCCACGTGATGCCCGCGATCCTGCCGACCTGGACTTCGGCGTCGAGCGTGCGCAGGCCGTCCTGCCAGTCGTGATCGCCGTAGACGGCAAGGGCGAACGTCTGCAACGACAGCCATGGGAACCGTGGCCGCAGCAGCAGGTCGTAGTAGAAGAGGCCCAGGGTCTCGCCGGCGTTGTCGCGGTCCTTGTCCGGGAACACGTCCTGCGCGAGATCGAGGAACACGAAGTCGCGCGGCTCCTTCTTCCCGTTCTCGCCCGGCACCATCGTCTGCACTAGGTTGCGTAGCTCGACGCGCACGAGCTCCTGTTCGCGCAGCGCATCCGTCGCGTCGAAGGCGAAGAACTCGCTCGGATCGTCGTCGACGCGGAAGCGGTTCAGGTAGCTCACGCGTGGCGCGACGACGTGGCGGACGCCGTGCGGCCCGTCTTCGTCCTGCCACGACCATGTGCGCGACAACCGTGTTCCGAGCTGCACGCCGGCGTCGAACGCGATGCGGCCTTCGCTCTCGCCGTCGATCGCGTTGTCGTAGAACGTGCCACGCGCGGCGCCGAAGGGGCGGAAGTTGAGCGGGCCCAGATGGAACGGCGCCGAGAGCTCGACATACTGGTCGGCGCGCAGCGTCCGGTCCGCGACGCGGGTGCCGGCGAGATCGTCGTAGTCACTGCGGCGCTGGCCGATCTCGGTCGCCATGTCGACGACGATCGGCGTGCCCCATGGCGTTTCGGCGATCGGTTGGGCGAGCCAGTGGAACGTGACGACGGGCAGCTCTTCGGTGAACTTCTCGGCGAGCGCCCGGTCGTCACGGTAGCTGAACTCGTCGAGATTGAAGCGCGTGCCGACCGTGACCAGGCGATTGCCGTCGGCGGCGTGAAAATATGCGCTCGTCTCGGGCACTTCGGCCGTGCGGTAATCGCCGCCGAAGAACTCCGAGTAGACGGCCGGGTCGGCGGCATGGAAGGCCACGAGGTCGAGATGCGCAGCTTCGCCGAAGTGCACGCGGTTCTGGCTGCGCACCAGGCCGCGGTTCTGATTGTCGATCGGACTGCCGTCGAAGTTGGCCTGGATCTCGCGCAGGTCGGTGCCGCGGTCGTCGAGCCAGAAGCCCTCGGTGCGGCCTTCGTAGAGACCCTTGGCGCCATACGAGAACGCGCCTTCGAGCGGCACGCCGCGCTCCTGGATCCAACCGACGCCGACTTCCCACTCGCCGCGGAACTCGTGCTCGGGACGCCCGAGCAGCCAGTTGTGCAGGCCGCCGCCGAGCTGGTTCCACGTCGTCCCGACGACGATTGCGCCCTTCGCGCCTTCCTTGCCCGAGTAGCCAGCGCCCGCGCTCTTGATCGGGAACTCGCTCTGGCTGCCCGTGAAGATGTGCGCATCGGGCAGCGGCAGCACGCTCGTGCCGCCGAGCTGCAGCGTATGGCCGCGCACGAAGACCTCGAACTCGCGGTCGCGCTCGATGATCTCGACCTCGCCGGCGGCCAGCGCGGCATGCGGCTCGGCGGCCGTGCAGGTCGTCACGGTGACGTCGCGGCCCGTCCAGCGGCCGCCCTGCTTCACGAGCTTCGGTCCGCGCACGACGAGCTGGTTGTCGTGACCCGTGCCGGACACGTAGCGCAGCTCGGCGTTCTCGACGACGATGCGGTCGTCGAGCGGCGACAGCCACATGCGGTCGCAGCGCAGCACCTCGAGGCCGTCGCGCACGACCGTGACGCCGCCTTCGAAGTACAGGTAGCGGAGCACGTCGATCCCCTGCTCGGTCGTGCGCGTCATCGGCAAACCCTCGGGGCGGCCCACGGCACGCAGCGTGCGGTCGAGTCGCGCGCGGATCTCGTCGGGTGACAAGCTGCGGCGCGGATCTGGCGGCGCGATGCCGCGGTGCGGCAGGCCCGACGTCGATGGTGCGTCGAGCAGGGACCGCCAGGCTTCACGATCGGCGAGGATCAACGCATTCGTGCCGCGCACCTCGAGCTTCAGCCCGGGAACGAGGAAGCGGAAGCCGCTGAGCAGGTGGATCTCGGTGTAGTCTTCTCGATCCTGCCCGGACGTGCGGTAGCCCTTGACGCTCCAGCTGAGGTCGGGTGCCGACGTCTCACCCTGCTTCTGCTGGGGCGACGGCGGCAGCGGCGGGTCCTGCGCGGGCGAAACGCTGCCGAGTGCGACCGAGCAGGCTGCGGGCAGCCAGTACGGCAGCCGCGGCTTCACCGGCCTGGTCCTTGGGTAGGGTTCTTCTGCGCGAAACCGCCGTTGGAGAGATCGAACGACCACGTCTCGTAGTTGACCTCGATGCGCGGCGCGGTCAGCGTGCGACCGTTCGGCAACGCGACCACGGCACCCTTGGGATCGCGCGCGATCAGGCGACTGAACTTGACGTCGAGCTCGAGCGAGGCGCTCTTGGCGGTCATTCCGGACCAGCTCGCCGTCACTCCCTTGCACAACGTGCGCACGATCTCCTTCTTGCCCTGCCGCTCCATCGTCTCCATCGTCAGGGTCTCGGCGTCGAAGTGAACGCCGTCGGGATCGTCGCTGCCGTCCTCGCGCAGGCCCTGGGCTTCCACGGGACCACGGCACACGATGCTCTCGGGCAGGACTTCGATGTCGCCACGGCAGACGGCGCGCAGGTGCGACAGCGGACCCTTCTCGCCGGGCTCGTGCCACGTCACGGTCGGCAGCAGGACCGTGGGCCGACCGTCGAACGTGCGCAGCGCTTGCAGCCGCACGTCGTCCTCGCGGAACACGCGCACCCTCGCACCGCTCGTCGTGATGACGCGCCCCTGGTCCGTGCGCCGCACTTCGGCAGGCGTGCCGAGATCGGGATCGCCCAGGAACACGCCCGCTTCGGCGCCCTCCGAGAGCAGCATGCGCGTGCCATGACCCTCGATGAGGCCGTGCTGCTCGTCTTGGAGGCGGAAGTTCCTCACCTCGTCGACGATGACCCATGGCTTGCCGAGCGCGTGGAAGGCCAGGTCGGCGAGCACGCTGCTCGTAGCACCCGTGTGCACCTGCTGCGCCTCCTTGGTCACCGCGAATGGCAAGAGCCGCAGCCGTGCTGCATCGAACGATGCCGTCGTCGGCGCGCGGCCGTCCTTGTTCTCGAAGGTCGCGTTCACCGTCGGCCGCAGGTCGCCTTGGGCCGTCGCGTCGACGAACACGGCGCTGGAACCCAGGTGGTGCACGTCGATCCAGGGACCGGTCAGTGCGAAGCGTTTGCCAGGGGCGCGCCGCGGCGCGACGGCGACGTCGAGGGACGGCAACGCGTTCGGTGCGGGCAGGTCACCCCAGAGACTGCTCGCGTCGGGGCCGGAAGCACCGAGCAGGCGCAGCGACTGGGGTCCGATCTGCAAGACGCGCGGCGCCTCGGCGTGCACGGTCTCTGCTGTGCGCACGACCGTCGTGCGCACGGGCAGACCCGCGACGTCGAGCGCCTGCACCACCTTGTTCTCGATCGTGGCTTCGAGCTGTCGCACGCCCGTGAGGTCCATGCCGTTCTTCGTGAGGCGCCCCGAGATCTCGGCCGCCGGAGCGCGCAGCCACAGCCGTGTGCGTTCGTCGCGGCGTTCGCCCGAAGGATCGAACTGGCGTTCGATCCGGGCCGTGCCCTGGCCGTGCACTTGCATGTCACCTTGCTGCAGGTCGTAGCGATGCGATCGCCACGGCGCGGTGGGGTCCGCGAAGTCGGGTGTGGGACCCAGGCGCAGCAGTTCGGAATCCGACGTCGTGCGCAGCCAGAATCCGTCGTTGCCATTGGCCACGAGGTCGGCTTCGCCGCGTTTCGTCGCGCGCTGCACGATGCGCACTGCGCCGAAGCCGCGCGCGATCGCGTGGCCCGAGCCCTCGGTGCCGAAGGCCTGCACGCCTTTCGATGCCACGAGCGTGCCCGACGCACTCTCGATGCGGGAGCCGCCGTCGAACGCGACGACACGCAACTTGTTCAACGGCCCCAGCGTCCACTCGGGAAAACCGAACGCGCGGTGCAGCGGCCCGACGAGGTCGGCGGGGCGCACGAGGTGGATGCGGTCCGGCGAGACGCCGGTGAAGAGGTCCTTCTGCTTGCTGCCCTTTCTAGGTGTGGTCTGCTCGACGCGCGATTCGCCGCCGTGAGCCGTCACGAGGAACGCCTCGCCGAAGAGACCCGGCAGGACCGTGATCTTCGGCGTGCTGAGCCGGCCGGCATCCACGTCGACCGACGCGGGCGCGCCGGTCACCTGCAGGCGCCGCCAGACGAGCTCGTTGCGATCGCGGCCGTCGACGATCTGCTTGCCGCGCAACAGCCAGCCCGTGAAGTTGTCGCCGCGGATGTTCGACAACATGCCGCCGCCGTCGGCGTGTGCTGCTCGCACGCTGCCCAACCCCGACATCGAGACGCCGCGCTGCAGGTCGAGCTGCACGCCGCCGGAAAGTGTGATCTGCGCCGTGCCGCTCTGCACGTCCTCGACGTAGTGCATGCTGCCCAGAGCCTGCACGACGGCCCCGCGGGTCTCGAGCACGGGGTCGCGCAGGATCTTGATGTCGGCGCGCTGCATCGCGCCGCTCTGATCGCGCGGCAGGCTGGCCACGAGTCCCTTGCCACGCAGCGTGCCGCTCGTTCGGGCGCGGGGCTTGTCGACCCTTGGACCATCGGGCTTGCGCTGGGCTTCGCCATCACGGTCGCCACCGACCACTAGCTGCACCGGCTGGTCCGCGGCCGTTTCGATCTGCATCTCGCTGTCGCCGACCCTCACGCGGGCGTCGCCTAGGTCGAGTCGCAAGCCCGGCATCTTGCTGTCTTCGAGCGTGACGAACACGGCGTCACGCAGGTCCACGTCCTTGTCGCGCTGCAATTCGGGCTTGCCGTTCGCGTCGCGACCGAGCTCGACGAACGCCTGGCGCGCGAGCAGGTTCGCCGCGTGTTTGCCGTCCTCGAACAGCTGCACCTCGACGCCGTCGAGCTGTTGCCTTCCCGCTTCGATGGGCTGGCTGTTGCGCGCCTTCAGGACGTAGGTCTCCTCCTTCCTCTCGCGTCCGTCGGGCAGCGGGATCGTGCGGTAGTTGTGGAGCTCGAGGTAGCCGGTCTGCGACACGGTCGCGCCAACCCTGCCCTGCGTCACTTCGACGCCGGTATCCGGCGGACGCGTGGGCTCTGCGTCGTTGGTGCGTGGACCGTTGGCCCGCACCGCCTCTTCGTCGCCGATGGCCAGCAGCAGCAGCGCGATGCCGATCCCGAGCAGCAGCAGGAAAGCGAAGAAGCGCTTCACAGCTGGCCTCCGCGTTGCAGGATCTCTTGCCACCGCCCCTTCGCGATCAGCAGTTGCTCGATCACGTCGCGCGCGGCGCCGAAGCCGGCGGCTCGCCGCGTCACGAACTGCGCGACAGCGAGGACCTCCGCGCGCGCTTCGGGCACGGTCGCGGCGAAGCCGACCTGACGCAGCACGGCCAGATCGAGCAGGTCGTCGCCGACGTAGGCGACGCGGTGCGCGTCGAGACGCTGGCGCGCGAGCATTTCCTGGAACGCGGCGCCCTTGTCGGTGCGGTTCAGGACCACCTCGTGCACGCCGAGGTCACGCGCACGGCGCTCGACGATGGCGCCACCGCGCCCCGACAGGAAACCCGAACGGCCGCCCGATCGATGCCAGTAGACGAGCCCGGCGGCATCGTGCACGTGGAAGGACTTGTACTCGTTGCCCTCGCGATCGAAGTGGATGCGGCCGTCGGTCAGCACGCCGTCGACGTCGAGCAGCAGGAACTCGATGTTGGCAAGCGTCGTGCGCTCGGGAAGCGGCCGACCCGGAACAGGTGCGTTCGCGATCATCCGATCTTCAGATTCAGGAGATCCTGCACGTCGAGCAGGCCGAGCAGCCGGTTCTCGGCGTCGACGACCGGCAGCTGATCGACCGCGAACTGGTGCATCAGCGCCAGTGCCTCGAGCGCGAACGTGTCGGCGCGGATCGAGCGCGGGTTGCGCGTCATGACCTCGTCGATGCGCCGTTCCTTCGGGTTCTGGAGCCCGCGTTCGATCAGCCGGCGCAGGTCGCCATCCGTGAAGAGGCCGACGAGCCTGCCGTCGCGATCGACGACGCTCGTGGCGCCGGGCCGACCCGGAGTGCGGGTCATCACTTCGATGGCCTGCAGCACGTTGGCGCCGCTCTGCACGGCCGGGTTGCGATTGCCCGTGCGCATGAGCTCTCCGACCTTCATGAGGCGACGGCCGAGATCGCCGCCCGGGTGGAAGCGCGCGAACTCGTCGGGCCCGAAGCGACGGCCTTCCTGCACGACGAGCGCCAGGGCGTCGCCGAGCGCCAGCATCGCGGTGGTCGACGCACTCGGCGCGAGCCCGAACTCGCCCGCTTCGTCGATGCGGCCGAGCTCGAGCACGAGGTCGCTGTGCCGGCCGAGCGTGCTGTCCGCGTCCTGCGTGATCGCGACGAGCGGCACGCCGACGGCCTTCACGTGCGGCAGCATCACGAGCAGTTCCTGGGTCTCACCGGACTTCGAGAAAGCGAGCAGCAGGTCGCCCTGATCGACGCGGCCGAGATCGCCGTGGATGGCCTCGGCCGGGTGCAGGAAGATCGACGGCGTGCCCGTCGAGGCGAACGTGGCCGAGACTTTCTGTGCGATGAACCCGGCCTTGCCCATGCCGGCCGTGACGACGCGCCCGCGCAGCGCGAGGATCATGTCGAGCGTCTGCAGGAAGGACTGACCGAAGCGCTCCGCGACCTGCCGCACGGCCGCAGCCTCTTGTTCGACGATGTCGCGAGCCCGTGCGATCCGTGGATCCATGTGGGCGCAGAGAGTAGCACAGGACCCCTCGGCGCAGGCACGGCGCTCAACCGTCGAACAGCAGAAGACGCTCGTCCGCGACGCCGATGCGCACGGCGCTGGCCTGCGTGGTGACGCCTTCGCCGTCCATCGCGCATGCCATGGGCAACGACGGAACTATCGTCGCCGCCGAGCAGCGCACGAGGCGCACGCGAGGATCGAGCAGATGGCGTCGTTGGAGCAGGCGCAGCAACAGGGCCAGCGTCCGTGCGCGCGAGGTCGAGGTGACGGCGAGCACGTCGAACAGGCGGTCGTCGATCCGCGCGTCGGGCGAGAAGCCGAGCCCGCCGCCGACCCTGCCGCCGTTGCAGCAGGAAGCGAACAGCAGCGGTCGCCGTTCCTCGATCGACCCGTCCGCACAATCGAAGCGCAGCGTGCAATCGACGATGCGCTGGCGGCGAAGGGCCTTGCACGTCGCGGCGAGGTAGAGCCACCGGCCACGCAGCCAACGGGTCCTTGCCGCGGCGAACGCGACCTCGGCATCGAAGCCAAGGCCCAGGTTGTTCACGAACCGCCGGTGCAGGCGGCCGCGCTCACAGTCGATGTCGGCAGCGCCGACGTCGACCGCGCGCAGCGACGCAGTCCGCAGGCGCGCGACGAGCGCCGCGGGGTCCGCGGGGAACCGGGCGTTGGCCGCGAAGTCGTCGCCGCTGCCACCCGGCAACACCGCGAGCGGCCCGAGCCGGCCTTCGCGTGGCACGAGCCCGTTCACGACTTCGTGCACGGTGCCGTCGCCGCCGACGACCACGATCGGCCCCGTGGCGTCTGCCGCGAGTTGCTGCGCGTGCCCCTGGTGCTCGGTGAACGAGATGGTCCAGGGCAGACCGCTGCGGTCGAGCTCCTTGCTGAGCTGGTCGGCCCTGCGCCTGCCGCGACCGTGCCCCGCCCTCGGGTTGGCGATGATCAGCAATGGTCCCTGATTCGATCCGTCGAGGTCGCGCGGCATCGCCGCGCGCAGCATACTGCGGCGCCTCGTCGTGACCGATAGCAGGCAGAGCCCAACGTCGCGAGCACGCGCCACGGCGCTGGTCACGGGTGCGTCGAGTGGCATCGGCGCAGCACTCGCAGCGGGACTGGCCGCAGCGGGTCACGCCGTGGCGCTCGCCGCGCGCGACGTCGAACAGCTCGAACGCGTCGCCGAACGCATCCGGCAACAGGGTGGCGAAGCGATCGCGATCCGGTGCGACGTGACGGACCGCGCCGCGGTCGAACAGCTCGTCGCTACGGCCATCGGGGCATTCGGGCAGATCGACGTCGTCGTCGCGAACGCAGGTGCGTATCAGCGCAAGCCGGCCACGGAGCTCACGCGTGCCGACTTCGATGCAGCGTTCGCGGTCAACCTGTTCGGCGTCGTGCATCTCGTCGAAGCGGTCCTGCCGCGGCTGCTCGCGCGTGGCGTGGGTCACCTCGTGTTCGTGACGTCGTTCGACGCGAGGAAGCCGATGCCGCACGATGGCGCCTACGCGGCCGCCAAGGCGGCGGTCGCGACGTATGTCGCGGCGTTGCGGCAGGGGCTGCACGGGCGCGGCGTGCGCGTCTGCACGGTCTATCCGGGGCGCGTCGACACGAGGATGATCGCGCAGCTGCGCGTGCCGGCGATCTCAGCGAAGATCCCGCCGGCCCGCGTCGCGAAGGCGATCCTGCGTGCGATCCGCCGCGGCAGCCCCGAGGTCGTCGTACCCTGGCACTGTCGCCTGTTGCTCTGGGCCGACACGCTCTCGCCGCGGCTCGGCGACTGGCTCGTGCGCGTGTTGGGTCTCGACGGCCGCGAGCAGTTGCCTTGAGCGCGCTCGCGGGCGCCACTAAGCTGCGCTGCCGTGAAACTATCTGTCACGCCGCCTCGGCACCGCTTCCTGCGTCGGGTGCACATCGCGGCCGTGCGCGGTCCTTCGACCCCGTTGCTGGACCACGTGTTGCGAGGGATCGAGCAAACGATGCGCGCACAGGGGCACGCATGGACGACGACGCCCGATGCGGCGACGGATTCCTTCGTCACCACGGCGCGTCTGCACGAGCCCGTGTCCTGGCGCGAAGCGCCGCTGTTCACGGGCCGGAAGCGATTCGGCCTCGCCGGCAAGCCGTCGACCTACACGTTCGTGCAGGTGACGCCGCAGCAGCTGCAACAGCTGCTGCGCGAGTTCGACGCGGCGCTGGCCAGGAGCCCGGTCGATCCCGCGGACTTCGCCTACCCGGGTCTGTCGGAGAACGCGTGGCAGGTGCTGTGCGACCAGGGTTACCGCGGCGGCGCGATGATGTGCGTGGCGCGGCTGCTGCAGGCGCAGAGCAAGAGCCTGCGCGTCGTCATGATCGTCGGCGCCGACGCGGTGGAGGCTGCCTACCTGTTCGACCTCGCGGGGGCCTACCCGCGCATCGATGCGCGCTGTCCCGATGGTCTGCTCGCGAACATCGGCGTGCGAATCGCGACCCACCTGAGCACCCACGAGGTGACGAGCCACCAGGCCGCCGCGGAACCGATTCCGCGCGCGTTGTGGCGCCGGTCCAAAGCCCGCCACGCGATGCTGCGCACTTCGCGTGAGCTCGGCGCGCGCCAGTTCTTCACGAAGATGGTGCTGATCGCGGATCTGGTCGACGTGCCGTCGATCACAGGCGCCGTGGCACAGCAATACAGCGAGGGGTGCTTCGGCACGTGGGATCCCGTGATTGGCGCGCAGATCGTCACCGTGACCGGCAGCAAGCATCCGGTCGTGAAGGCCAGCCTGCTCGAGGACGACCTCGCCGTGATCACGGGGGTGAGGAACGACGGCCAAGGTGCCTGCGTGCGCACCGTCGAAGGGCTGCGCAACGATCCCCCTTCGTCCGAGGCGGTCGAGTTCGAGTCGATCGACCAACGCCTGCCGCGCCGGCGGCCCGACGCGAGCTTCGGCATCGAAGTCGACGCGCCGGTCGTGCGCAGCAAGCTGCACGGGCATCGCGGCGTCGTCGCCTACGACCCGCGCACGGTCGAATACGTGCCGCTCGATCCGCCGTTCTTCGACTATCTCGTGTCGTGTTCGACCGAAGCGCAGGCCAGGGGTGTCGCCGACGCATTCGCGCGCTCGCAGGCGCTGCGCGACCCCGAGGATCCGCGCACGGTCGTGTTCACGATCCTGCCCGGGCACGGCCTGCTGATGGCCGAGAAGTGGGTGCCCGGCACGCAACCGTTCGACGTGTTGTTGGCGGCCATGGACGAACGCCGCCTCGAGGTGAGCCACGGCGTGCCCCAGGGGCGCATGCACTATGCGCCGGTCGGCGACCGCATGGTGCTGCAGCTCAGCGAGGGTGTGGTCCGCCTCGGTGATTCGGTCCGCGTCGCCGAAGTGCGCGACATGGGCTTCCCGGTCGACGAAGCCATGGACGCCCAGGGTCTGTAGTCTGTCATCGCCGCGACGCGGCCGGACCTCCGGACCTTCAGCGCAGCGGCTCCCTGCCCGCGGCCACGAGGGCCCGTTCGAGATCAGCGGCCGTCGCCGCGGCGAATGGTCCCTCGTCGACGTAGCACCAGCGCCCCCACACCTCGGCGGCTCCGAGCGCGTGCGAGAAGTGCGGCGCCGGCGTCTCGACGCGGCGCGGGAACACCCAGGCCGTGCCGTCCTGGAGCACGACGTTCCAGGCCGGTGTGAGGCGGGCCTCGGCGAGCTGCAGCAGCGTCTGGGCTCGCGCCGCCGCGGGGCCGCGTACGCCGAGCAGGCAGAACGGCGCGTCCTTGACCACGAGCTCGGCGGATGGCGGCAGGTCGACGAGATCGAGCACGCAGCGGCGATCGGGCAAGGCAGCGAGGAACGGCAGGCGTTCGGGCAGCAGGTGCGCGTGGGCGCGCGCGATCGTGGACGCTGCGCCGATGTTGTTGACGAGCGCGGTGCCGTTGCTGCGGTCGGCCCAGTCGGCCGAAGCACTCCAGAGCGGGAAGTCCGGATCGCGCGCGGGCAGCGTCGTCCAGAGGATGCGATGCTCGCGCGCGAACGGGTAGCGGTTCGGCGTGAGCGCGAGGCCGTCGCCGCGCCAGAAGGCCTCGTCGCGCACGATCCGCGCGGCCGGACTGCGGCCGAACGGCGGCCGATCGGCCCTGGCAACGTCACTGCGCGCCTTGCGGTCCGGCACGAGCACGAGCTCCACCGGCCCGCCGAACACCGTGAGCGTGCGCCTCGCCGTGGGCCGAAAGGGCACGAGGCTCGGATGGGGGTCGGCGGGCGGGAAGGCCATGAACTTGCGATGTAACGATGAGCCCGTGTTTCGCACAATGGCCGGCAATTCGGCCAGCAATGCGGCCGGCGCGAGGGTGCCAAGACCTTTGCCCCGCTGCCAACCTGCCGCTACCTTTCGACGCCGCGCGGGTGCACTGACCCCGCATCACCCCCTCGAGTCCCCGGTAGGCCGTTTTGCGCATCGTTTTCTTCGGCAGCAGTGACTTCGCGATTCCCTCGCTGAAGGCTCTCAAGGAAGGCGGTTTTGCACCGGACCTCGTCGTGAGCAAGCCGGATGCTCCGCGCGGCCGCGGTCGCAAGATCTACGACAGCGAGGTGAAACTGGCGGCCCAGGAGCTGGGTCTGCCGTGCCAGCAACCCGCGGATCCGCACGCGCCCGAGTTCCTGGCCGAGCTGCGCAAGCTGAAGCCCGACATCGGCGTCGTCGTGAGCTACGGCGTGATCCTGAATCCCGAGCTGCTGCAGCTGCCGCCGAAGAAGCTCATCAATGCACACGCGTCGCTGCTGCCGCACTACCGCGGCGCGGCTCCGATCCAGCGCGCGATCCGCGACGGTTGCACGGACACCGGCGTCACGATCATTCGCCTCGTCGAGCAGCTCGACGCCGGCGACATCCTGCTCCAGAAGCCCACGCCGATCGGCAAACGCGAGACCAGCGGCGAACTGCGCACACGCCTCGCCGAACTGTCGGGGCAGGCGTTGTTGGAGGCGCTCGCTCTGATCGGCAAGGGCAAGGACACCTACACGCCGCAGGACCACACCAAGGCGACCTACGCGCCGAAGGTCGAGAAGGAACACGGTCTCATCAACTGGAAGCTGCCGGCGATCGAAGTCGACCTGCTCGTGCGCGCCATGACGCCCAAGCCCGGCGCGCAGACACGCCTCGGCAACAAGCGGTTCATCGTCATGGAGGGCATCGTCGAGAAGGACCTCTACGGCATGGGCATTCCGGGCGGACTGCAGTCGTCCGGCGAAGAGGGGATCCGCGTCTGCACGGGCAAGGACCTCTACCGCATCACGCGCATCAAGCCCGACAATGGCCGCAACATGACGGCCGGCGAGTTCGTGCGCGGACACCACATCGCACCCGACGCGAGGTTCGGCTGAGCGGAGGCACATCGCGATGCTGCTCGGCTATCACAGCAACAGCCTGCAGAACCACCGGTTCGACGATGCGATCGCGCTGCTGGCGCGGCATGGCTACCAGGGGATCGCGATCACGCCGGACACCTGCCACCTCGATCCGGACCGCACCAGCGACCGCGAGCTCGACGAGGTCGCGCGCCGGCTGCGCGACCTCGGGCTGTTGCCCGTGATGGAGACGGGCGCCCGGTTCCTGCTCGACGCCGCGCAGAAGCACGAACCGACGCTGATGGCGAGAGAGCCAAAGGCCCGGCAGCGGCGGCTCGACTTCTACAGCCGCGTGGCGGCGATGGGCCACCGGCTGGGCGCGCGCGTCGTGTCGTTCTGGACCGGCATCGACCAGAAGCCTGGACCCGAAAGCGGTCCGTGGATGCTCGAGGGGATCCGCGAGGCCTGCCGGCGCATCCGCGGCGAAGGCCTCGAGCCGTCGCTCGAACCGGAACCAGGCATGGCCGTCGAAACCGTCGCCGACTGGCACCGCGTGCGCGGAGCCCTCGGCGTCGCGGCCCCGGCCCTGACCCTCGACATCGGCCATCTTTACGCAGTGTGGGAAGGGGATCCCGCAGCCCTCGTCGCGACAGTTGTGCCGTTTCTGGCTCAGGTCCACCTCGAGGACATGCGGCGCGGCCGGCACGAACACTTGCTGCCCGGGACCGGGGACGTCGACTTCGAAGGCGTTCTAACAGCGCTCTCGCAAGGTCATTACGGTGGCCCGGTATGCTTCGAGCTGTCGCGCTCGAGCCACTGTGCCCCGACGGCGGTAGCGACCTGCCGCGAGCTGTGGCAGCGATGCGTCCGGGATCCGGGTCGTTGACCCTCGTCTCAAGACTTCTACTCTACGCGGTCGAAAGGTTGTCCTCTCACTTGCAAGCCCCCCCATCCCAGCGATGAGAGACTGCCCAACGCCCGGAGGCTCTGCCCCGCCTCCCCTGATTACGCACCGGATCGGTGGCGAGGTCTGTCTTCTTCGGCAGCGCACGTTCTTTCACAAATGCCACCGCTGCATCTACCGCGGTCACGCCGCCGACTGGGAGCCCGAAGCGGTGCCGTTGGCGCCGATCGCAGTGCGGGTGGATGAAGAACAGGTTGTCGCGGCAGTGAAGACCGTCGCGATTCCGCACCCGAACGGAGTCAAGAAGCCTGGCGGAGGCAAATCGCGCCCGCGGGCCAAGCGTAGCCGCCAGTCCGGCAGCGCCGTGCCGGAGGCAACGGCCATCTCGCTGCGTGGCGCCGGCCCCGCCGGCTAGGACGTGTAGTTGGCGTGCAGCTCGCGTAGGGCTGTTTCGGCCTGGGCGAAGCGCTGGGCGATCTCGACCGCCAGCTTGCGCGACTCTTCGAGCCGGTGGTAGCGGGTCGCAGATTGCATCTTCTCGCAGCTGTCTTGCAGCAGCTTGGCGCCGAGGTTCCCCGACGAACCCTTCAGCGAGTGGGCCGCACGCTCCATCTTGCCGAAGTCGCCGACCGCGAGCCCCTCGGTGATGGCCTGGATCTTCGCCGGACCGTCGTCGAGGAACATCAGGATCAGGTCCAGCAGCAGTTCGGGGTCGCCGTCGTCGGAAAACGACAGCAACTCCTCGACGACGCTCATGTCCAGAACTGGGTCCATCCTCCTCCCGGTGCTGGCCCTGATCGGATCTTCACAAATCCGACTTGATGCAGAGGTTAGGTCTCATGGTGAGGCAGCCCGCCTGACCTCGTCGTCGGTCAAGAGACGCTTGCTCGACTTGCCGGCGGCAAGGACGCGTTGGACCCTTTCCTCGGTGGCCTCGATCCCCAGGCGCTCGAGCACGAAAGCGGCGTTGGACTTGCCCGCCATCGGGCCGACCGCAATCTGCTGCTTGAGACCCACGAGGTGCGCCGGCACGCCGGAATACACGGAGTCGGCGAGCTCGGTGTCGCCTTTCTTGAAGGCCTTGATGACGGCCGCGGCGTGCACGCCGGTTCCCGTCTCGAAAGCGTCGGTGCCGAGCACGGGGTAGTTGTGGGGGATCGACACGTCGAGAGCCCTGGCCGCGGCGGCGACGTACTCGGGCAGCGTGCGCAGGTCGTTGTCGATCCAGCCGAGCAGGCGGCAGTTGACGAGCAGCAGATCCATGGGCGCATTACCCGCCCGTTCGCCGACGCCGAGCGCGGTGCCGTGCACGCGGTCGGCCCCGGCTTCGATCGCCGCGAGGCAGTTCGCGATGCCGAGGTCGCGGTCGCGGTGCCCGTGCCAGTCGACGCCGAGCGTCTTGTCGTGCTGGTCGGCCAGCTCGCGCACGAAGCGAACGACCGCGCGCGTGCCTTGCGGAGTCGCGTGGCCGACCGTGTCGCAGACGCACAGACGCCGCGCACCCAACTCGATGGCCTCGCTGTAGAGCGCGCGGACCGTCTCGGGCTGCGCGCGCGTGGTGTCTTCGGTCACATACATGACCGGCAGCTTGTGCTGGCGCGCGAACGACAGCGCCGTTCGCGTGTGCTGCAGCAGCAGATCCAGGGTCCAGTCCTCCGCGTACTGGCGGATGTAGCTGCTGCCGATGAAAGCGCAGACCTCGATCGGGATGCCCGCGCGCTGCGTCATCTCGACGACAGGCTCGATGTCGCTGACCACGGTTCGGCAGGCGACGTTTGCGCCGATGCGCAGTCGCCGGTCGGCGATGTGCTTGGCGAGCAGGAAGATGTCCTCGCGCGGACGCCCGCCGGCGCCCGGCAGGCCGACGTTCGCGGTGTGGATGCCGAGCCGGTCCATGCGCTCGATCAGGTCGATCTTCTGGTCCAGCCGCGGGTCGCTGACGGCCGGGGACTGCAGGCCGTCGCGCAGCGTTTCGTCGTCGAACTTCAGGGGGCGGGTCGGGCGGAACCCGCCGCCGGTCTGGTTCCAGTCGTGGATGAGATCCGCGGTGCGCATCATGCGTGACATTATGCACCGGGTAGGCGCCGCCGCAGCCCTGGCTTCTCGACGCTGGCGGGCGATCACTGCATGATCGGGGCGTGATCGTGATGAAGTTCGGTGGCACCTCCGTCGGCGACGCGGGGTCGATCCACCAGGTCGTGCAAATCGTCCGCCGCCACAGAGACCACAGACCCGTCGTGGTCGTGTCGGCCCATGCCGGTGTCACCGACGCGTTGCTGGCGCTGGCGCAGCGCGCAGCGACCGGCGACGCCGACACGAGCTGGATCGCAGAACGGCACCGCGTGATCCTGCGCGAGCTCGACCTGCCGCAGGGCCTGCTCGATCCGCTGCTCGGCGAGCTGCAGGATCTCGCGCGCGGCCTTCGTCTCGTCGGCCAGACGAGTCCACGCGCGCAGGATCGCATCGCGAGCTTCGGCGAGCGCTGCTGCGCTCGCACGGTCGCGGCCGCACTGCGGCAAATCGGCGTGCCGGCCACGGCCGTCGATGCGTTCGCTGCTGGCCTGCGCACCGACAGTGCGTTCGGTCGCGCGCGTCCGCTCCCCGACGACGGGCGCATCGCGGCGTTCCTCGAGGCGGTCGAAGGAGTGCCCGTGGTGACGGGCTTCATCGGCGCCGACGAGCAAGGCAACATCACCACGCTCGGCAGGAACGGCAGCGACTATTCGGCGGCGTTGTTCGGTGTCGCGGTGGCCGCATCCGAGATCCAGATCTGGAAGGACGTCGACGGCATCCGCACGGCGGACCCTCGCCTCGTGCCGCGCGCGAAGCCGATCCGCGCGCTGAGCTTCGAAGTCGTCTGCGAGCTCGCGGCGCTCGGCAGCAAGGTGCTGCACCCGGCGGCGATGCTGCCGGCGATGCGATGTGGTATTCCGCTGCGCGTGCGCAACACCCAGGACCCCGATGCCGAAGGCACGAAGATCGAGGCGACCGCGCGCGTCGAGCAGCCCGCGGTGCACGCGATCTCGCATCGCGGCTCGGTCGCGCTGGTCACGGTGACGTCGCTGCGCCTCGTGCCGGCACACGCGTTCCTCGCGCGCGTGTTCGCCGAGCTGTCGGAGTTGCAGTGCGACGTCGGCCCCGTCGCGGTGTCGGAAGCTGCCGTGACGTTCGCGCTCGAACGCGGCGTTCTGGCCACGGCCCGCGCGCGGCTCCAGGCCATCGGCGATGTGACCAGCGAAGACGACCAGGCCGTCGTCGGCGTGGTCGGCGACGCGCACGCGATCGAAGCCCCCGCCGCCGCGAAGGCACTCGCGACGTTGGCCGCCGCGGGCATCGTGGTGCGATGCGCCGGCCAGGGCGCGCATGCGAGCACCGTGGCGCTCGTCGTTGCCGCTGCGGACCTCGCGCGCACGGTCGCGCTGCTCCACGAACGGTTCTTTCCCGCGTGACGTCTGGCATGGCCTGGCATCGCGAGTTCCGGACGTTGGCGCGCGACGCGGTCGCTGTCGCGGCCATCGCCGTGCTCACGGTCCAGGCGCTGCGGCGGTGGTGCGGGGATCGCTACCTCGTGGACTCGGGCAGCATGCAGCCCGTGCTCTACGGCGATCCGAACGCCGGTGACGTCGTCTTCGTCGACAAGCTCGCGAGTGCCGAGGCGCGCAGGCGCCACGATCTCGTGGTCGTCGAACACCCGGACAAGCCCGGCCAACAACTCGTCAAGCGCATCGCCGCGCGGGGCGACGACGCCGACGCGCGCTGCATCGACATCAAGAGGGGCGACATCTGGCTCGGCCCCGACCGGCAGCGTCTGCAGCGCGAGACGAAGGATCCGTTGCTCGCGCGTTCGATGCGCGTGCGGTGGGCCAGCTTTCGGCCCGGCATGGACTCGAAGCTGCTCGACCTGCGCGCTGCGGTCGTCGAGGACTCGATGCTGCGCCTCCCAGCCGTGAGCTCGTCTGCCGTGGACACGCGTGTGATCTTCGGCGAGAAGGCGCGCAGTCAGCGGCGCCTCGGTCCATCGCGCGTCGTGCCGACGGGCTTCGTCGGCAACGACAAACCCGTCGATGCGACCTACATCGACGCGTTGGGTGTGCGCGGCGCCGTCGGCGAGGACGTGGGCGTGACCGATTGTGGCATGGAGCTCGAAGTGCTCGATCCGACCGAGCTGCTGTGCTCGATCGACGTAAACGACGAGGTCCTCACGTTCCACTGGCAGCCGGGCGGTTGCCTCGAGCTCTGGCGCAACGGCGAGACCGTCGAAGGCACGCGGCTGCCGCCGACGCCGAAGGGCGCGCACCGGATCGAATACGGTCTGCTCGACGACCGCGCGTTCTTCGTGGTCGACGGGCGTGCCGATGCGATGTTGGTGTTCGCACGCCGTTCCGATTGGTTGCCGGTAGTCGACCCGGGCTCGGGCTGGGCCCCGCGGTGTTTCGTGCACATCGGCGTCGTCGGCGACCGGCCGTTGTGCATCACCTCGCTGCACGTCTTCCGCGACACCTTCGCCGTGCGCGAGCCGCTGGCCGTGCTGCCGTGCACGCTGGAGCCCGGCCAGTGGTTCCTGCTCGGCGACAGCCCCTTCGACAGTCGCGACAGCCGTCACTTCGGACCGGTGTCGGCGTCGAAGTTCCTCGGTCTGCCGCGCGTGGTCCTGGGGCCCTGGCCGCGTTGCCGATGGCTGTGCCCGTGACCGGGCCCGACCTCGATCCGGGTGACGTCCAGCAACCGCGGGTGGTCCTGGGCGCGGGTGCGTTCCTGTACATGCTCATGACGGCGCTGGCCCTCGGGTGGCTCTGGTTGCGCGACCGCATCGAAGTCCTGCCGGCGCAGGCCATCGGCCAGCACGGCCCCTGGCTTGCGGCCGGGCTCGGCCTCGCGATCGGATGGTGCGGTGCGATGGTCTTTGCGGTGCTCGCTCGGCGCGTGCAGAAGTTCCGCGCCTACGCGGCGCTGACCAGGCGCGTGTTCAACGACGTCGGCGAGGTCGCGGCGATCGCATTCGTGCTGCTCGGCGCCGTTGCCGAGGAGCTCTTGTTCCGG
The DNA here is from genome assembly GCA_035649575.1 of Planctomycetota bacterium. Lineage (GTDB taxonomy): Bacteria > Planctomycetota > UBA1135 > UBA1135 > UBA2386 > DASVAL01. The sequence goes on from DASRJH010000297.1 coordinate 67,610, forward strand.
TTGGCCGTCCAGGACGCGATTGGTGTCTTCGGTTCGGTTGCCGTCTACGTCCTGCTGCATATGGGCATCGGTGGCGCCTGGGTCATTCCAGTCAGCCTGCTGCACGGACTGGCGCTCGGCCTGCTCGTGCATCAGGGTTTCGGCCTGCTGAGCTCGACGACAGCGAACGCGATCATGAACTACCTGAGTCTGCGGAGGATCCAGTGCACGTGAAGTTGCTGGGCCTGGTGTTTCTCGCCCCCATTGCCCTTTGGCCCTGTGCGCTGGCGCAGAACCAAGGGGCGCCTGCGCAGGGTCCGCCAAGACCGATGTTGCTGCCCCAGGCGGTCGTGCTGCCGCGTGGTGGGCGCGAGATCGCGGTCGACGGATCGCTGATCGATTGGCCCGAGTTGCCGGCGATGCGACTCGACGACAGGCGTCAGCTCTCGGGCACCGCGCTCGATGCCTGGCGCGGTCCCAATGACGCGAGCGGCGTCGTGTTCATGCTCTGGGACGAGGAAGCGCTCCATGTCGCCTGCGCGGTCAAGGACGAGTGGCACCGCCCGCTCGACGCAGACACGCTGCTGTTGACGGAGATCCCGGCCGCGGACTCGGTCGTGCTCACGTTCGATCCGGAGCGCAATACGCGCGGGCTCGGCACCGACGCAGGCCGCCGCGAGGACCGTGAGTTCTGGCTCGCCGACTCCCCGGGTCGCGAAGTCGTGTTGTGGGACCGGCTGCGAGGCACGGCGCGCGTGCTCGACGGCAATACCGCGCGCAACGTCGTGCTCCACGACAAGGAGCAAGGGATCACGAGCTACGAAGCGAAGATTCCCTGGACCGAGATCCTGCCCGTGGGGACCAAGCCAACAGCGGGGCTCGTGCTGGACCTGCAGATCGTCGTCAACGACTTCGACGAGAGCACGGACCGCATGCCGCAGACCCGTCTCGGCTGGACGTTCGGATGCAACAGTGTCATCGACCCGGGATTGCTGGGCAGTCTGATGCTCGTCGCCGACGCAGGGCCGATGAACGGCACCGTGCCCGAGTTCCCGCCGAAGCCCGGCCAGCCCGCGGATCCGCGGTCAGCTCCCGAGCACTGGCAGCAGCTGTCTGCGCGGTTGGTGCAGGCGCCGCCAGCCGTCTACGCAGGATCCGGAGCGCCCGAAGCGGCAGGCGGCACGAAGCGCCTCGCCGTGCTCGAGGAGATCGACGGCGAGTGCGCGAAGTTTCCGCGCGTGGACTTCCTCGAGTTCCACCACCGCATCCATCGCCGCATGCTGCGAGAGGTTGCCGGCATCGCCGCACGCGGGCTGCCGCTCTGGTGGCGCCAGCGACTCGAGTCCGTCTCGAAGCTGGCCGGGGATCCGGTCCCCGCCGGCACGGCACGCCTGTTCCGCCTGCCCATGGGGGGCTGGATGTTCCGCACGCCGACCGGCAATTTCGTCGTCGATGCCGCCGGCGCGGATCTCGCCGATTGGATCTGGGGAGGGTCGGAGTTCTGCATCCTGACGCAGCCGATGGACATGGTGCGGCGCAACGACCAGCTGCTCGTGCGCATGTTCTCTGCCAAGCCGAGACGGCCCGTGCTCGGGCACATCGTGTTCCACCTTCCCTCGGTGCCGATGCAAGACATGCCGCTCGTCGAACCGGGGAAGGCCTACCCGCAGAGCAACGGCGTGGACGTGCAGGCCATGGGCCAGAAGCTCCCGGATGGATCCGTGACGTGGAGCTGCAGCTACCGCATCGAGGTCGCGAAGGGACCGAAGATCCTGCTGGTCGGACCAGACCTGCGCGAAGCGGAAGTCGAAGGCAAAGCCGATCTCATGATCCTGTCGTCGCGCAATGTCGAAGCAGTGAAGATCGTGCAGAAAGTCGAACCGGCTCTCGTCGTCTTCGACGATGCCTTCTATTGCCACTCGCATCCGACTCTGTTGCGAGTCACGCTGCGGGACTTGCACGCCCTGCAGAAGACGCTGGCTCCACACCCATCCTTGATATTGGCTCCCGGAGAGAGCTGGGATGTGACAGTCACGCGCTGACAGTGATGCACTCTGGTTTGCCGAGTACGGGGCTTGCAATGAATGTCCTGTGACATGAGACTGCCGGACCACTCACAGTACTCAACGCACCCTGTGTTTGATTCTCAGGTGATGGCATGGCAGCAGCAAAGAAAGCGAATCCGGCGATGGACTTCATCGTCGCCAGTCTGAAGAGCAACCGAAACGCCAAATACAGTGACATTGCGGCAGCTGCGGCAAAGAAGCGACTGAGAGTGTTCCCGATCATGTTCGGTCGGGCCCAGGCGCTGCTCGGCATCGTCAAGGCCGCGCCGCGTGGCCAGGGCAAGGTTGCTCGGGCCAGGTCCGGTCCCAAGCGCGGTCCGGGACGCCCGCGCAAGAATGCGCGTGTCTCTTTCGACGACACGATTGCAGGCATCATCACGGCCGTGAAGGGTGGCGAGCAGGCGAAGGCGCGCTATCGCGCCGCATTGGTACGCATCCAGTCGATCCTGGCCGACGCGCTGGAGAGCTAGCCCAAGAGCCGGCGCCACGCCGGCGCATACCGGTCCCTGAGTCTCTGGGCTTGGAATGCAGCGAACTGCGGCGACAGCCGCATCGACACGGGGCCGGCGTGACCGCCGTGCAGAGTCCGGCCGTTCAGATGGGTGACCGGCGCGATGTCGCGCAACGAGCTCGACAAGAACATCTCCTCGGCCTCTTCCAGGTCCGACGCGGTCAGCGGCCGTTCTTCCACGCGTTGCCCCTGGCTCGGCAGGAACTCGAGCAGGTGCGCCCGGGTCACGCCGGCGAGAATGCCCGCATCGAGCGGTGGCGTGCACCAGACGCCGTCGATCCGCACGAACAGGTTGGACGTCGAGGCCTCCGTGAGGAAGCCCGCCCCGTTGCGCATGACGCAGTCCGTGGCGCCGTGAGCCTTGGCTTCGGCCAGACCGAGCACGTTGTTGAGATAGTTGCCGCTCTTCGTCGCCGGATCGAGCGCACGCCGGTCGTTGCGCAGCCGGTCCACGAGCCAGAGGCGCGCGGGTTTGCCCGTCATTGCGGTCAGCGGGCGCACGATCACGACCCAGTGCTGTGGGCCCGGTGCATAGGCGAGGTCGATGTTGGGCGCCTCGCCGGTGCCGCGCGTGACGATGAGCCGCACATAGCTGTCGCCATGGGCTGCGGCAGCCAGTGTCGCGGCGATGCGGCGCGCGATGGCCGCCTCTTCGACGTCGAGCCGCATCTGGATCGCTTCGGCCGACATGCAGAGCCGCGCCCAGTGCTCGGGCCAGCCGAACGGGATGTCGCCCACCGTCCTCACGACTTCGTAGCAGGAATCGCCGAACAGAAACCCCCGATCGAGAACGGGGATGCGCGCGTCGGCTTCCGGAACGACAAGCCCGTCGACATTGCATAGATTCGCCATCGGACGCGGATGGTAAGCTTGCACCTCCTCATGTGCGGTTTCATCTCCATCTTCGGTCCTCCCGAGTCGAGCGCGATCCACGACGTGATCACCGGCCTGCTCGCGGTCCAGCATCGCGGTCAGGATGCGGCAGGCGTCGTCACCTTCGGGGACGGGTTCCAGGCCAAGAAGGGCCTCGGACTCGTCCGTGAGGTCTTCCAGGACAAACACCTGCTGCGTCTGCGCGGACCGCTCGCGGTCGGCCACGTGCGTTATCCGACCGTCGGCATGGGCGAGGTCACGGACGTGCAGCCGTTCTGGCTCGACTATCCGGTCGGCATCGCGATGGCGCACAACGGCAACGTCACGAACTTCCACGAGCTCAAGAACACCTACTTCGCCGACCGCAACATCCATCTCGGCAGCAAATGCGACCTCGAGGTCGTGCTCTACGTGTTCGCCGACGCACTGATGCGGCGCCTCGGCACGCCCGTGAAGGTCGAGGACGTGAAGCTCGCGGTGCAGGAGGTCTACGACCGCGTGAAGGGCGCCTACTCGGTTGTCGGCATCATGAACGAGGGCATGTATGCCTTCCGCGACCCCTACGGCATCAAGCCGTGCATCTTCGGCAAGAAGGTCACGCCCGAAGGCACCTGGTACGCGGTCGCCAGCGAATCCGTGGTGCTCGATGTGTCCGGCTACGAAGTCGTTCGCGACCTGAAGGCCGGCGAGTTGCTCTGGATCGGCGAGGACCGCGTGCCGCACTTCGTGCAGGTCGGCAAGAAGCCGCATCGGCCCTGCATCTTCGAGTACGTCTACTTCGCACGCCCCGACACCTTCCTCGACAAGACGTCCGTCTACGAAGCGCGCATGGAACTGGGCCGGCGCCTCGGCCAGGCCTTCAAACGCACGGGGCTCGCGGCCGACGTCGTGATCCCGGTGCCCGAATCCGCGCGCACCGCAGGACAGACGATGGCGGAGACGCTGGGCCTGCCGTGCCGCGAAGGGTTCGTGAAGAACCGCTACATCGGCCGCACGTTCATCATGCCGAACGACAAGATGCGGCGTGACTCGATCAGCGCGAAGCTCAACCCGATCCGCGCCGAGTTCGAAGGCAAACGCGTGATCATCCTCGACGACTCGATCGTGCGCGGCAACACGAGCCGGCACATGGTCAAGATCGCGCGACAGATGGGCGCCAAGAAGGTCTACCTCGCGTCGTACTCGCCGCCGCTGATGTACCCGTGTCTCTACGGCATCGACATGTCGACGAAGCGCGAGTTCGTCGCGCGCGGGCGCAGCACCGCCGAGATCGCGAAGGAGCTCGGGGCCGACCACGTTCTCTACCAGACGATCGACGAGATGGTCGATGCCGTCAGGACGGCCGGGAAGAACAAGATGGAGTTCTGCAAAGCCTGCTTCGAGGGTGTCTATCCGACCGGTGACATCACGGAGAAGATGATCACCGACATCGAGCAGGATCGACTCGCCGCGAGCAAGGTCTGAGCGTCGGTTCTGCTCGCGCGGGCAGGCTCTGCTGGCGTACGCGGTTCACCGCGCCGCGCCGTGAACCGGATCCTCGACGACATCGCCCGACTGTGACGGCAGGAACCGCCGCTGCACTCGAGACGGCTCGAGCAGCAGGTTCCGCTGGCAGTTCAGCCGCCGCTTTGCTTCTTGACCCTGCCGCGCAGCTTCGGCACGAGCAGCAGCGCTTCGCGCGCGATCTTGCCGTCCATCTTCGACTTGCCGGCGGTCCGGTCGACGAAGTGGATCGGGATCTCGCGCACGCGCAGACCCGCACGCACGACGCGGAACGCCATCTCGATCTGGAATGCGTAGCCCTGCGCCGACACGGCGGCGAGGTCGATCTGCTGCAGCGCCGTGGTGCGAAAACAGCGGAAGCCGGCCGTGTTGTCGCGGATGCCGCTGCCGAGCACCAAGCGCGTGTAGAGGTTGGCGCCGCGCGACAAGAGACGCCGCTTGAAGTCCCAGCCGATCGTGCAGCCGCCCCGCACGTAGCGGCTGCCGATGACGAGGTCCGCATCGGCCGAGGCGTGCACGAGGCGCGGCAGGTCCCACGGTGCGTGGCTGAAGTCGGCATCCATCTCGCAGACGCGTTCGAAGCCGCGTTCGAACGCGAACCGGAAACCCGCGAGGTAGGCCGTGCCGAGACCCTGCTTGCCCGCGCGATGCAGCACGTGAACGCGCGGATCCGCCGCGGCGAGACCGTCGGCGATGTCGCCCGTGCCGTCGGGGGAGCCGTCGTCGACGACGAGGATGTCGGTGTCGAGGTAGGCAGAGATCGCGCGCACGATCGGCGCGAGGTTGTCCCTCTCGTTGTAGGTCGGGACCACGACGAGCGTGCGCCACGGGACCTGGTGCGGGCGAACTGGGATGGGGCCGCGGCCCGAGGCGAGGCCGGTGGCCGCGGCGGCTCGCGCGGCAACCTCGTCCTGGCCCGCGAGCACGACGATGTGGCTGCTGTGGGTGCCGTTGGCGATCTTCGCCTCGGCCGCGGCGAAGTCGGGCACGACGACGAGCCGCGGGGGCAGGTCGTGCCGGACGGCCTCGGCGAGAGGTGCCGTGCGATGTTGTCGTTGCGGCGCGGGCTCGATCACTGCTTGACTCCGAACAGACAGCCGTCGCCGAGCGGCACGATGACCGAGCGCAGGTTCGTGGTCGCGGCCACGGCGTCGAGGAAGGAGCGGATCGCGACGGCGGTCTCCCCGGTGCCGCGCGCGACTTCGCCACTCGCGAGCACGTTGTCGGCGAGCAGGACGCCGCCGGGCCTCAGGATGCGCAGCGAGTGCTGGAGGTAGGTCACGTAGCCGGCCTTGTCGGCGTCGAGGAACATCGCGTCGGCCGATCCGGCCGGCACGGCGCGCAGTGTATCCGCGGCATCGCCGACCCGGACCTCGATCTTTGAGCACTGGTCGGAGCGCTCGATCCAGTGGCGCGCGAAGATCGCGTGACGCGGATCGATCTCGTGCGTGATCACCCGGCCGTCCGGCGGTAGACCTCGCGCCATCGCGATGGCCGAGTAGCCGCCGAGCGTGCCGACCTCGATCACGGTCCTGGTCTTCGTGGCCCGCAGCAGCAGCTGCAGGAACGCGGCCTGTTCGGGCGCGATGTGGATCTCGGGCAGGCCTGCCTTGGCTGCCGCGAGCCGCAGGTCGCGCAGCAGGGAGTCTTCGGGAATCGTGGCGGCGGCGATGAATGCGAAGAGGTCGTCGTCGACAGGGGTGCTCGCCTTGGACATGGCGGAAAAGTAGCGCAGTTGCCGCGCCTGGTAGCAACACGGGTGGGCCAATCACGCCGTCGGGTGTTCTTGCTTTGGACACAGCCCAGCGAGCCGGCTATCCCTTCTCGAGTGACGACCAGGTTCGAACCCCAGAAAGCCAAAGCCCGCCTGCTCCAGCTCGTTCGCGAACGCGCCTACAAGGACGGCATCGACATCGTGCTCGCGTCGGGCAAGCGTTCGACCTTCTACATCAACGGCAAGAAGGTCACGCTGCACCCCGAAGGGCTCTGGCTCACAGCAAGGCTGCTGCTCGAGCGCCTGCGAAAGTACCCGGAGATCACCGCCGTCGGCGGCCTCACGCTCGGCGCCGATCCGATCGCGAGTGCCTGTGCCGCGCTGTCGTTCGAGACGGGCCAGAACCTCAAGGCCTTCCTCGTGCGCAAGGAACCGAAGAGCCACGGCACGTCTTCGCGCATCGAAGGTGATCTCGAGAAGGGCGAGAAGGTCGCGATTCTCGAGGACACCGTCACGACCGGTGGGTCGGCGCGCAAGGCCATCGAGGCCGTCGTCGAAGCCGGCGCCGTGCCCGTCGTCGTCATGGCGATCGCCGACCGCGAGGATCCCGACGCCGATGCGTTCCGCAAGGAGTTCCGCGTCGAGTCGCTGCTGACGCTGAAGGAAATCCGGAGCGGCTGACTCGTGCGCACCGTCGCGATCGTTCCGGCGGCAGGCCGCGGAGAACGCATGGGCGCCGACAAAGCGCTGCTCGACCTCGCGGGCACCACGCCGATCGAACGGATCGCTGCGACTTGCCGCGCGGCCGGCATCGACGAGATGTTCGTCGTGCGAAACATCGATGCGAGTCCGCTGCCGGCCGGACTCGGCGCGCGCAGCGTGATCGTGCCATCGGGTGGCGAGATGGCCGACAGCCTGCGCGCGGCGAACGAGGCACTGCCGGCGGGAACCGATGCGGTGGTCGTCTTTCCGGTCGACCATGCGCTCGTCCTGGCCGAGACCGTGCTGGCGTTGTTGGCGCTGCTGCAGCGGCCCGGTTGCGGCATAGCACTGCCGCTGTTCCGCGAGCGGCCGGGCCACCCCGTCGCGATGACGCGCACTGTCTTCGCCGAGATCGACCTCGAGGGCACCACGTTGCGGGACCTCGTGCGCGCCGACCGCACCCGCGTCGAGGTCGTGCCGTCGGCAAACCCCTGGGTGCTCGCCGACCTCGATCGTCCCGAGGACCTGCGTGCCGCAGTCTGCGCACTGCACGGCGAGCCGTGGAGCACGTTGGCGCAGATGTTCCGCCACCGCAGCCGCCGTTCGTATCGCCCTGACCCCGTGCCCGAGGCGCAGATCAACCGCCTGGTCGACGCGGCGCGCCATGCTTCGACGTCGAGCTTCCTGCAGGCCTACGCGGTCGTCGCCGTGCGCGACCAGGCCATCAAGGCAGCATGCGCGCGGCTCTGCGCCGGCCAGCGTCACATCGTCGAGGCGCCGGTGTTCTTCGCGGTCTGCGCCGATCTGCACAAGCTCGCTGCTGCGTGTGGGCGACACGGCACGAACCTGCAGACCCAGAGCTTCGAGCTGTTCATGCAGGCAACCGTCGATGCTGCGCTGTTCGGCCAGAACCTGCAGCTCGCCGCCGAAGCGGAGGGTCTTGGAGCCTGCATGATCGGGGCCGCGCGCAATCACCCGATCGAGCTCGCGCAGACGCTTGGCTTGCCGATCCACACCTACGTGGTGTTCGGCATGACGGTCGGCAAAGCAGCGGACGATCCCGTGCCGCGCGGGCGCCTGCCGCTTCAGGGCGTGTTGCATTGGGACCGCTACGATCCGCGTCGCACCGACGAGGTGCTCGATGCGGCCGATCAGGCGATGCAGCAGTGGGCGCGGGCCACCAATGCCGAGCGCGGCGGCTACCAGGGTCGGCCGGTCAACGAATCCAAGGGCTGGGCTGAACGGATGGCGACCATGTGGGGTGCAGAGAGCGAGTATGCGGTGGCGCGGAGGGAGCTCGTCAGCGAGTTGAGGCGACTCGGGTTCGGGCTCGAGTAGGGGTAGGAAGGGGCGGCCCGCGCTGCCCTTGCCATTGGCCGAAAGATCACCCTAGGGCCTTGTCATGGTTGCGAGCCTGCCGGCCCGGGGTAATCTTGTCGACGAAAGCCTTCGAGACCATGCGCCATCTCCTCGTACCGATCTGCCTTCTCCTCTCGTTTGGCGGGATCTGCGCGCAGACCCCTCTTGCAGTCGGAACGACCACCGTCGCCTGGCCCAACACGACGGGAATCGGGTCTCCGTTCCTCGACGCGACCGTCTGCTACCCCGCGGTGACCGCAGGCGTGGACACCCCCTTGTTGCATCAAAGCACGGGGTGGCCCGTCGTCGTGTTCCTGCACGGCTATTCGCTTCTCGGAATCGACTACGCCGGGCTCGGCCGCGTTTGGGCTGGCGAAGGGTTCGTGGTCGTGCTCAGCAACACGGCTCAGTACAACTTCATCCTCCAGGGGCAGGATGGTCGCGCACTCTATTCCGCCGTCTTGGCGGAGAACGGTCGGGTCGGTTCCTTCTTCGAGGGCGAGCTCGACGTGAGTCGCGTGGCCTTGGCCGGACACTCGATGGGCGGTGGCATGACGGGCGCGGTGTTGGCGAACAACCCTGGCTATCGCTGTGGCCTCGCGCTCGCACCCGCTTCCCCGGGTTGGGCCGTCGCCTCCCAGGTCACGTCGCCATTCGGCATCGTGGTCGGGACCGGTGACTGGGTCACGCCCTGGGCGTGGTACTCGATGCCCTACTACCATGCGATCGCGAGCCAGAATGGGCTGAAGTTCCTCTACCTGCTGAACCAGGACTGCGATCACATGAACATCGCAGGGCTCAGCACATACCCATCGACCTCGGTGTTCGAGCGCGTTGCCGACGTGGGTGTCGGGTTCCTCAAGCACTTCCTCGACCTGGGCACCGGCGGACTCGAGAAGGCCGTCGGACCGGAAGCGCAGGCCGAGTCGCGCTTCCTCATGCTCGCGCAGGAGATCGCCACGCCGCAGATCTGGGCCGCGAACCCGCTGCAGATCGGAATGGGGACGCGCTTGTCGGTGGCCGTCGAGGAGGGGCCCGGTGGCATCATCGCCGCCCCGTCGTTGGGCCCTGGGTATTCCACGCCAATCGGCAACTTGATGCTCGATGCGAGCACGGCCTTCATCCTGGCGGCGGGTCGCGCGCGGGGAGACCGGCGCATCGACGCCCATGTCAGCGTGCCCAACCTCCTGCCGCTGATCGGCCTCAACGTGGCACTCCAGGCGTTTGGCGCCACGTCCACGCAGCCATTGCAGCTCGGTTCGGCGATGCTGCTGACCGTCAAGCCGTGAGTCTGGTCGCCTCTGCGAGGCGAACAGGCTCGGTCATGTTGCCCGCGCCGCAACGCGGGGAAACAACAACGGCGAAACACGCATCCAGCCCCGCTGCGGCGCGGGGAAGGGCTGCTCGTCGGCGAGGCGGTTCGATCGTGGCGACTTGATCAGTCGGTGGCCACGAGCCGCGAAGTGAAGAGCCCCTGCTTGTCGCGCTGCTTGCGCCAGCCTTCGAACAGCACGCAGTGGCCGACGGGCGCGCGCAGCGAAGAACCGGGGCCGGCGCAGAGCAGGACATCGGGTTGGAACTCGCGCATCGCAGTGCGCACGCTGGCCGAGAAGTCGAACGTCGACAGCACCTGCTCGTGCGTCGTGTAGTGCAGCAGCTCGCGTGGATCCGCGGACCACGGTGAGTGCACGTTGCCGAAGCCGTCGATGAGGTGGCACGCCGGCGGCACGACCGGCAGGTCGGCGAAGGACGCAGTTGCCTGCTCCGAAGTGCCGGCACAGAGGCGCGTGTGGAACGGACCGTGGCCAGCGAGCCGATACGGAAAGTCGCGGTCGCCGATCCTCACCTTCGGCAACCGCGTCAGCAGTTCGCCGATCGCGGCTTCGGTGCCGGCGAGCACTTCGTGACCGCCCAGGTGGATGCTGTAGTCGCAGAAGTAATCGTCGCCGCGGTCCTGCAGCGCGTGCACGATGGCCCGCACGGCGACCTCGAGGACCGGATTGCGATGCCAGTCGTCGCCGACCGTCGTCGTGAGCACCTGCCCGCCTGTGACCTGTTTCTGCAGCGCAGCCATCGTCGCGACGAGGCGCCACCCGCTCAGCGGATCGAGCGCGCCGCTGGCCGGCAGCGCCGTGTACCAGCCGAGCGAGTTGCCGGCGACCGCGAGGATCTCGTATCGCTCGCGCAGGTGTTCGGCGTGCGCGAGCGTGCCGAAGTAGATGAGCTCCGCGGCGTTCTCGCCGTCGAGGTGCAGGCTCGGCCGGAACTTCTCGGCGCCATCGATCTCCGACAGCGGCGCGCGACCCTGCGAACGGCGCCAGTCGTCACAGGCTCGCAGCGCGTCCGCGACGGGGCCCGGTCGCAGCGTCCGGCCGAGGAAGCCGAGCTCGTCCTTGCCGTAGGAACCGCGCCCGGGGCAGAACAAGACCGCGGTGGGCTTCGTCACTGCACCTTCTCCTCGCAGATGGACAGTGCGGCCTGTTCGATGTCTGACTCGGAGACCAGCACGAGGTTCGCGGCGGCGGCGAGCGGCACGTAGCTGTCGACCGCGGCGACGCGGCGCAGCACACACCCCTCGAGCTCGGGATCCTGGCTCAGCTCCGTCAGGATCATCGGGCTCGGTCCGCCGTGCGTGTAGCGGCACTCGTCGACGACGAGACAGCGCCGCGTCGCGCGCACGTGCTGCTTCACCTGGTCGATCGGCAGCGGCAGCAGCCAGCGCAGGTCGAACACACGCGCCGCGATGCCGCGCTCTCGCAGCCGCTGCTGCACGCGCAGGCTCATCCAGAGGCCGTTGCCGAACGTCACGATCGTGAGCTGGTCGTCGTCGCTCGGCCCGTAGACGCGGCCCTCGCCGGGTTCCATGAGCTCGTGTGGCGGCGGATACGGGAACTGCCACCGCCCGTCGTTTTGCGCATGCAGGTCCTTCTGCATGTAGAGCGCGATCGGCTCGAGGAACAGGCACACCATGCCGTGCTGCTGCGCCATGGCCGTCATCGTGCGCAGCATCAGCACCGCATCGTCGGCGCGAGCCGGCACGCCGAGCACGATGCCCGGGATGTCGAGCAGGGCACCGACCGAGTTGTCGTTGTGGAAGTGCCCGCCGAACCCCTTCTGGTAGGCGAGACCCGCGATGCGCACGACCATCGGGTTCCGGTAGCGACCCCTGCTGAAGAACTGCAGCGAAGCGGCTTCCCCGCGGATCTGGTCGATCGCGTTGTGCACGTAGGCGAGATACTGGATCTCCGGGAACGGCAGACCTCCCGCCTGCGCCATGCCCTGCGCGAGCCCGAGGATCGTCGTCTCGTCGAGCATCGTGTTGAACACACGCCCGGGACCGAACGTCTCGAACAGGCCAGCCGTCGCGTTGTAGACGCCGCCCTTCTTCGCGACGTCCTCGCCGAACAGGAATGCGTTCGGGTACGCGGCGAACAGGTCCGTGAGCGCCTGCGGAATGCGGAATGCGAGGTGTCGCGGCCGCGGGTCGTCCTCGGGCAGCTTGCCGCGGAAGACCTTCGCCCGCGTTTCGGAATCCGCGACCTGCACCCGACATTGACCTGCCTGTGGGCGCGCGAGCGGCTTCACGATCTCGGCGACGGTCGCGAGCTTCCTGCGGGTCGCTGCCTCGGCCGCGGCGCGGCGCAGGCGCTGGTCGGTGTCGTGGCAGAGCGCCGTGAGCGCATCCTTGCCGATCGCACCGCATCGCAGCAGCAGGTCCGCGAACGCGAGCAACGGATCGCGCCGTTCGTTCTGTTCGATCTCGTCGAGCGTCAGGTAGTTCGTCTCGACGTCGGAACCCGCGTGGCCCATCAGCCTGACCATCTTCGTGTGCACGAAGGCAGGCTTGCGATGCGAGCGCACGTAGGCGATCGCCTCCGCGGCCGTGGCCCACACGCCCGGGAAGTCCTGGCTGTCGCACGCGAAATAGCGGATGCCGGGGCGCGCCTGCATCATGCGGGCGACGAACGTGTCCGGCGTGCGCACCGAAATGCCGATGCCGTTGTCCTCGCACGCGAACAGGATCGGACACGGCAGGCTGTGCAGCACCGCGGCGCCTGCAGCGTGGAAGCCGGCCTGCGCCGTCGCATGGTTCATCGAGGCGTCGCCGAAGCTGCAGTAGACGATGCTGTCCCAGGGCACACCGCGCTGCACGGGCAGACCTTGTCGCTCGAGTCGCTGCAGCGACATCGCGAAGCCCGTGGCCTTGGGCAGATGACTCGCGATCGTGCTGGTCTGCGGCGGCGCGTGCAGCGTCGGCGAACCGAGCACCTTGTGCCGGCCGCCGCTGACCGGGTCTTCTGCGGAGGCGCAGAACGAGAGCATCGCATCGAAGAACGGTGTCTCGCCCCTGCCCTTGCGCGCGCGCGCGGCCATGAAGGCGCCGCTGCGGTAGTGCAAGAAGGCCGTGTCGGTCGTCTCGAGCAGGTGGCCGAAGACGGCGTTCGCTTCGTGACCGCTGCTGCCGATCGTGTAGTAGCTGATGCCCTTGTCCTTGAGCTCGCGCGACAGCAGGTCCTGCAGCCGCGACTGGATCGCCGACTCGAACAGCGCTATGGCCTGGCGGCGCGTCAGCGAGGAGTGTGCGGCGATCGGCTCGTCGAGCGCGCCAGTGGAGGCGGGGTCGGGGCCCGGATGTTCGCGCAGCAGCGTGAGCAGGCGTTCGGTGACGGGGCCTTCGCGGCGGATCGACATGGGTACGGGGGGCGCGGATCTTACGAGCCTCGGGCGCTGGAGCCACTGCGCATCAACGCCATCGCGCTATGCGGAAATGGTGATCGATGCGAGAGAGGGAATAGCGGTGGAGAACGAGCGTCGATGCCCCCTTGAATGGCGTGGCCATGGATCCTGGTTGCCTGGACATTCGTCTTTGCTGCTGTCGCTTGCAGCGTCTTGGAGTCGTTCGAAGCCTTGCTTCTCTGTCTGTTCGCCGTCGTGTTCGTCGTCGTGCCTGTGTCGTTCGGGGCCGTCGTGGCGGGCGTTGCGGAGCGAAAGCGGCATTTGTGGGTGAATGGCTGCGTCGCAATAGTCGTCGCGGTATCCGGAACCGTCGGCGGTGTATTGGTGGGAAGAGTTGTCTACCGCGCGCAGGTCGGGCACAGCTGTGAGCGCGGTGATGCGTTGGCTGCGGCCTTGGAGACCTACCGAAGCACGCATGGCCACTACCCCGCGCAGCTCGAGGCGCTGGCGCCAGCCTTCGTGCCAACCATCCCTGACACCTGTATCGGCATCTGGGGGAAGGCTCCGTTCGACTACGACCCCTACGGCCAGGAGTACTACCTGAGTTTCTTGGGTTCGGGTTGGGACAAGTGGATCCGGGCATCGCACGGCACCTGGTGGTGTGACTGAGCCCGGTTGGTCTGGCAGCGGTACACGCCAGGTCCTGCGATCGTGCATCCGACTCCTGTGTGTCCTGACTGTTCCTTGTGCTGCAGCGAGCGAGAGGTTCCGATGAAGAGGTGACCGGTGCCGCCGCCGAACCGATCCGCTCCGCGTCTCTCGACCTCGCAACTGAGCTGCGCGAGTTCGCTGCCTTCGGTACGCGCACGATCGTCGGCGAGCTCGCTGTCGCGGGTCTGCGCGTGCCGACGTTCACGAACGAGTTCTGGACGTCGACGCAGCGCGAAGGGCACAGCCTGCACGAGATCAGCTACCGCGCGTGCTTCAAGCCGTCGCTGCCCGCGTTCTTCGTCGAGCGGTTGTCGAAGCCGGGCGATCGCGTGCTCGACCCGTTCATGGGCCGCGGCACGACGCCGCTCGAGGCGGCGCTGCGCGGGCGGGTGCCGTGCGGCAACGACGTGAATCCGCTCTCGGCGCTGCTGGTGCAGCCGCGGTTCTGTCCGCCGTCGCTCGCGGCCGTGCGTGCGCGGATCGAGTCGCTCGATCTGACCTGGCACGGCGAGCTAGACGAGGACCTGCTCGTCTTCTTCCATCCTGACACCCTGCGCGCGATCTGCGGTTTGCGCGAGCAGCTACTCGCGAAGGCCGCGAACGGCACGCTCGATGCCGTGGACGAGTGGATCCGCATGATCGCCGTGAACCGCCTCACGGGCCACTCGGCCGGCTTCTTCTCGGTCTACACGCTGCCGCCGAACCAGGCGACCTCGGCGGTTGCGCAGCGCAAGATCAACGAGAAGCGCAAGCAGACGCCGCCGTTCCGCGACGTGAAGGCGATCCTCGCGAAGAAATCGAAGTCGCTGCTGCGCGACGTGAGCCCTTTGTGGCGCCGCGACTCGGAGGTCTTCGCGCGACAGGCCGTGTTGACGACGGGGCCGGCGAGCAAGATGCCGCAGTTCGCGGATGGCAGCGTGCAGCTCGTCGTGACGTCGCCGCCATTCCTCGACGTCGTGCAATACGCGGACGACAACTGGATGCGCTGCTGGTTCTGCGGCATCGACAGCCAGGCGGTGCCGATCACGATGGCGCGCACGGTCGAAGCGTGGCAGCAGGCGATGGGCGAGGTGTTCGTGGAGCTGCACCGCATCGTGCGCGGTGGCGGTTACGTCGCGTTCGAAGTGGGCGAGGTGCGCAAGGGCAAGGTGCGGCTCGAAGAAGCGGTCGTGCCGTGCGCCGTGGATGCAGGGTTCGTGCCGATGCTCGTCATGGTGAACGCGCAGGAATTCACGAAGACCGCGAACTGCTGGGGCATCGACAACAACGAGGCCGGCACCAACACGAACCGCATCGTCGCGCTACGGCGGAAGTGAGACAGACTGCGCGGCTGTCGCCGTGGAGGTTCCCCGCAGTTGATGAACGGTGGCGCTGAGCTCGCGTATTCGTCTCGCGTTCGCGGAGTGCGCGCACGCGACCAACGCAAAGATCGCCACCGCGAACGACAGCGTCAGAGGATCGGTCTGGTATGGCGCGAACGTGAGGCCCTTTGCGAGCAGCACGGCGTAGAACGCAGCGGGGACCCAGATCAAGTAGTCGAAGAGCGAGTGAGTCGAGGAATGGGGCGTGCGGGCGGTCATGGGTACAACCTCGGGAACGGAGACTATCAAGAGTTCTGCACTCCTTCACCCGGGTGTCAACCGATGCCGTGGGAGAGCCGCTGCGCCTGTCTGTTGGCCTAGCCAACCCCGTCGCGCAGCGCCTTCTTCTGGATCTTCCCCGAGCCCGTGCGCGGCAACGCTGCCATGAACCGCACTTCCTTCGGCGCTTTGAAGTGCGCGATGCGATCGCGGCAGAACGAGATCAACTCGTTTGCCGTTGCCGAGGCAGAGGGACGCAGCACGACCGCGGCGGTGACTCGCTCACCCCAGACCGGGTCGGGCACACCGAACACCGCGCACTCGAGCACCGCAGGATGCGCGTAGAACACGTTCTCGACTTCGACCGAATACACCGACTCGCCGCCGGTCTTGATGACGTCCTTCTTGCGATCGACGATGTCGACGTAGCCGTGCGCGTCGATCGTCGCGAGGTCGCCCGTGCGCAGGAACCCATCCTCGTCGAACGCCGCGGCCGTCGCCGCGGGGTCCTGCCAATACCCGGGAGTCACGGTCGCGCCGCGCACGCGGATCTCACCGACCGTGTGCTCGTCGGCTGCCACCGGTTTCCCGCGGTCGTCGACGACCTCGAGCTCGACGCCGTAGAACGGCCTCCCGGTCTTGCACTTCCAGCGCAGCTGTTGCGCCAGCGGCAGCCGCTGCAGTTCGGGCGTCAGCAGGCTCACGGTCAAATACGGGCTCGTCTCGGTCATGCCGTAGGTCTGCACGTAATCGCAGCGGAACGTCGCGAGGATGCGCCGCACGGTGTCGGGTGCGATCGGGGCGCCGCCGCTCAGCATCACGCGCAGCGAGTAGGCGCGGTCGGAGGCGGCCGGCTCGTTCACCATGAGGTTGAGCATCGTCGGCACGAGGTTCGTGATCGTGATGCGATCGTTGGCGAGCAGGTCGAGTGCCTGGATCGGCGTGAACGTCGGCAGGAAGGCATGCGTGCCGCAGACGGCGGTGATCGCGAACGTGGCCCACGCGTCGGCGAGGTGGAACATCGGCGCGACGTGAGCCCAGCGGTCATCGGCCGTCAGCGACAGTTCCTTCACGGCAGCGAGCGCGTGTGTGCAGACGTTGCGGTGCGTCAACACGACGCCTTTGGGCGCACCGGTCGTCCCACTGGTGTAGTAGAGCTGCGCCGGTTGGTCGGCGCCGGCCAACGCCACCGGCGAGCCGCGTCGTTCGCCCGTGGCGATCGCATCGGCGACGAGCACCGCTCCGGCTCGCGCGGCGGTGCCGATCTCGGCGGCGCGCTGCCGGTGAGCCGCGTCGTGCAGCAGCATTGCGCTGCCGCTGTGCTCGAGGATCGTGCGCTGTTCGCCAGCCGCCAGCCGCGTGTTCAACGACACGAGGATGGCGCCCGCGGCAGCCACGCCGAAGTAGGCCAGGAAGTGATCGATGTCATTGTGCATGAGGCAGCCGACGCGATCACCCGGTTGAACCCCTCGCGCATGCAGCGTCGCGGCGAGGCGCGTCGCCGCCTGCATGGCAGCGCGGTAGTCGAGCACGCGGTAGCCCTGGCGCAGGGCTTGGCGCTGCGGGGACTTCGTTGCCGCGTCGGCGAGAAACGACCAGACATTCACGCCCTGGGTGTAGCGGGCGGTTGTCTTGGGAGCGAGGACTGCTCCAATCCTGCCCCATGTTCGAGGTGCCTTCGAATCCGCTGCCGGCTCCGCTGTCCGAGGCCACTGCCGACGTGGTGGTGCAGCCGCCGTTGCGCGTGTTGCACCTCGACGCCGACTTCGTCGCGGTCAGCAAGCCGAGCGGGTTGCTCGTCCATCGCGACGATCACCACAAGGACGCACCCGCTGCGCTGCAGGTCGTGCGCGACCAGCTCGGCAGGTTCCTCTACCCGTTCCACCGGTTGGACCGCGCGACTTCCGGGGTCCTGCTGTTCGCGTTCTCTTCGGCGGCGGCCGCCGCGCTGCAGGCCTGTCTCGCATCGCCGGATGCCGTGAAGGAATACATGGCGTTGTTGCGCTGGCCCGGCGGCGACCGTTCGCTGCCCGACGCGTGGAAGTGCGACGAACCGC
This sequence comes from Planctomycetota bacterium, assembly GCA_035649575.1. Classification (GTDB taxonomy): domain Bacteria; phylum Planctomycetota; class UBA1135; order UBA1135; family UBA2386; genus DASVAL01. The sequence continues at coordinate 85,342 of DASRJH010000297.1, forward strand.
TCGCGGACGAGAAGGACAAGCTGCGGCACGCGTGCACGGAGTTCGAGCTCGTAGAAGCGTTCCGCCACTGCGCGCTCGTGCGCTGCCGCATCTCGACGGGTCGTTATCACCAGATCCGGCGGCACGCGAGCATCTGCGGGCGCCACATCCTCGGCGATGAGACGCACGGCCGAGCGCGGCTCAACGCTGCATTCCGCGACCGGTACGGTTTGCAGCGGCTCTTCCTGCACCTGCAGCGGATCTCGATGCGTCACCTCGTCACGAACGAACGGCTCGAGCTCCCGGATCCGATGCCGCCCGAACTGTTCGCCGTGCTCGAGCGGCTCCGCGCTGACTTCGGCGACTTCGAATGATCCGAGCACCGCGCCCGTGAGTGCGTCGGGTCGGGCGCGTTCCACCTCACGGGGATGCTGCAGTCCGTGCGCGGTCAAGTTGGAAACCGCTTGACTGTTTTCCGGAAGCCATCAAGATGCGCGCAGCGCTCACTACTTATCCGGTAATGCCGGATCCAAGGATGGCCGGAACACAACGACAAGAATCGACGCAAGTTCGCTCAAAAGATACTGTTATGCGGACTTCGCCTGCTGTCAAAATTCCTGTTCAGCGCAACCGTGATCCGCAGCTCCAGAGCGCCGTGCTCCCTCGCCCCCGGGACTCCGGAATGAATCAGAAGAAAAAGTATGCGCTGGCCGGTGGCGGCTACTGCCTCTACGCGCCGCGCTTCCCACGCTTCCTCGAGACGTTGGGGTTCGCGGACGAAGCGAACATCGCGAGCGCAGTCGTGCCGTCAGTGTTCTTCATGGCGCTGCTCGAGCAGGGCAAGCCGATCGCGCTGCACTTCCGCCAGGTCGAGCACGAGCAGGGCCGCGCCACGTTGTCGTTCGACGAACCAGGCGGCCTGAAGGTCGTCGAACGTCGCTTCGTGAGCCACGACGACCGGTTCGTCTCCGAGCTCGAGCTCGCGAACACCGGCAAGGCCGATCGCGAGATCACGGTTGTGATGTGGACGGTCACGGATCCCGAGGGCGAACCTGTCTCGCTCGAGGGCGACAGTTTCCGCATCCGGCGCATGCTCAAGATCGGCGACTCCCCCGAAGTGCCGGCGGACATCCACTACTCGAGTCCGCTCAGCAAGGGCGCGCGCTGTCTGCAGGGTTTCTTCGCGGAGGGCGGCAGCGATCGCCCGGACTTCGAGGAGACGCCGTGGTTCGAGATGGATGCGATGCCGACGCCGCGCGCGAAGCGCCCGATGGAGAAGCCGAGCCCCATCATTCCGGGCTCGCGCGTCTACGCGGGGCTGTTCCGGCCAGTGCCGCTGAAGGCCGGCTCGAAGGCGATGCACCGCTTCGAGGCCAACGTCGTGTTCAAGGGCAAGGGCGTGAACTTCCGCGCGCGCCGACCCGACGCCAAGGACGAGAACGGCTGGCACGCGTTCTGGGACAAGGCGCCGCGCTTCCACTGCGACAACAAGGAGCTCGAACGCGTGGTGCGCCACCGCTTCGAGCTGTTGTGCGTGCTGCGCCAACCGCATGGCGCCGGCCTCTACTCTGCTGCCGCGGTCTGCGAAGGCAATGGTGCGTTCCACCAGCCTTCGGCCTTCAGCTCGCCCTCGATCATGCGCGAGGCGCGCTGGCTGCAGGACCCGACGCTGGCGCGCGGTTGTCTCAAGGTGTTCTTCGAGAACGTGCACCACAACGGGCAGGTGCCGGGCCGCGTCTACATGAGCGGCCTCAACGTCAGCGACTTCTATCACGCCGACTGGGGCGGCGGCTTCGAGGCGCTCGACGCGATCCATCCCGACAAGGCCACGAAGAAGGCCGTGCTGATGGCGATGCAGCGCTACGTGAAGTGGCTCGCCAACAACCGCGATCCAGAGGGCAGCGGCCTGACGGACATCGTGAATCACTTCGAGGCCGGTCAGGAGTTCTCGCGCCGCTACACGGTGATCGACGACAAGGCCGACCGCGCGATCGAGTTCACCGAACAGTTCCGGCTCAAGGGCATCGACGCCTCGGTGTTCCGCTACCGGATGGTGAAGTGGCTCTACAAGGTCGCCGAGGAGATCCAGGAGAAGGCGATGGCGAACCGCTTCCAGGCGGAGGCCGAGGTCATCCTGGACACGATCCGCAAGAAGATGTGGGACGAGAAGGCGGGGCTCTTCATGGACCTCGACCCCGACAACCGCCGCAAGACGAACGTCAAGGCGGCCGTCGGGTTCTACCCGCTCGCGACCGACATCCCGAACCAGAAGCAGGTCGACCGCATGCTCGACACGCTGTCGGACCGCGAGGAGTTCTGGACCAAGTTCCCGGTGCCCAGCATCGCGATGAGCGATTCGACGTTCGACGCGACGGGGCGCTGGAAGGGCACGCGCAAGGGCTGCCCGTGGAACGGACGCGTCTGGCCGATGATCAACACGCACATCCTCGAGGGCCTCACGTATTGGGCCGAACGCGGCAACAAGCGCGCGCAGAAGCTTGCGGTCGAACTGCTCAAGAAGACCGTGACGATGATGAGCGGCGCGACCGAGGGCAGCAGCGTCGCGAACTCGTTCGAGCACTACCACCCCGAGACGGGCATCGGCTCGCGCTACCGCGGCGTCGACCTCTACCTCCACTCGTTCATGCTCGACAACATCTTCCGCATCGCCTGCGGCTTCGCGGTCCGCTACGGCGAGGTGCAGGACGATCCGATCGGCGACCCGGTCGACTTCAGGCTCACGGGCATGCCGCTCGGCAACAAGGTCTACGACGTCGACCGCAAGAACGGGCGGTTGCGCGTGCAGCAGCAGTAGCCACAGCGCCGCGGCGCCTGCTGGTTGGTATCGTGCCCGCCAGTGACGACCCTCGCCGACATCCGCGCTGCTGCGGTGCGCATCCGCGGCCACGTGCATCGCACTCCGGTCCTGACCTCCGCGACGCTCGACGCCGAGCTCGGCGCGAGGGTTTTCGCGAAGTGCGAGAACCTGCAGAAGGTCGGTGCCTTCAAGGCGCGCGGCGCCTGCAACGCCGTGTTCGCGCTCGACGACGCAGGCAGCAAGCGCGGCGTCATCACGCACAGCAGCGGCAACCACGGCGCGGCGCTCGCCTATGCGGCGCAAAAGCGCGGCATCCCGTGCACGGTCGTGATGCCCGACAACGCACCGGACGTCAAGGTCGCGGCCGTGCGCGGCTATGGCGCAGAGATCCGGCTCTGCAAGGCGGCCGAACGCGACGCGGTGTGCGCCGCCCTGCAGCAAGAACGGGGCGCCGTGATGGTGCATCCGTTCGAGAACCCGTTCGTCATCGCGGGGCAGGGCACGGCGGCGCTCGAGCTGCTCGAGGACGTTCCGGACCTCGACGTCGTGATCACGCCGGTCGGCGGCGGCGGGCTCTGTGCGGGCACCGCGGTCGTCGTGCGTGCTTTGCTGCCCGGCGCGTGGATGCTCGGCGCCGAACCGAAGGCCGTCGACGACGCTGCGCGTTCGATGTTGACCGGCGTGCGCCAGCCGCGCGTCGACGGCGCGAAGTCGTGGGGGGACGGCCTCATGACGGGACTCGGCGAACCCAACTTCAACCTACTGCGGCAGCACGGAGTGCGCATCGTCACCGTCGACGAGGCGGCGATCGTCGCAGCGGCGCGGTTCTTCCTCCAACGCATGAAGATCGTCGTCGAACCGAGTGCGGCGACCGTGCTCGCGGCGCTTTGCGCCATCGCACCCGAGCTGCGCGGCAAGCGCATCGGCATGGTGCTGAGCGGCGGCAACACGGACTTCGCGTGGCTTGTCTGAGCCTGCTCGCCGGCGAGCAGGCTCGGGCAAGCTACGCGTCAGAGCATTGCTGCCGACGCCGCAACGCGGGGCAACGACAAATGCGAATCACGCAGCCAGACCCGTTGCGGCGTCACAGAGGGAACCACGTGCCGAGCCAGACCAGGACACCCGCGACCGCCGGCATCACGAGTACGCGCAGGACCTCGACCATGCTGGCGGGCTCGAAGCAGCCATTGCCTCCGGCGCTCGGGCTGCCTGGAATCGTGTCGAGCAGCACTGCTGCCTGGCTGACCGGGTCGTAGAGCACCGGTTCGGTCGAATGCTCGAGCAGATTCTGGTGACGAT
>DASRJH010000298.1:0-16924 GCA_035649575.1 Planctomycetota bacterium
CGAACACGTTCTCGACGGTGTCGATCGTGTTCGGCGCGCCGCCGGCCGTGCTGTAGTTGCCCGCGAGCAGGCCGTTGTTGCCCCAATACACCGTGGCGGACGGCGACGTGACCTTCAGATCGAGGTTGTTGATCCGGTGCAAGGTCGACGACGTCGTCCCAGGAGGATCGCGATAGACCATCGTCACCTTGAGCTCGGGCGTGCCGGCGGCGACGCTTACGGCGTGCGAGCTGCTCTGCAGGTTGCTGAGCACAACGCTCTCGTCGATCACGAGCATCTGGGTGCGCCGATCGTACATCTGCTTGAGGTCCGGGTGGCCCCAGCCCTGGTGCGTGCGCGTCAGGTCGTGGGTCGTGCCCGAAAACGTCCACTGGCTCGCCGTGTTGATCAACATCGCCTTCGCGGTCGTGTTCTGCGGCGCCGACGCGAACACCGACGTCGAAGTCGGATTGCCGAACACGCCCTGATGCCAGAGCTGATAGAACGCGCCGAGGTGTCCTGCGCAGATCGGCGTGGCGCCCGACGTGCCGCCGAACGACGAGTAGTAGTTGGTCGTCGTGTAGCCGGCCGAGCCGACCTGATCGGTGCACAGGATCGAGTCGTAGAAGCTCGCGATGTCCGGCTTGATGCGGCCGTCGGCTGCCGGGCCGATGCTGGCGCCGTTGGTCCAGTTGTCGTCGCTCTTGGTCAGCGTGTTGAGGTGCTTGATGCCGCCGACCGCGATGATGTTCTTGGCCCACGCCTGCGGCCGTGAGCTCTGGTTGCCGAGGTTGCTCTGCGACTGCAGGATGCTGATGCGCGAATGGTCGAACAGGATCTGGTCGAGGTCCTGGCTCACCGACGTGTATGCGGTCGTCTGCGCGCTGCCCCAGCTGTTGCTCTGCAGCACGCACTGCCACGACAGCGACGGATTCACGAGCTCGGCCGTGTGGGCCCACCGGCTGCCGCCCGAGAAGCCCGACTCGTAGTCGGCGATCGCGAGGAACGCGCTCGGCACGACGCCGCGCGCCGCCGCGTTGCCGGCGCCACTGCCGACGACGATGCCGGACGTGCAGGTGCCATGGGCCGACGCGCCGTTGGTGGCGCCGTGCACGAGGAAGTTCGTGATGTCGGAGTGGGTCTGGTCGCAGCCGCCGTCCATGACCTCGACGCGGACGCCCTGGCCGCTGACTCCGGTCAGGCCTTCCAAGTAGTTCGCGCCGTGGAACTCGCGCGCGATGTCCATGTCGTGCGACGGCGCGCTCCAGCGGTCGATCCACTGCACCTCGGGGCCCGCCGCGAGGGCCGGCAGCCGATGCACGGGCACGGTTGCGCTCATGAGGAAGGTCTCGTTCGAAGCGTCTTCGACGACGCCGCCGAGTTCCCGCACGAGCCTCGCGACCATGACCTTGCTCGCAGCACCGCGGTGCATGGTGAGCACGTTGACGCGTAGCTCGCCGCCGGCCTTCGCCGCGATCGCGGCCAGCAATGCGGGCTCGAGCTTGTACGCGGGATGGAACGGCACGACGGCACGCACGAACGGCAGCGCCGCGACCACTTCCCTCGTGCCTGGCGGCAGCGCGTAGACGTTCGCCGCGTGCGCGAGGAACAGCAGGCTCTCGGCGCCGAGCAGCGAGATCGCTTGCCGGTACGACTCGAGGCCCGGCGTCCAGTACTGCACGATGAAGAGACCGGCGGTCGCGTCGGCGGCCAGCTCGGCAGGCACGGCCGGCGTATCGACGAGCGCATCGAACTCGCGGCAGCGCAGTTTGAGCGTGTAGTCGGCGGGGCTCGGCGCGGTGAACGTGCGGCCGTCGCGGCTGAGGCGGAAGAACGACGTGCCGCCTTCGATCCACTGTTGCGCGACCACGGTGCCGTCGAGAGCGTGGAAAGTCCTGACGTTGCGAGGCGGATCCTGGGTCAGCGCCAGGCAGGAGAAGAGAGTCGACGAGACGACGAACAGAAAGCGCGAGGGCATGGGGCCTCCGGGGGAGACGGGGAAACGAGATGCCGACCGAAGTCGGGCGGACGGGGAATTGTCGTGTGGTCGCCGAACGTCGTCTCCCCCTAGGGACTTCACCTGATGGTTTGGTCAGTTGGCGCCTGCCCATCCAAGCCATGCGTCCTCGCGAGTCCTGTCTGTGGCTGTGGTCAGAGAATCAGGTACGAACATCGACGACCCGAGCAGGACGCGCGGCGACATGGGGCTCCGGGAGAGACGGGGACGGGGATGCCGACGTCGGGCGGACGGAGACATGTCGCGTGTTCGTCGAGGCGGGTCACCCCCGGTGCTCGAGTGCGGGGTCTCCGACGGCGGCGGCAACGCGTGGGTCGTTCGCACCGAGCGCGGCGACGTCGAGCACCTGTTCGCGTACCCGGAGGATCGGTCGCCTTGTGCTCGACCAGGACGTAGAGCAGCACACGGCGGGAGCCGACGATCGCCGTGAACAGGAGATCGGTATGCGAACGCCGTAGTCGCTTGTCGAAACTGCCGTCGACGAGTCGAAGGCTCCGCCAAACGATCGCCTTCGCGATCGATCGTGGCAGCGCGCTGCGCAGCAGGTCGCGTGCATTCGCCGCCCGGCCGAAGGCGCGGTGGAACAGGATGTCGTGCGGGGTGCCCAAGGAGCCTCCACCAGAGTGTGGAATGGGAGGGAGGCCTGGGATCCATCGGGGTGTCGGCATCGGGGGGATGGCTTGCCACGGCCGACACCGGCCCTCATGCCCCTGCGTCCCCACACCCAGGCTCGGCACAGCTCCGCACGACTGGGCGGGACAACCGGCCCACCGCGGTTAGGATCCTCCACGCGAAGGCGGCGGCTCGTGTTACAGGCGGCGCCGCCGCGGCTATCCATTGTCACTGCCCCAATGAGCCAAGGCCCCTTCCTCCTCGTCGTCACGCGCGACGGCAAAGCCGAGACCCACGCCTTCCACCAGGATGTCGTGTCGATCGGCCGTTCGCGCGAGTGCGAGCTGTTCCTGCCCGACCGCCTCATCTCACGCATCCACTGCCGCATCGAGCGCACGGACGGCGTCTTCGCGCTGGTCGATGCCGGGGCCCAGAACCCCGCCAAGATGCGCGGCCGGCCCGTGCTGCGCGCCGAGCTCAAGGTCGGCGAGTCGTTCACGCTCGGCAACTACGAGATCACGCTCGGGATGCCGGCGACCGAGAACGCGTCGGTCGACGAGACGCGGCCCGGCGACAACCCGCGCGGCAGCCACGACCTCGTGGCGTTCCTGCAGCTCGCGCGCGCGCTCAACGAAGAGCAGAACCTGACGCGCCTGCTCACGCAGATCGTCGATGCGACGATCCAGTTGTGCGGGGCCGAGCGCGGTTTCCTGATCCTTGGCAGCAGCGGCGAACACTCGGTCGAAGTCGCGCGCAACTTCGCGCAGGAAGAAGTGTTGTCGCCCGAGTTCAAGATCTCGCGCACGATCGCGAACCGGGTGATGGCCACGGGCGTGCCCGAGCTGACCACGAATGCGCAGGAAGACGACCGCTTCCGCGACCTGCAGTCGGTCGCGGATCTGCGGCTGCGCTCGGTGTTGTGCATCCCGATCCGCATCCAGGGGGAGGTCGGCGGCGTGCTCTACGTGGACAACCGGCTGCAGCAGCAGATGTTCCAGGAACGCGAGAAGTCGCTGCTGCTGTCGCTGGCCGATCACGCGGGCACGGCGATCTGCAATGCGCGCGCGATGGAGCAGCTGCGCAGCAAGCAGATCGAGTTGCAGAGCGCGCTCGATCGCGTCGACCAGCTCAACGCGGCCTTGAAGGGGCAGCTGCAGGAAACGACGTCGGAGCTCACGCAGATCCGCGAGGAGATCAGCGCGCAGAGTCTCGGCCAGCGCAGCAGATACGACTACAAGCAGATCGTCGGCACCGGGCGCGCGATGCGCACGCTGTTCGCGTTGCTCGACAAATACATCGATGCCGACGATCCCGTGTTGATTACCGGCGACTCGGGCACCGGCAAGGAGCTCGTCGCACGCGCGATCCACGCGCACAGCCGCCGCGGCAGCCGCCCGTTCGTCAGCGAGAACTGCGCGGCGCTGCCCGAAGCCCTGCTCGAGAGCGAGCTGTTCGGCTACATGCGCGGCGCCTTCACGGGTGCGACCGCGAACAAGAAGGGCCTGTTCGAGACCGCCGAGGGCGGCGTCTTGTTCCTCGACGAGGTCGGCGACATGCCGGTCGAGCTGCAGAAGAAGCTGCTGCGCGTGCTGCAGGAGGGCCAGGTGCGCCCGCTCGGCAGCCAGCACACGGTCAAGGTCGATGTGCGCCTGATCTGCGCGACGAACCGAAACCTCGAGCTCATGGTGCGCGACGGCGAGTTCCGCGAGGACCTCTACTACCGGCTCGCCGTGCTGCCTGTGCACCTGCCGCCGCTCAGGGACCGGCGCGAGGACATCCCGCAGCTCGTGAAGCGGTTCCTCGTCGACCTGCAGCGCGAGACGCAGATCCGCGTGCGCGTGAGCCCCGACGCGATGGAACGCGTCGCCGCCTACACGTGGCCCGGCAACGTGCGCGAGCTGCAGAACGAGATCCGCCGCGCGGCCATCCTCTGCGACGGCATCATCCTCGAATCGCATCTGAGCCAGCACGTGCGCGAGGGACGCCGCGGGCCCGGCACGGGCGTGCTCGACGACGGGCTCGTGCCGTCGGAACGTGGGACGACGCTGCCCGACATGGTGCGCGAGCTCGAGACGCGCGAGATCCAGAAGGCCTTCGACCGCGCACAGTCCAACAAGAGCCGCGCCGCCGAACTGCTGGGGCTGTCGCGCTTCGCACTGCAGCGCAAGCTCGACAAGTATGCTCTCGATGCCGACGGCCGCCCGACCGGTGCGCAACCGGCCCACGACGACACCGCATGAACCATCGGGCGTGAGTCCCCGCACATGAATCGGCACACGGCGCTCGGATGACCTTCGCGCAACCCTTTTCGGACTACGAGATCCTCGATCGCGTCGGCGCGGGGGCGATGGGCACGGTCTTCAAGGCGCGTCACAAGAAGTTGAATCGCATCGTCGCGCTCAAGGTGTTGAAGCCGTCGCTCGCGCGCGACGCGCGCTACGTCGACCGCCTGCGCCGCGAAGCCCGCATCGTCGCGTCGCTGAACGACCCGCACATCGTCACGGGCTACGACCTCGGCGAAGAGGGTGGCTACCACTTCTTCGTGATGGAGTTCATCGAGGGCAAGTCGCTGCGCGCGCTGCTCGTCGAGTGGGGCATGTTCGCCGAGGAATACGTGCGTGCCGTGGCGCGTCAGGTCGCGCAGGCGCTCGACCACGCCTACCAGCGCGGCGTGATCCACCGCGACATCAAGCCCGGCAACATCCTGATCGACGAGGCCGGCGTCGCGAAGTTGACCGACATGGGCCTCGCGAAGGGGCCCGCCGATCTCACGTTGACCCGCGACGGCGCGACGGTCGGGACGCCGCAATACATATCGCCCGAGCAGGCGCGCAACCCGCAGGACGTCGACGTGCGCAGCGACCTCTATTCGCTCGGTGCGACGCTCTACCACATGGCGACCGGCGTGCCGCCGTTCCGCGGCGACACGATGGCCCAGCTGATCACGAACGTGCTCAACGAGACGCCGACGGCGCCGAACGAAGTGAATCCGGCGCTCTCCGACGGGCTCTCGCTCGTGATCCGCAAGCTGCTCGCGAAGGACCTGCGCGTGCGCTACCAGACGCCGCGGGAGCTGCTCGACGATCTCGATCGAATCGACCGTTCGCTGCCGCCCCAGGTCGATGCCGCGAGGTTGGCCGCCGAAGCCGCGCGCCGGCCGCGGGTCCTGTTGGGTGCGCTCGTGACGGTGGTCGTGCTGGCGCTCGTCGGCGGCGGCTGGTGGCTCGGCTCGCAGACCCGCGAAGTCACTACCGTCGTGCCCACGAGCGACGAGTTCGTGGCCAGCCTCGACGCCAAGCTGCAGCAGCTGCCGACGCCGGGGCGACGGCTCGAACTGCTGCTCGAAACCGTGCACTCAGCGCACGCAGCGCCGCCGGGCACGGCGCGACCGATCGAGGAGCGCAGACACCGGATCCAGGAAGAACTCCAGGCTGCGGTCGATGGGGTGGCAACGCAGCTGCTCGGACCGGACTGGAGCGGGCTCTCGGCGTGGCTGCGCGACCCGGTCGTGTGGCCCGATCGCAAGCGCTGCGAGCTCGAACGCGTCCAGCCGTTGCTGCAGAAGCGCGCCGGAGTCGGTCTCGGCCCCGGACAGATGCCGGTCAACCTGCAACGCGCGCGGATCGAGGAACTGCTCGCGCGGATCGACAGCGAGCTGCAAGCGCGCGATGGCGAAGTGCTCGCGCGCTTCCAGTCGTTCCTCGACGAGACGCTGCAGGCGCGCGTCGAAGAGCGCTTGCGTGCCCGCGACTTCGCCGGCGCCGACCACCTGTGGGATTCGCCTACGAGGTTCTGGGACGGCGTGAGCATGCCATTGCCCGAACGCCTGCCCGAGGCGATGGCGTCGCGCATGTTCACGAACTACGAGCGCGCGAAGAAGGCCGCCCAGGCGGTCATCGACGCGGCCGAGGCCAAGGAGGCCGATGCGCTGCGCGACGAGGTGACCACCGTGTGCGCCGAGCTCGAAGAGCGCCTGCGCCGCGGCGTGTACCCCGAGTCCGTCGCGTCGGCGATCACGCAGTTCCGGGCGAGCCTGCAGCAGATGTGGCCCGCGTCGAGTCGCTTCCGCGTGAGGTCAGGCCGCGATCCGTGGCCAGAGATCGATAGCCGGCTGCGCTCGCTGCAGCCGAAGGTGGAGTTCGCGATCGCGCAGGCCGCCGACCTGAAGCTCGAGCAGCGGTTCGATCTCGCCTGGCGCGCGCTGTGCTACGGCACCGCTGCCGATGCGTTGGCCGTGCTCGAGGACACGGCCACGAGCACCGACGCACAGCGCACTCGGCTCGCGCGGCATCGGCAGGCGCTGTCGGCCATGGCGTCGATCGAGAGCGCGATGCTGCAGGCGCTAGCGCGGATCGGTCGCCCCGTGGTGGCCCTCCCGCGGCAAGGCAGCCAGTCGGTCGATCTGCGCATGGAGCCCCACGACGGTGGCCAACGGCTCGTGAGCCAGCCGATCGGACAGCCGCCGCACGAGGCGCGGCTCACCGAGTTCCGCTTCAGCGACCTGCTCGCGCGGCTCCGGGTGGAAGGGCTCGATCCGCTACAAGGGCTCGCTGCCGAGCAACGCGCGTTGGGCCTCCTCGTCGCGAAGTTCATCGGCGACGACCTCGCTCGTCTCGACGCGGACCTGCGCGAGCTCGAGAAGCAGCCCGACGCGTTCGTGTTCGAGGAGATCTGGTTGCGCATCCTGACCGTTCGCAAGGAGCGGCCCGACGCGACGCCCGACCGCGCCGAGTTGTTCGAGAACCTCAAGTCGGCGCGCGACGCCGCGACGAAGTCCGATGCGCACCTCACGGCGATGGAGCAGGCGCTCATGACCTGCAAGAACCGCATACCCGAGACCGAACGCAGCGGGCGCGAGGATGTGTTGCTGCGCGAGGCCGAGGCCTGGCTCGCGCGCGCGCGCCGGCGGCGCGACGTCGAGGCCGAACTGCTCGCCAGCGCGCCCAAGGATGCCAAGGTCGCCGTGTGGATCGCGGAAGAGGACCTCGTCGCCGAAGTGGCCCTGGCAGCGCCACTGTTGCAGCACGATGCGAGCGACGGATGGCACCTGCGCTATGGCACGCTCGAGTTCGCGGGCGGCGATCGGCCGTGGCGCGAGCTCGCGTCGCAGCGGTTGAGGTGCAACAGCGGCATCGAACCGCGCGCCACGCGCATGCATGTCGAAGTCGACGTCGTGCTGCCGCCGAGCACCGTGGGGCGCAGGCTCTACGTGTTCGAGTTCCGCGGCGTGCCGCTGGTGCTCGTGGTCACCGCGAACGACGCGGTGCACGGCGCGCTCGTCGAGGGCAACCCCGTGGACCCGCAACAGGTGCAACGCGCGTTCCAGCACGCCCTGCTCAACCCGCCCGCCGGCAGGGTCGCGCTTCCGGGAGCCACGCATCGGATTCGGCTGGATCTCGAGGCCACGTGGGGGCTGCGTCGTGCGAACGTGAAGGTGCAGTTCGACAGCGCCGAGTTGCTCTCTGGTGTGCACGACCTCGATCCGCAGGCCGCCGCTGCTTTCGTGCTCTACCCGCAGCAGGAGATCGCCGTCTGCCGCGTGGCCGTGAAGGCGCGCGGTCAGCTGTAGACCGAGCCTGCTCGCCCAGCCCCTCAGCGCGCCGGGGCCTGGCTGCCGCGCGCTTCGCGCGCTGGCGTGACTGGCAGCAGTCCGTTCTCGACCAGCACCGGCGGGCGCCGCGAGTGCGTGTGCTGTTCCCACGCGTAGGCGACCGCGAGCAGATCGCCGTCGCGCCACGGGCGCATCGAGAACTCGAGCCCGAACGGCAGGCCGTTCGGGTAGAAGCCCGCCGGCACCGCAACCGCGGGCACTCCGATCATGTTGACCCAGCTCGTGGCCGAATGCGGCCCGTGGCTCACGCGGCCGTCCTGCGGCATCGTCTCGTCGGGCGGCGGCATCTGGATCGCCGGATAGACGTAGCCGTCGAGCTTCAGACGGTCCAAGGGCTCGAGATACGCGGCCAGCATCTCGCGCCGCGGCGCGCGGTAGTTGCGTTCGGCGTCGGGATCGGTGTCGAACGGCCGCTGCTCGATCTCGACGCCGCCCATGACGCGCGAGGCACCCGTGCCGATCATCGACGGGAACAGCGGCGCCCCGACGACACGCTGGTAGTCCGCAGCCGAGCGATACTCCGGGCTGCCGAACACCGCGAGGAAGCGGTTCGTGCCGAACAGCGTGTAGGGATAGGTGCCCACGCGGCTCGCGAGCTTCGCGAAGCTCGCGGGCAGGATGTCGTCGGTGACGATCACCTCGGCGCCGGCCGAGCGCAGCGCCGCGAGGGCCTGCATGAACATCGCGTGCGTCGGCGGCCGCAGCGGCTCCTTCTCGTCGGTGCGGATCGCCTCGGCCGCTGCTTCGGGAACGCACGCCGGGATGCCGCGGAACGGGATGCCCTCGCCGGCCAGCACGAACGCCGGCACGGCGAAGCGCTTGCCCCGCAGCGCGTCGGCGCGCAGATACGGCTCGTAGGGCGGTCGTTGCGCGGTGTCGGGCACCGCCATCGTGCACGCGTCGAGCGAGTCCTCGCCGCTCATGACGGCGAGCGCGATCGCTGCATCGGTGACGTTGCGCGCGATCGGTCCCGTGTTGTCGAGCAGCCAGTCGAGCGGCGCGATGCCGGCGATGCTGACGAGACCACGCGTCGGGAAGAACCCGACCAACGCACTCGTGGCGGACGGCATCCGGATCGAGTTGCCGGTGTCGGTGCCGTTTCCGAGCACCGCCATGTTGGTGGCCACCGCGGTCACGGTGCCGCCCGACGAACCGCCCGGCGAGAAGCGGACGTCGTAGGCATTGCCGGTGCGTCCATACGAGCTGCTCCGGTTCGTGTCGCTGTTGGCCAGATCCGGCATGTTCGTGTGCCCGACGATGATCGCGCCCGCTGCCTCGAGCTTCGCGACGATGGTTGCATCGCGCGGAGCGATCAGTTCGTGTCCTGCCCGGGTGAAGCCGTGCCAGCCCGCAGTGGTGACCTGGCCGGCGATGCTCGTGTTGGCCTTGATGACCACCGGCACGCCCCAGAGCGGCCCGCGCGCGCTGCTGCCCTGTGCCTGCTCGGCGTCCTTCTGCGCGGCCTCGGCCAGGGCCTCGCGCCGGAACACGGTCTCGACCGCGCCGTAGACGCCGTTGTAGCGATCGATGCGATCGAGGTGCCACTGCACCACCTGCGCGACGGTGTACTTTCGCTCCGCGTAGAGGCGGTGCAGCTGGCCCACCGTGACGTCCAGCAGATCGCGATCGATCGCGCCGGGATCCGGGGCCGAGGTCTGGCAGGCGACCGCGAGCACGAGCACCGCGGCGAGGGTGGCCGCGGGCGGGGGGATCTTCTTGGGCATGCGCTCAGCATGAACCTTCGCGGGCCGCGGCGCCATGCACGCGCGCGGTTGCCTTCACCGCGGCGGCGACATGCCGGGCTGCGCGCGCGACCAGGGCTTCGGGACGGCGATCACGGGTTCACGCTGCCCGGTCAACCACTGCCATCGCAGCGCAAGCCGCAGCAAGAGCGGCGGTGTGGGCTCGTATTCGCGCGCGAGCAACGCATACGCATGCGCCGTTCCGCGGTCGTCGCGCTCGTGATACAGCTGGCTCGCCATCCGGTAGTCGATCGTCGGGTCGGGCCGCTCGCGGCGGGCCGTGTGCAGCAGTGCTTTGGCCGCCGCCAGATCATCGCCGGCCAACCGTTCGCGGGCCGCCGCACGCAGCGCCCCGCAATCGCTCGATGCCGCCGACACCGCGGCGAAGCGCTCCGCGAGTTGCGAGCGCATGGTCGGGTCCTGGGCCCCGATCATCGCGTGCAACAGGTGCTCGCGCGCACTCGCATGATCTCCGGCCGCGGCGGCGAGCTCGCCGAGCCGGTGCTGCAGCGCGGTCGAGGTCCAACCGAGGCGCTCGATGCGTTGCAGCGCGGCCCGGGCCTCGAGCGGGCGGCCGTCTGCGAGCGCCTCGCTCGCCTGCGCCAGGAGATGGTCGCACGCGACCGCGGCGAGGTTGGGTTCGGCGAGTCCGAGCACGCAGGCAGCGGGATCCTCGGCGAGCTCGAACGCGCGGTCGAGCGCTTCGGCCAGGACGGGGCCGAGCTCGGTGTGGAACGTGCCCACGACGCGGCTCTCTTTGCCGGCCGGCGCGATGCGCAGGTGGATGCTGGCCACGGCGTGTCGGCCGAACGCACGCAGCGACTGCAGACCGCCGAGCTCTTGGATCCGGACTTCGACGCCGGCTCCCGCGGCTCGCGGCACCACGCTGAGGCGGTGCGACGCGCAGGGCACCCAGAGCAACGCCGGCCCCTGCTCGAAACGGACCTCGAACGCATTGCCGCCGACGTCGAGCGCCGGCGCGCCGCTCGCTTGTGGCAGCGGATCGGCGAACGGCAGCGCGTGGCGCAGCGCTCCTGCAGCGATCGCAGTCGCGAGTTCGGGCCGCAACGCGACCTGGCGTTCGTACTCGACCTCGAGCGCAGCATGCGGGCCCGTCGCGCACGCGCCGCCGAGGAAGGCGATGCAGGCGAACAGACATGAGGAACGGCGTACTGCCATGGCGGCGACAATGAACTTCGGCGCCACGGTGATCCCGCTGCAGGCATTGCGTGCCTTCGTCCCATTCCGGGAGTGAATCGCGCATTGCGGCCGTGCGACCGGTTCTGCGCGGCAAGTCAGGTCTCTGCGACCACGAAGGCCGTCGCCACCGATTCGGTGTGCGTAAGGCTCACGTGCAGGCGGCGGATGCCCAGGAGCGCTGCGCGTTTCGCGGCGGCTCCCGTGAGCGAGAGCCCGACCGCACCCGTGTCGTCGCGGCCGACCTCGATCTGTTGGAAGCCGAGCCCGAAGGCCCAACCGGTGCCGAGACACTTCATCGCGGCCTCCTTGGCGCAGAAACGCGCCGCGAACGACTCGGCGGGCCGCGCCCGCGCGAGGCAGTAGGCGATCTCCTGCGCCGTGAAGACGCGCCGCGCGAAGCGTTCGCCGGCCTGTTGCCACAGTCGCTCGATGCGCGCAATCGAGATCGAGTCGACGCCCATCGCGACGATCATGCGGGCGCGGCCTCCGCGCGACCGATCGCCAGCGTGTCGACGCGATCCTTCGTGAGCCAGTAGGCGCCGATCCGGGTCGTGCCATCGCCGCCCGGGACAACGACGAGTTGCAGGCAATCGCGCCACAAGAAGGCGCGGTCGGCTGCCGACAACGCGGTGCTGCCGCGCGGATGGCTGTGGGCGAAGCCGAGCCAACGTTCGCCGCGCGCGCGGCACGCGGCCTCGGCCGCCGCGAAGACCGCCGCCGGCATCGTGAAGTGATCCTCGGTGCAGGCTGCGCCTGCGACGGGCACGAACCGCTCCACGGCGAAAGCGCTGGTCCCGGCGAGCAGACCGACCATCTCGCGCGGCGCGGCCTCCGCCGCGGCTCGCTCGAGCGCAGCGCGGGCGTCGTCACTGAGCACGACCGTCCTCGAGACCATGGCGCGTAGCCTACGCGGTCGTCGGGCTTCGCCAACACTCGAAGCACCCGCTCGCACAGCAGGCCCAGCACGGTCATGATGGGCGCATGGCCGAACCGCTCTACGGCACGCCGCAGCCCCATGGCCCGCCGTTGGGCCCGCTGTCGCCGCCGCTCGTGCGCAGCAGCACGTCCGCCCAGCCCGACTCCGAATCGCTGCGCCTGGTCGGCAGCGCCGAGAGCGCGAGCGACTTCTACCAGCGTCTGGGTCACAGCTGCGGCCGCGCCTTCGAGAGTCTCGTGGCCGCGCTCGAAGGGGCGGACGGTGCGGTGTCGTTTTCGAGCGGCATGGCGGCGATGAGCGCAGCGCTCCTGGCGCACTGCAAGAGTGGCGACCGTGTGTTGCTGGCCGAGGAGATCTACGGCGGCACCTCGGCGTTTGCGCTGCACGACCTCGTGCGTTTCGGCGTCGCTGTCGATCGCTTCTCGGCCCTCGACCTCGCCGGCCTGCGCAAGGCACTGCAGCGGCCGACGCGCCTCGTCGTGTTCGAGACGCCGATCAACCCGACGTTGCGTCTCGCCGACATCTCGGCCATCGCGTCGGCCGCGCGCGGCGCCGGTGCCACGACCGTGTTCGACGGCACGTTCGCGCCGCCGCCGATCCAGTCTGCGCTGCGACACGGCGTCGACCTCGTCGTGCACTCGGCGACGAAGTTCTTCGGCGGCCACAGCGACGTGCTCGCGGGCGTCGTCGCGGGCAGCCACGCCATGCTCCGCCCGATCGAAGCCTTGCGACGCCGCACGGGAGGCATCCTGGCACCCGATCCGGCGTGGCTGCTGTTGCGATCGTGGCCCACGCTGCGCCTGCGCATCGAAGCGCAACAGGCGGCGGCACTCGCGATCGCGCGGGAGCTAGTCGCCGACGTCGCGGAGAAGCGGCTCGTGGCGGTGAGTCATCCGGGCCTGCCGCAGCATCCCGACCACGCGCTGATGCGCCGGCAGATGACCGGAGGCGGGTGCCTTGTCTCGGTCGAAGTGCATGGCGGCTTGCCCGGGGCGCGCGCGGTGTTCGATCGCCTGGCCCGCATCGCGAAGGCGCCGAGCCTCGGCGGCGTCGAGACGCTCGCGACGCTGCCGGCGTTCACGACGCACGCGGGTTTGTCGGCGGCCGAACGCGCGCGGGCCGGGATTCCCGACGGGCTCATGCGGATCGCGGTCGGCCTCGAAGGCGTGGACGTCCTGCTCGCGGATCTGCGTCAGGCGATCGCCGGTGGTGCGGGCCCCGGGTGAAGCCGGGCGAGAAGGGGTGAAGGCCCGCAGCAGCGTCCGATCGTCTGCTCCGTGCAGTGGCCTTTCGAGAGTGCTCTTGCTACCGTGACTCGACGGTTCCTGCGACCCTCGAGCCCACCATGTCGACCCATCCCTTCTGGATCTCCGCGCTGTTGGTTGCCACTGGTTCGCTGCTCGTCGCGCAGGATCACTCCGCGGCTGCGACGGAAGGTGCGACCAAGAAGGTCGCGCCCGTCTCGATCGGCGTCGTCGATCTCGCGAAGGCCCTCGAGGCCTACCCGAAGCAGATCAAGATGGAACAGGAGCTCAAGACGCTGCAGGACGTCTTGAAGGAAGAGCTCGGGAAGATCGAAGCGAGCATCAACGAGACACGCGAGAACATCAAAGCAGTCGGAGAAAACAGCGAAGAAGGCAAGGACAGGATGTTCCAGTACGACGGCCTGCGCCAGCTGTGGGAGTTCAAGCGCAAACGCATGGTCGAGAAGCTCGAGATCGCGGAGATGCGCATGAAACTCGAGCTCTACGAGGACATGGAAGTGGCCGTCGCGAAGGTCGCGAAGAACCGCGGCGTGCAACTCGTCGTGCGCACCTACGATCCGGGGCCGCCGCCGAACTATCCCGACAAGGCGTCGAACAAGGAGCTCGGGCAGATGAACCTGCGCCTCCAGATGTTCGATCGCCGCCAGGTCTGGTACAACACGGACGAGATCGATCTGACCGGCGACCTCATCAAACTGCTGAAGGTGCCGCTCGAGAAGGACGCCCCGGCCAAGACGGCGGAACCGCCGAAAACGCCGGCGAAACCCGAACGCGGGGGCGGGTGACGCTGTGGTAGCGACCCCGGCAACGCCCTCCGGTCGGCAGCAACGCACGATCAGGAACCCGGTCGAGTACCGCGGCATCGGGCTGCACTCGGGAAAGGAGATACGGATCGTCGTGCGGCCGGCCGAGGCGGGCACCGGTGTCACGTTCGTGCGCACCGACATCGAAGACCACCCAGTGGTCCGCGCGCACGGCGCCAACATGAGGGCGCGGCAGCGCCGCACCTGCATCCAGGACGGCCGCGCCGAGGTCTACACGTGCGAGCACCTGCTCGCGGCGTTGTATGCGCTCGGCGTCGACAACGCGCTGATCGAGATCGATGGCGAGGAAGTGCCGGGACTCGACGGCGCGGCGTCGGAGTTCTTCCGCGGCCTGCGCGAGAGCGGCACCGTCGAGATGCGCGCGCCGCGCGCCGTCTACGCGGTCACGCATCCGATCTACGTGCGCGAGGGTGCGGCCAGCATCGTCGCGTTGCCGGGCAGCGGACGGCTCACGATCGAATACCACCTCGACTATCCCGGCAAGAACGGCGCCGTGCCGGCCGCGCGCCAGACGGTCGGCTTCGAGTTGTCGGCCGAGAACTTCGAACGCGACATCGCCGCGGCGCGCACGTTCGTGTTCGCGCACGAGGTCGATGCCCTGCGCGCCGCGGGCCTCGGCAAGGGCGCCACGCCACAGAACACGCTCGTGGTCGGGCCCGAGGGACCGCAGGCCAACACGCTGCAGTGGGACGACGAGCTCGCGCGGCACAAGATCCTCGACCTCGTCGGCGATCTGGCGAACGCCGGCGTCGACCTCGACACGCACATCATCGCGACGCGATCCGGCCACGGCCTCAACATGGCGCTCGTGCAGCGCATCATCGAGGAACGCGAACGCGAGCAGGAGCAGGGAGAGGCCATCGGCGCCTCGGGTCTCGACATCCGGCAGATCCTCAATCTGCTGCCGCACCGCTATCCGTTCCTGATGATCGACCGCGTGATCGAGCTCGAGGGCTTCCAGCGCGCGGTCGCGATCAAGAACGTCACGATCAACGAGCCGTACTTCCAGGGCCACTGGCCCGAGCAGCCGATCATGCCCGGTGTGCTGCAGCTCGAGGCGATGGCGCAGCTCGCCGGCGTGTTGCTGCTGCGCAAGCTCGAGAACACGGGCAAGCTCGCAGTGATGTGGAGCATCGACAAGGTCAAGCTGCGCGGTGCCGTCGTGCCGGGCGACCAGTTGCGCATCGAGGTCGAGACGATCCGCGCCAAACCGCAGGTCGGCCACGTGCGCGCGCGCTGCAAGGTGGCCGGGCGGCTCGTCGCCGAAGCCGAGTTGAAGTTCACCCTGGTCGACGCTTGACGAAGCCCGCCGCGCAGCCCCGCTCCGCGCCGTCTCGATCCGCGAAGGGCCAGGTGCGGATCGGCGTGGTCGGAGTCGGACATCTCGGCAAGCACCACGCGCGTCTCTTGCGCGAGCTCGATTGCGAGCTCACGGGCATCGCCGATCCGAACCCGGAGGCGCGCGAGTTCGCGGCCTCGACCTACGGCGTGCCCGTGTTCGCGGACCATCGTGAGCTGCTCGGCAGAGTCGATGCCGTGACGGTCGTCGTGCCGACGAAGGTGCATCGCGAGGTCGCGAGCGTGTTCCTCGAACAAGGGGTCGACGTGCTCGTCGAGAAGCCGATCGCGCGCACGGCGGCCGACGGTCAGGCGCTGGTCGATCTCGCGAAGGCACGGGGTCGCATCCTGCAGGTCGGCCACGTCGAGCGCTTCAACCCGGCGCTGCGCGGCATCGCCGCGATCGGCCGCAGCGCGCGCTACATCGAGTCGCATCGGCTCTCGCCGTTCACGTTCCGCAGCACGGACATCGGCGTCGTGCTCGATCTGATGATCCACGACCTCGACCTCGTGCTCGCGCTCGTGCGCAGCGAGATCGTCTCGGTCGAGGCGTTCGGCGGCTCCGTGTTCACGCCGGCCGAGGACATGGCGTCGGCGATCATCAAGTTCCAGAACGGCGCCGTCGCGCACCTGACGGCCAATCGGGTCGCGTTGAAGCCGCTCCGCAAGATGCGCGTGTTCTCGCGCGAGGGCTACGTGAGCCTCGACTTCCAGCAGAACCAGGGCATGGTCGTGCGCAAGGCCGAGGGTTGGGACTTTCAGAAGCTCGACCTCGAGGGCATCGACCGCTCGCAGGTGGGGGACCTGTGGAAGTTCGTGTTCGAAGGCCTCCTGAAGGTCGAGAACCTGCAGCTCGACGCCGGCAATCCGCTGCAGGAAGAGCTCGCGGACTTCCTGCGGTGCGTGCGCGAGCGCGCCGAGCCACTCGTCAGCGGTGCCGACGGCGTGCTCGCGGTGGCGGCGGCCGAACGGGTCATGGCCGCGATCACGCGCAATCGGTGGGATTGACGCGGCGCCCCGCCTGGCGTTGCGGTGGCGTACTGCGCGGATGGCAAGAACCGCTGCGTGAGTAGGCCGGCAACCCATGGCGCAGCCGCGACGGTCCGCTAGACTGGTCGCTTCGATGAGGCTCCGCTCTGCAGTTCTCGAGCTGCACGCGGGCCAAAAAGTTGAACCGATGACAATTCGCCGGGCTCCGACCTTACGGGTCAGGCGGGATCAGGAGACGGTGCCGCACGCGGTGCCGCCTGCCATTTCCCAAATGCACCGGAGGGGGAGCCCACCTGAACCCAAGGGTTCAACCGGCCTCCGTCGACGGTCCAGGTGGAGCGGAGCCTCTCGATTTCTGCGCGGCGCCCGCTACCGTTCTGGCTCGGATCGGCCCAGGTAGTTGCCGGTG
>DASRJH010000299.1:0-2491 GCA_035649575.1 Planctomycetota bacterium
ACCTGATGCGCATGGACGGTCACGAAGGCCAGTACGTGATCGTCATGCCGACGGAGCAGATCGTGATCGTGCGTCTCGGCTGCACGAAGAACAGCGGTTTCGACCTGCACGGCCTCGCGCGGCGCGTGCGGGACGCCTTGGGCAACTGAGGCCGCGCTCATCCCCCACGCGGCACGAGGTCGCGCCAGGGTCCCGCGGGGTCGCGCCGCAGGCCTGTGCGAGGTTGCAGCCACTCGGCCCAGCGGCGCGACATCCGCAGGTCGCCCGCGATGAGCCCTTGCAGCCCCGGATGTCTCGCGAGGATCTGGCCGAGCACGGTTGCCTTCGTCTTCACGGGCACGCGCGGCAACGGACTGTCGACCGGCCGGTCGTAGGCGAAGATCACGCCCGCGCCGTCGCTGCGGCGCAGCCTGACCCGCACTTCGGGATAGTCCGGACCGACGGCCCACCGTTCGCCGAGGTTCGTGGCGTCGACCTCGAGCAAGGCCGGACAGTCGGGTACCTGCGGCGCGAGCTCGGTCTGCCACTCCATCGTGATCGCGGCGGCGACGCGCACGCGTGGTTCGGACGCCGTCTGCCCCGCGACGACCGACATCGTGCCCGCCCCGCCTTCGCGGTGCAGCACGGTCACGGGCAGCGGCGTATCGACCCACGGCAGCATCGTCGCATTGCGGTCGACGAGACAGAGCGGCTTGCCGTTCGCGTCGCGCACCGCGAGCACGGGCCGGCGCAGCTCGAAACGCAGCCGGAAGCGATCGGGGAACAAGCGTTCGATCGCGACTTCGCGCACCCAGGGCACCGTCGTGAGCCCCTCGCGCAGGGACGTGGCCATCTCCTCGTCGAGGATCGGCACCTCGTCCGCGAGCCACGGCGACAACGCCGCCGAGACCGCGAGCAACAACGGCGTGTCCATCCACTCGGGTCGCTCGGCGAAGCCGACGCGGTCGAGGCTCACAGCGGGGCTCAGCTGGGCAGCCTGTTCGAAGCGAGCCGCCAACACCGCGGCGGCGCGCGGGCCGTAGAGCCACAACGTGAGCCCGAAAGCGGTCAAGACGACGATGCGGGCCACCCAGCGGGTGGCTCCGGCAGGCGGTCGATTCCGATGGGCGGCCAACGTGCCTGGGGCTCCGGAAATCGTCTGGAGGTAGGTGCGGTCGAGGATGCCTCGACCGCACCATGATATCGCAGCTCTGACTGGGACTGTCGCTGCCTGTTGCTAGTTGTGACCAGTGCTGCGACTTAGTTGAGCCGCGCCACGACGGGCTTCGGCTCCGACTTGGTGCGCTCGCGCGACGAGCCGCTCACGGTCTCGCAGTCGTCCGTGAAGATCTCGAGCGTGTCGAGCGTGTTCTCGATGAGCTCGCGGTCGATCGTGAGCTCGCGGGCGCCCTTCGCAGCCTCGAGCTCGTGCTCGAGCAGGCGCGACACGATCTTGATCTGCGAGAGGTGGCGGGCGACGAACTTGCCGACGTTGACATCTGTCTTGGCTTCCATGGCTGTCTCCGAAATAGGTGCGCCGAGGTGACCACCAAGGCGCAGGGAAAGCGCGGCCTCCCAAGGCCGCGACAAGGACCGGTTGCGAAACGCCTCGCCTCTTTGGCGAAGTGCGGCGGAGCATAGCCCCGCCTCGATCGTGCGCCAGTTCAAGTTCGGCCGGGATCGGACCCCGCACCAACGCGCTGTGGACAAGACCTCACAGACGCGGCCCGCAGGATGCGGCCCGCAGGCCCCGCAACGGCGACCTGACTGCGCGTTGTTCCCAAGCTGCAGGCCTTGTGCGATGCTGGCTCCGTGGCCACGCTGGAGCCAGGACCGCCTGCGATGAAGTTCAAGGGCTACACGCTCAACGACTTCCAGGTCGAAGCGGCAGTGGCCATCGAAGCCGGGAAGAACGTGTTGCTGGCCGCCCCCACCGGTTCGGGCAAGACCCTCGTGGCCGAGTACGCGATCGACCGCGCCGTGCGCACGGGCCGGCGCGCGATCTACACGAGTCCGATCAAGGCGCTCAGCAACCAGAAGTTCCGCGACTTCAAGGGCGAAGGTCTGCCGGTCGGACTCATGACGGGCGACCTCACGCTCGACCCCGACGCGCCGGTCGTCATCATGACGACGGAGATCTTCCGCAACGCGGTGTTCGAGGATCCGGCGCGCTTCCACGACACCGACTTCGCGATCTTCGACGAGGTGCACTTCGTCGACGACCTCGAACGCGGCACCGTCTGGGAGGAGAGCCTGATCTTCGCGCCGCCTCACGTGCGCTTCGTGGGATTGTCGGCCACGATCGCGAACCTCGAGGAGTTCGGCGCCTGGGTGCGCTCGGTGCGCCGCCACGAGCTCGCGATCATCGAGCACACGCGCCGGCCCGTGCCGCTCTCGCACCGCCTGTTCCACGTCGATGCAGGCGTGTTCCAGCTCGCGCAACGCGCGCGCGCCGTTGCGTTCCACGAACGTGCGCTCGCGCGCGACAAGCGGCACGGTGGCCGGGCCGGCC
>DASRJH010000300.1:0-50775 GCA_035649575.1 Planctomycetota bacterium
CACGGCGCGCGGTGGCACGCGGTGAAGGCAGCAAACAGAACAGAGTGCGAGCTAATCGCACGGGATTTCCTCTTCAGTTTCGGTAGCCTGCCGAAACGAGCCCTACTTGTCCACTCCTTAACCCAACTTCGGAAGTCGGTCTGTCGACAGATTGAAGAACAACAACTTGCGTCGACTAGGAGTCTGCGCCACGGGAGCCGATTCGTCCATCGTGGCAGCCACGGAGCCGCGAGTTCCGAGTTTGGAGCCGGCCTCTACGCGCAGAACTCGACGTGCGATCGTCGCGGTTTCTCCCGTGACGCGGACTCCTAGGCGTCTGCGCCACGGATGACCATGCCGCGCTGAAGAGCGGGCGAACAAATCGCGAGCATGACACACTGTAACGTAGTGACGGCATGGGATCGTCTCGCGCGGAAGAGGAATTGGCGGTAGGGTTCCCGCTCGCGGGTTCGGGGATATGACCCGAAGTTGTGGATGAGCGCGTGAAGACGCGGCGTACCTTGGTGGTTGTTCAAACGACACCACGAGGCCCCAACGCGGGGCAGGTACGCCACATGCCGAACGCTACTTCCCAGGCTCTCTCTCTTCCAGGCTCTGAAACGCAGTCGACGCTTGCCGAGGTGATTCGTCTCGGAGCGCAGCGGATGTTGAAAGTAGCGCTCGAAGCCGAGGTCGACGCGCACGTCGCGACCTACGTCAACGAGCGAGATCAGGACGGCCACCGCTTGGTCGTCCGCAACGGGCACCACCGCGCTCGCACGATCGACACGGGCGTTGGCCCGATCGAGGTGGAAGCACCTCGAGTCAACGACCGACGCGTCGATGTCGACGGCAGCCGCGAACACTTCGCGAGCAAGATCCTGCCGCCCTACCTGCGCAGAACGCAGAGCCTCGAAGGGTTGATCCCCTGGCTCTACCTGAAAGGGATCTCAACGGGTGACTTCAACGAATGCCTGCAGATGCTCGTCGGCGAAGGCGCGAACTCGGTGTCGCGACAACGGTCGTGCGGCTCAAGGAGATCTGGTCCAAGGAGTTCGAGGCCTGGGCCAAGCGCTCGCTCGAGGGCCGTCGCTACGTCTACTTCTGGGTCGACGGCGTCTACTTCAACATCCGCCTCAATGGCGAACGCCAGTGCATCCTCGTGATCATTCGGTGCCCTGGAGAACGGCACCAAGGAACTGATCGCGGTCCACGATGGCATTCGCGAAAGCGAGCAGAGCTGGACCGAGGTGCTGCAAGACCTGAAGGCACGCGGGCTCGACCAGGCACCGAAGCTCGCCATCGGCGATGGCGCTCTCGGATTCTGGAAGGCGCTCGACAAGGTGTTCCCCAACATCGTTCGGCAGCGCTGCTGGATGCACAAGTCCGGCAACGTGCTCAACTGCCTCCCGAGGAGCTTGCAGGGATCGGCGCTCGCCGCCCTTCACCAGATCTGGATGGCCGACACGCGCGACGCCTCGCTCAAGGCGTTCGACCAGTTCCTCGCCACCTACCAGGCCAAGTACCCGAAGGCGACGAACTGCCTCGAGAAGGACCGCGATGAACTGCTCGCGTTCTACGATTTCCCGGCCGAGCACTGGAAGCACCTGCGAACGACCAACCCGATCGAGTCGATGTTCGCCACGGTGCGATTGCGTCATCGACGCACGAAGGGCTCGGGCTCGCGTGTCACCTGTCTGGCCATGGTCTTCAAGCCTGCTGAGGCAGCGCAGAAGGGTTGGCGAAGGCTGGACGGCTCGCTGCTGCTGCGCGACATCATCAACGGAGTTCAGTTCAAGGATGGAACCAAGGTCGACGCCGCGTGATCACCCGATTCCATCCACACACTTGCGCATATCCCGCGGGTTCGGCCGAACATTCACTCGGTCGGCATGGCAGAAGGGACTGTCTCGGTACCGGACGGCTTGGTTGTACCTTGGACAAGCAGGCAAGCAGGCCGCACATTATTACGAGGAGCGGTTGTCCCGTAGTGTGTCAGTGGCAGAGCCAGAACCAGACAAATCGAGAGGGGCACGGGGAGCTGGTCAAGAACCACACGAATTCCGCCTGGCCAGATCGGGCAGTCGCGCCGAATACATGACACTCACCCTCTCCGTCTGAATTTCGTACGTTCACCGAACACGGACCGCGAATCAGCCCACTGAGAGCCCGTGTTTCGCGCGTCGAGATCGTGGAGGAACACCACGAACGCACGACACTCAGCTTGGCGCACATGAGATTTCGAGGCCGCGGGAACTCGGCGGCGGCTTCGATCGTGCTCGAAACCGACCAGCATCTGCCGGCGCAGCCTCTGCAGGAGGAAGGTGTTGCGAGCGTTCGCGCGCTCGTTCCGGACGAGAAGAATGGAGCGGGTGATGGGGATCGAACCCACGACATTCAGCTTGGGAAGCTGACGTTCTACCGCTGAACTACACCCGCGTGCATCCGGCGCACGAAGATGCTGGCCCGACGTGCCGGGCAAGTCAACCGCCGCGTCGCCCCACGGCAACTTCGTGCATCCACGCGCTGGACCGCGGTGAGCAGTCACTGTGACGACCATGGATACCCCGCTCGCTTTCGAACTGCTCCACCACGCAAACGTACTGCGCGCCCTCGCCGGCCTGCTCGTCGCCGCGACCACGACGTCGACGACCTCTGCCAGGACGTCCTCTGTGGACCCTCCAGACCCCGCCGCCCGACCCCACCGGCCTGCGCGCATTCCTGCAGACCGTTGCGCGGCGGGTTGCCAGTAACCACCACCGGGAATGGGACCGTAGCCGGCGCCGCCGTGCTCGTCGCGGCGGTGGGGCTCGAGCCCGGCACAATGGCGGCCGTCCGGCTCACACCCTGTCCGGCCCGCCGCCCTCGCACAGTCCCTCGACTTCCTGCCACAGACTCGATGCCCGACCAGAAGTCAGCCGCAGCTCGTCCAACACGTGCGGCCGGTCTCGCAGCGTCGCACACAGCACCACACCCTTCTTCAGCAGCACCCGCTGCTCCTGCGCACGCAACGTCGTCAGCACCGTGACCGGATGCAGCCCCGCGCGGTCGATGCGTTCCCGCAGCCCGTCGCCCTTCGGATGATCCCAACTCAACAGTCCCAACCCGACGCCATTCCCGTACACCAGCGCATCGCTCGTGAAACGTCCGTTCGTGATCAGCCAGAACCGCCGCGACCCCGCCGCCCCGAGATCCTCGGCGCGCGCCTGCACGTAAAGCGCAACCTTGACGTCGACCTTGCCCTCGCTCTGCACCTTGAACTTGCACTCCCCGAGCACACGTTCCTGCCCGCGCACCGCGAACAGATCGATCTCGTGGCGCACATACCGGCCTTGCATCACCACCCCGGTGCGCGCGCGGAACCCCTCGTGGCGCCACAGCTCCGCCACGAACTTCTCGAACGGGAAGCCATCGGGACCGAGCCGCTGGATCGCCCGCTGCAGTGAATACCGCGCGGCAGTGTCCCTCCGCTCGCGGCGCAGCAACCGATGTGCGATCCGGAACACCTCGGTGCTCGCCATGCCGTCGTGCAGACGCCCGCGCACATCGTCGACGACGCGCTCGATCTGATCCGCACTCGCGCCGCTGCGCCGCAGCGACCGCCGCAGCTTGTGCTCCCTGAACGGCTCGCTCTGACCCGTCGTCTTCAGCAGGTGGGGTTCGCCGTGCGACATAGCGAGCCTTCACTCCACCACACGCTCACCCTCGCGTCACGGCTGCCGTTCCTGTTCCCGCACACCGATCACCGCCGCGGTTTGCTTGTGCCCCTGCCAGTCGCTACCGTCGCGACCAGCCCGCGGAGGGGCTACCGCCATCACCACCGAGTCGGCACCTGGCTCCCCGTCTCGCCTGCCACGACCCGCAGCCGCCCTGCGCGAGGCCTTTCGCGAGGGCTACTCACCTGCGACGCTGCGAGCCGACGTGCTCGCGGGTCTCGTGGTCGGCATCGTGGCGCTGCCGCTGTCGATGGCGCTCGCGATCGCCACGGGGCTCGCGCCGCAATACGGCCTCTACACGGCGATCGTCGCGGGCTCGCTGATCGCGGTGGTCGGCGGCTCGCGCGTGCAGGTTTCTGGCCCGACCGCGGCGTTCGTCGTGATCCTGCTGCCCGTCGTCAACAAGTTCGGCCCTGGCGGCCTCATGTTGGCGACGCTGATGGCCGGTGTGCTCATGTTCCTCATGGGGCTCGCGCGGCTCGGCCGCCTGATCCAGTTCGTGCCGTATCCCGTGACCACGGGCTTCACCGCGGGCATCGGCGTCGTGATCGCGACGGGCCAGGCGAAGGACTTCCTCGGGCTCGTCGGCGTCGAGCGCAAGGACCACTTCCACGAGGTCGTGCACGAGATCGCGCGCCACATCGGCACCGTGAACTGGTGCGACTTCGGGACGGGCCTCGTCACGCTGCTGCTGCTCGTGTATCTGCCGCGCGTCGTGACGCGGATCCCGGCGCCGTTGCTCGCCGTCGGCGGCGTGGCCGTCGCGGCGTGGCTGCTGCAACAACTCGTGCCCGGCTTCCACGTCGTGACCATCGCCGACCGCTTCCACTACGTCGTCGACGGCCAGACCGTCGCGGGCATTCCGCCGTGGCCGCCGGCGTTCCGGTGGCCATGGAATCAGCCTGGCGCCGACGGCCTGCCGCTCGGGCTCGAATGGACCATGGTGAAGGAGCTCATGCCAAGCGCCGTGGCGATCGCGCTGCTCGGCGCGATCGAGTCGCTGCTGTCGGCCGTCGCGTCGGACGCGATGTCGGGGCGCAAGCACGATCCCGACGCCGAACTGCTCGCCCAGGGCACGGGCAACCTGGTGGCGCCGCTGTTCGGCGGGTTCGCGGCGACGGGCGCGATCGCGCGCACCGCGACGAACGTGCGCGCCGGCGCCACGTCGCCGATCGCTGCGCTCGTGCACTGCGCGTTCCTGCTCGCGGCGATGCTGCTGCTCGCGCCGATCCTGGGCCACCTGCCGCTCGCCGCGATGGCGGCGCTGCTGCTGCTCGTGGCGTGGCGCATGGGCGACGTGCGGCACTTCAAGCACGTGATGAGGACCGCGCCGCGCAGCGACATCATGGTGCTGCTGACGTGCTTCCTGCTGACGATCGCGTTCGACATGGTGGTCGGCGTGCTGGCTGGCTTCGTGCTCGCGTCGCTGCTGTTCATGCGCAGGATCGCGGAGATGACGGGGACGCGGCTCGTGCGCGACCACCACCCGCAGCTGCGCATGGCGATTCCGCCCGGCGTCATGGTCTACGAAGTCGACGGCCCGCTCTTCTTCGGTGCGGCCGAGAAGGCGATGACGGCCCTGCACTCGATCCACAAGGAGGCGAGGGTGCTCGTGCTCGACCTCGATGGCGCACTCGTGATCGATGCGACGGGCCTCGTGAACCTGCAGTCGGTGCTCGACCGCCTGAAGAAGAGCCACGTGCCCGTCGTGCTGACCGGCCTGCACTACCGCGTCGTGCCGATGCTCGAGCGCGCGCACATCGTCGAGGATGGCAAGCTGCTGTTCTTCCAGAACGACCTCGCCACCGGCATCGAGTTCGCGAGCACCTTGCTGCAGCACGCGCCGGCCGGGCAGCGGCACGGTGCGCCGAGCAAGGCGTGAACACGGCTGCGAACTCTGCGAGCACGAGGCCGCGGTGGGGGCGGGGCGCGTTGTGGCTCGCGTTCGCGGCCGCCGTCCCTGCGATGCTCGTTGCGACCAGGGCTTCGCTGTCCGAGTCCGATCGCATCCTGTTCGAAGCGCGGCTGCTCTACTGGACGATGCCCGTGGTGCTCGTGCTCGCGCTTGCGGCGGGGATCTGGAGGTGGCGCTCGGGCCAGGGCGTGCGCGCGGCGGCGCGCCTGTGGCCCGGCGCCGTCGCGGCCGTCTCGCTTGCGGCGCTCGTGTTCGCGCTCGTGCCGACGCAGATGCGCGTGCAGTTCGACGAGACGAGCATCGTCGGCTGTTCGCAGAACATGCATCTGCAGCGTGCGGCGCTGCTGACGACCGGCGCGGTGCCGTTCGAAGGCGGCATCGTCCACCTCGAGAACATGATGGACAAGCGGCCGCCGCTGTTCGCGTTCCTCGTGAGTCTCTTGCACGACGTGTCGGGCTACAGAATCGAGAACGCGTTCGCCGTCAACGCGGGCCTGCTCGCGCTGGCACTGCTGCTCGTCTTCGCCGCGGCGCGGTCGCGTCTTCCGCTGCCCGCAGCGCTCGCGGCGCCGTTCCTCTTGCTCGCGGTGCCGCTCACGAGCGTCGTCGCGACGTCGGCCGGGTTCGAACTGCTCGCGGCGGTGTTGTTCACGCTCGTGCTGCTCGCGGCGCTCGACTTCGTGCGGCAGCCGGACACGGTGCGGTTCGTTGCGTTCCTGGCCAGCGGCGTGTTGTTCGCGAATTCGCGTTACGAGTCGCTGCCGGCGCTCGGGCTCGTCGCGGCGATCGTGGCGTGGTCGATGCGTGGCCGGTTCCGGCCGGATTGGCGCGCCCAGGCCGCGCTCGCGGCCTGCCCCGGTCTCGTGACGCCGCTCGCCTTCCTGCTGCTGCACTGCCGCAACCCGAACTTCTATCCCGAAGCCGGTGGGCAGGACCTGCTGTCGTGGCAGCATGGACTCGAGCACGTGGGTCCGTTCCTCGCCGCGTGGTTCTGGCCGCCGTTCGACAACGCGCTGCCCGGCGTGCTGTCGGTCCTCGCGGTGTTCGCGTATGGCACATGGCTGCGTCGCGGCCGCGCGGGGGTCGCCGACGTCGTCATCGCCGTGCCCGTGCTCGGCGTCGCGGTCGTCGTGTTGTGCTGGTTCTACGGCGACGTGCGCGAACCGACCGCGCTGCGCCTGTTCCTGCCGATCGCGTGGCTCACGGCGCTCGCGCCCCTGTTGCTTCCCGTGCTGTTCGGCCGTCGCGTCGCGGTGACGCTGCTCGCCGGTGCCGCGGTGCTGGCCGGCGTGCAACTGTGCGCCTTGCACCGCGGCGCGAGGTTCCCCGAACACGAGGTCGCGCGGATGACCGAGGAGCTCGACGCGCTGATCCGCGACCTGCCGCACGACTCCCGGACGCTCTGGGTTGGCGCGCCGGCGCAACACCTGATCGTGAAGGGACACGCGGCGCTGTCGGCGCAGTCGTTCATGGCCCGTGGGCACGACCTCGAGGATCTCGTGCGGCGCGGCCACGTGAAGACGGTCTACGTGATCGAGACGCCGATCGACGCGGTGCACGCTCCCGCGTTCGGCGACGTGCGCACGATCCTTGACGCGGCGGCGGAAGCTCCGGTGGTCGCCCGCTCCGCCGGCGAGAAGCCGATCGTCGTGCATCGTCTGCGGTTGAAGTAGCTCGGCCTTCTGCGGCATGCGCGGTCGGCCTGCTCGCCCGCTGTTCGCCCTCGTCAGGCCAACTCGATTGGCCAACTCGATTGGGCCACTCGATGGGCCACTCGATCCTGCAACTTGATTGCGCAGTAATTCGATGTCGCCGCAGGAATCACCTGTCGGGTTTGGAATGCATGGCGGTCTCCGAGCAAGCAGCCCCCTGGGGTGGAACCGTGTGCCGACGCGGCGAACCACCCGTAGGGTGGGGGAGAAGTCGCCGCGAACTACCAGCCGCGCGCGAGGGGCCTTGCGATCCGCGCGCTGCCGCGAGACAAACACCCCCATGCGCGCCCTCTGGCTCAGTCTGCTGCTGCTCTCCTGCGCCTGCTCGAACCACCGCTATTTCGTGCCGCGCGAGAACACGAACGGCTCGGGCCCCGGCGGTTACCCCGCCGCGGTCTATCGTATCGACGCCGGCGTTCTCGGCGGCGCCGTCGGCGAAGTCCGCGTCTGGTCAGAAGGAGCTCACTTCGTCGACACCGAAGACGACGAAGTGGTCGAGCTGCACCTCGGCTTCGAGATCGAGAACACGAGCACGGTCCCGCTCGCGCTGGACCTCGTGACCCTGCGCTGCGCGGACGTCGCCATCGGCCGCACCCGCCTCGAGCTCGAACCGGTCCGGACCGAAGGTGTCGCCGATGCGGCCCCCGGCACGACGACCCGCGTCGATGCGTTCTTCCGGCCGGGGCGCGAGCCCTGGCCACAGGACATCGATGGCTTCGCGGCGCACTTCCGGATCCTGGCGGGTGGGCAGCCGGCGTTGACCCAGGTCACGCCGTTCGCGCCGTATTCATCGCGCCACTACTGGTATGGCGACCCGTGGCTATGGGGACCCGGCTACTGGGGATACGGGATGGGCTTCGGCTTCAGCTACAGCTGGCACGACTGCCACTGAGGACGTCGCCGCGATCGGGCGGCTGGGTGCGTCATTTGCTGGTTGGTGGGTCGCCCCGCGGCGACGGGGTAGCACTGCCCCGGAGTTTTGTCGGGGTGGATCCGTCCACCGCCCCCCTTTCGCCTGCCCATGCATCCGCTCCTGACCACCCAGAGATGCGAGCGGTTGCACGGCAACCGGACAGCGGCTAAGGGTGTCCGCCCCTTTTGTCGCACCGACCGCGGGTCCGGCCGCACGCCCCTCCGCCCCCGAGATCAGAGCCTTCGTCCCTTCGAACTCCAATGACCGAACGAGAACCCATGATCGAGGCGATCGACCTGTGCAAGTACTACGGGCCGTTCGTCGCGATCGATCATCTCACGTTCACGATCCGCCGCGGTGAGATCGTCGCGTTCCTCGGCCCCAATGGCGCCGGCAAGTCGACGACGATGAAGGTACTCACCGGCTACCTGTCGCCGTCGTCCGGAACGGCGCGCCTGTGTGGCATCGACATCGTGACTGACCGCGTGCGCGCCGTCGAAAAGCTCGGCTACATGCCCGAGAACGGTCCGCTCTACCCCGAGATGACGCCGCGCGAGCTGCTCACGTTCTTCGGCGAAGCGCGCGGCCTGACCCCGGCGCGCCTGCGCGAGCGGCTCGACTACGTGACCAACGAATGCGATCTGCCCGAGCTGCTCGACAAGCCGATCGGCACGTGCAGCAAGGGGCAGAAACAGCGGGTCGGCATGGCGCACGTGCTGCTGCACGATCCCGAGGTGCTGATCATGGACGAGCCGACGACGGGCCTCGATCCGAACCAGATCCGCCACATCCGCGAGCTGGTCAAGAAGCTCGGCGAGACGCGCACGATCCTGTTGTCGACGCACTTGGCACAGGAAGTCGAGGCGATGGCGAGCCGCGTGCTGCTCGTCGACGAAGGCCGTCTCGTGTTCGACGGCACCCCGGCCGAGCTCAAAGCGCGCGGCAAGGGACAACTGGACCAGGCCTTCTACACCCTCACCAACCACCTCTCGGGCCACCGCTGATGTCCACGACCATGAACAAGAACATCGTGCTCGCGGTCGCCAAGCGCGACCTGCGCAGCTGGTTCAGCAATCCGGCGAACTACGTCTTCATCATGCTGTTCGTCGCGGTCTCGACCGTCGCGCTGATGTGGTCGGGGGCGTTCTTCCAGAACAGCCTCGCGAACCTCGACACGTGGAACGACGACTTCCCGTGGATCGCGGCCTTGTTCGTCGCGGCGGCGACGATGGGCATGTGGGCCAGCGAACGCAGCAGCGGCACGCAGGAACTCCTGTTCACGCTGCCGGGGACCGAGTTCGACCTGCAGCTCGGCAAGTTCCTCGCTTACGTGACGATCTACACGGCGTCGCTCGCCTTCACGTTCGTGCTGCCGGTGGTGCTCGTCTTCCTCGGCAATCCGGACTGGGGGCTCTTGTTCGCGAACTACGTCGGGCTGTGGCTGTTCGGCGTGATGCTCGTCAGCGTGTCGATGATCGGCTCGCAGCTGTCGCAGTCGGGCACGGTCGCGTTCATCCTGTCGATCGTGTTCTGCGCTGTCGTGCTCACGCTCGGGCAGGTCATGAGCTGGGTCGGCTTCCAGAGCTGGAACACGAACGGTCCGCGCGGGCAGTTCGCGGAGTTCGCGCGCGGCATGCTGCCGGTCTCGGGCTTCGTGCTGTTCCTGGGCCTCACGGTGGCGTTCTTCTATCTGAGCCTCGTGCTGCTCGCGCGCCGGCGCTGGCGGCAGGGCGGCGAGGGTGTGCACAGCTCGATCCGGTTCGCGAGCCTCGCGGTCGGCGCGCTCGCGTTGACCGTGATCGGCGTGCAGAAGCTGCCGCGCATCGATGCGACGATCGAGGGCATCCACTCGCTCGGCGACGAGAGCAGGAAGCTCTTGGCCGGACTCGATCCGAACAAGCCGGTGACCCTGACGGCCTACGTGAGCGAGGACGTGCCGGAGCAGTTCGTGCAGCAGCGGCGCCTGTTGCTGAACCTCGTCGACCAGTTCGACTCGATCGGCGGCAACGCGATCCAGAAGCGCATCGTGATCCCGCAGCCGTACTCGCCCGAGGCGCGGGAGGCGGAGTCGAACTACGGCATCCGGCCGCAGATGGTCGCGACGCAGCTCGCCGGCGGCGGCGTCACGGAGACGCAGCTGTTCCTCGGCTTCGTCGCGCGGTGTGGCACCGACGAGGTCGTGACGCCGTTCATCGAACCGGCCGTGCCGCTCGAATACGAGATCACGCGCAGCATCCGCACCGTCGCGAGCGCGAGCCGCAAGAAGGTCGGCATCCTGAAGACCGACGTCGAGTTCATGGGCGGCATGGACTTCCAGACGTTCCGGCAGAAGCCGCGCTGGCAGATTTCGGACGAGCTGCAGCAGCAATACAAGATCGAGAACGTCGACGCCGAGAAGGAGTATCCGGCCGGCCTCGACTGCCTCGTCGTACCGCAGCCGAGCTCGCTCGGGCAGGAGCAGATGGACCGGCTCCAGGCCTGGATCCTGGCCGGCAACCCGACGCTGCTGCTTGAGGACCCCGCACCGCTCGATGCGTGGGGCACGGCGGCCGACGACCAGAAGGGCGGCATGCAGGCCCGCATGATGGGCGGCGGCGGTCCCGAGAAGGGCAACTTCGCGGGCTTGATGGCGGCGCTGTCGCTGCAGGTGCCGATCGGCGAGGTCGTCTGGGATCTGTCGAAGCGTTCGTTCCCTGGCGGCCGCCTGTACGAGGAGTTCGTGTTCGTGCGCGGCGACGGCGTCTCGCAGGACAGCACGATCACGAAGGGTCTGCAGAGCGTGCTGATGCTGATGGGTGGGCACGTCGTGCCGCAGAAGAAGGAAGGCTTCACGGTCTCGCCGCTGCTGAGCTCGGCGCGGCCGACGCAGGCGTCCGATTCGAGCGGTATGAACGGCGTCGTGCGCAAGAACGACCTGTTCCAGATGGACTTCTTCGGCGGTGGCCCGCAGATCAACCCGTATCGTCAGCGCGTGCCGCGCAACGACGACCTCGTGATGGCCGCGCGCGTCACGAGCAAGGTGGCCGAGGGCAAGGCGAAGGGCGTGAACCTGATCTACGTCGCGGACCTCGACCTGATCGGCAACCAGTTCTTCATGATCCGCCGGCAGATGGCGGATCCGATCCTGCGGTTCGACAACGTGACGTTCGTGCTGAACTGCATCGACAGCCTCGCCGGCGACGAGAGCCTCGTCGAACTGCGCAAGCGCCGGCCGATCCTGCGCAAGCTCGAGAAGGTCGAGGAGGCGCAGAGCCAATACGAGATGAAGTGGACCGAGCAGAAGAACGCTGCCGAGAAGGCCGCGAGGGAAGCGCTCGACAAGGCGCAGGCCAGTCTCGACGCCGCGGTCGCGAAGATCCGCGACGACCAGACCCTCGACGAGCAGGCCAAGGAGGTCAAGATCGTGCAGGTCCAGCAGCAGGAGAACCGCAAGCTCGAGCTGCAGAAGGCGCAGATCGACGAC
Source organism: Planctomycetota bacterium (assembly GCA_035649575.1). GTDB lineage: Bacteria > Planctomycetota > UBA1135 > UBA1135 > UBA2386 > DASVAL01. Next base: position 11,699 of record DASRJH010000300.1, read on the forward strand.
CAGAAGAAGATGAAGCTCGAGGAGGCGTCGCACGACCGCGATGCCGCGAGGAAGGGCATCCACGATCGTTATCGCGTAATGACGTTGGTGTTGTCGGTGCTGCCGTGCCTGCTGCTCGGCATCGTCACGCTCGTGCGGCGCACTTCACGCGCCGCTGCGATCGTGCCCGCGAGTCGCCGTGTTTCCCAAGGCAGTGTTTCCCAAGGTGTGGGAGGTGGCAAGTGAACGAGTTCGGCAAGACGGGAGTGATCGCCGGTGCCGCCGTGGTCCTGACGGTGCTCGCCATGTGGATGGGCCCGCGCGAAGTGCGTCTGGATCAGTTCGCCGACCAGGGTGAGGAGTTCTGGAAGGGCTTCGACAACGGCGACGCCGTGGCGGAGCTCGAGGTCTCCGAGTTCCGCGAGGCGACGAGCGACGTCTACCAGTTCAACTGCAAGCGCGACGACAAGGGGCGCTGGACGATCCCCTCGCACGGCAACTATCCGGCCGACGCGAAGGACCGCATGGGCAAGGCGGCGGCGATGCTGATCGGCCTCAAGAAGGAAGCGGTCGTCGATGACAGCAAGGCGCGGCACGTCGACTTCGGCGTCGTCGATCCGCTCGAGCCCGGCGTCGAGACCGCGGGCCGCGGCAAGCGCATCACGATGAAGGACAGCGCCGGCAACGTGCTCGCGGACCTCATCGTCGGCAAGGAGGTCGACGGCAAGCCCGGCGTGCACTACGTGCGCGTGCCCGAGAAGAAGCGCACCTACCGCACGAAGCTCGACGGCGAGCTGTCGACGAAGTTCGCCGACTGGATCGAGACCGATCTGCTCAAGGCGCAGTCGTGGGACATCGCGAAGGTGACGTTCGACAACTACACGGTCGACGAGCAGAAGGGCGAGGTCGTGCCCGGCGAGAAGATCGTCGTCAGCAAGGACCCCGCGGGCAAGTGGACCGTCGAGGGCCTCGACACGACGAAGCAGGACCCGAACGAGGAGAAGCTCAACGAGATCGGCACGACGCTCGGCCAGATCAAGATCGTCGGCGTGCGCGGCAAGCCAGAGGGTCTCACGGCCAAGCTCGAGCGCGCGAACGGCATCGAGCAGCAGATCCTCGCGCAGACGCTCGCCGCGAAGGGGTTCTTCCTGGCGCGCGGCGGCAAGCTCTTCAGCAACGAGGGCGACCTGTTGTTCGAGACCAAGAAGGGCGTCCGTTACACGCTGCGTTTCGGCGAGCTCGTGGTCGGCGAAGGCGACGAGCTCACGTCGGGCGCCGAGCCGAAGCCCGGCAAGGCGCCCAAGGAAGGCGAGACGCCGCCCGCGAAGACCGCGAATCACCGCTACTTGATGGTGACCGCGGAGTTCGACGAGAGCCTGCTGCAGAAGCCGGCCGGCACGCGGTTGCCGAAGGACCAGATCGAGAAGCGCGCCACGGCCCGCAAGGCGATCGAAGAGATCCAGCGCGCGGTCGAAGCGTTCCGCGCCAAGAACGAGAACAAGCTGCCCGAGGCGCTGGCCAAGCTCACCGAGAAGCCGGCCGAGGGCGACGCGCTGCTGAAGGAGCTCAAGAAGGATCCGTGGGACAACGACTACGTGCTGCAGCCCCAGGGCGACAGCTACGTCGTGCTCAGCTGCGCGGACGACAAGAAGGAAGGCGGCGAGGGCGTCGCGACCGACGTGCGCAGCGACCGCCTGCCGCACGAGGACGAGATCAAGAAGACGGCCGACGAGTGGACCTCGTACGACACCAAGGTCGAAGACGGCCGCAAGGAAGGCGAAAAGCTGACCAAGCGCTTCGGGCCCTGGTACTACGTGATCGATCAGACCCTGTTCGGCAAGCTGAAGCCGAAGCGCGCCGACCTCGTCAAGGACAAGCCGCCGCCGTCGACGCCGGCCGCATCGGGCGGCGAACAACCCAACAAGTGACGGCCTGCAGGGTTGTCGCGAGACCGCGTGCCCTGAGATCCTCGGGTGAACGCGGAGTCCCTTCGCAAGCGCGACGCCTCGCCCGTATCCTGCTCGTCCCTTCCATTTGCCCGCCCGGTAGCCGGCCGTAGCCGGACCGACCGGTCGGGCCTTTCCCTGCCGATAGGAGTCTGTGATGTCGAGAGCCGTTCTCGCCGCCTCGCTCCTGCTCTTGACGCCAGCACTCGCGATCGCCCAGGCGAGCGATGTGAAACCGGCGGCCACGCAGCAGGATCCCGAAGCGGCCTACAAGGAACTCGTGAAGGCCTACAACAAGGCGATCAGCGATTGGAGAGGCGAGGTGGATGCTGCCGTGAAGAAGGCCCAGGCCGAGGGCACGGAGTTCCCGCCGATCGTGAACAACGCGCCGACCAAGGAGTTCGTCACGCGCGCCCAGGAGCTCGCGGCCGAGTACGCGGGCAAGGACGAAGCCATCCAGTTCCTCGGGTTCGTCTGCAAGTACGCGAGCAAAGAGATCAACGCGGTCAAGAAGGCCGTGCAGACGCTGGCGGCCGATCACGCGACGAGCCCGGCGATCCGCAAGGTCCTCCCGTACCTCGCGGGCCCGGCGATGCGCTTCGGCGTCGTGACCGACCCGGTGAAAGGCCTGCTCGACGAAGTGGCCGAAAAACACACCGACGCTGACTGCAAGGCGCAGGCGTTGCTGACGCGCGGCACGCTGCGGCTGCAGACTGCAACGAACGACGAGCAGCGCAAGGCTGCCGAAGAGGACCTGCGCAAGGTCGCGACGGTCGCGAAGGACCAGGATCTCACCGCCCAGGCCAAGGACGCGCTGTTCGAGATCGAGAACCTGCAGGTCGGGTGCACGGCGCCGGACATCGTGGCCAAGGACACCGACGGCGTTGCGTTCAAGCTCAGCGACTACCGCGGCAAGGTGGTCCTGCTCGACTTCTGGGGATTCTGGTGAGGCCCTTGCGTGGCCATGATCCCGCACGAGCGGTCGCTCGTGCAAAAATGGAAGGACAAGCCGTTTGCTCTGATCGGCGTCAACAGTGACGGCACCGACACCGAAGAAGGTCTCGCGAAGTTCCGCGAGAAGGTCAAGGAAGCCAGCATGACGTGGCGCAGCTTCCGCAACGAGAGCACCGATCCGACGATCAGCGAAACCTGGAGGGTGCAGGGTTGGCCGATGCTCTACTACATCGATCACGAAGGCGTGATCCGACACAAGGACGTCACCAAAGAGGACGAGATGGAGAAGGCGCTCGGCGAGATGATCGCCGCAGCCGAGAAGGCAGCCGCGGCGCCGAAGACCGCCCCGAAGAAGTAGCGGCGCGTGACGCGAGCGGCGGGTGCGCCCGCCGCTCGGCAGGTCTTCAGGCCTTCAGGCAGGCGCGCGCCTGAGCGATGTCCTGCGCGATCTGCCGGCGCAGCTGCTCGACACCTTCGAAACGGCGTTCGAGCCGCAGATACTGGCGGAACATGACCTCGAGGTCGCGCCCGTAGAGATCCTGTTCGAAGTCGAAGATGTGCACCTCGAGCATGACGTCGCTGCCCGAGCCCTGAAAGGTCGGCCGCGTGCCGAGGTTCGCGACGGCGGGGAACGTGATGCCGTCGACGATCGCTTCGACCGCGTAGACGCCGGCCGGCGGCAGCACCGCATCCAGCGGCACCAGGTTCGCCGTCGGGATGCCGAGCGTGCGGCCGCGCTGCGCGCCGCGCACGACGGTGCCGAGCGCGCCCGGGAAACGGCCGAGGTTGCGGTGCGCGAGCGCGAGGTCGCCGCGCGCGATCGCGGCGCGGATCGACGTCGACGAAACGGGCTGGCCGTCGACCTCGAACGGAGTGCCCGTGCGGACCTCGAAGCCGAGCTCGGTGCCGAGCTCGCGGAACTGCTGCGGGGTGCCGGTGCGGTCCTTGCCGAGCGCCGAGTCGTAGCCGAGCAGCAGGCCGCGCGTGCGCAGGCTGCGCACGAGCACACGCTCGGCGAACTCTCTAGGCGTCATGTTCTGCAGCCGCGGTTCGAACGTCAGCAGCACGAGCCGCTGCACGCCGGCGCGCCACAGGAGCCGCTGGCGGTGCGGCACGCTGACCAGCAGCTGCGGTGCCTTGCCGTGCAGCACCTGGTCGGGGTGGTTTCCGAACGTGATCACGGTCGGCACCGCCTGCAGCGCCGACGACATCTCGAGCAGCTGGTGCAGCAGTCGCTGGTGGCCGAGATGCACGCCGTCGAACACGCCGACCGAGACCACGGACCTGCTCTGCTGCGTCTCGCCATGGCTCGCGACGAGGTCGAGTGCCAGCAACGCGTCGAGGCCGTCGATCAGGCGCATGCACTCATGCCCGGGCCCGGTATTGCTCCTCGAGCTCCTGCAGCTTGGCTTTGACCCTGATCTTCTCGCCCGCGGTCAGCCGGTCCGAGAACAGCACACCGTCGAGGTGGTCCATCTCGTGCTGGATGATGCGCGCGAGCCAGTCTTCGGTCTGCAGCGTCTGCTCTTTGCCATCGAGGTCCTGGTAGGTGACCGTCACCGAGACCCAGCGCTCGACCTCGGCGCGGATGCCCGGGAAGGACAGGCAGCCCTCCTCTTCGAACGCGCGCCCCTTCTTGCGCGTGATCTTCGGGTTGCAGAGCACGCGTTCCTCCGCGCGATCGTCTCGGTTGCCCGTGGGGTTCAGGACCAGCAGCTTCTGCTCGATCCCGACCTGCGGCGCGGCGAGCCCGACGCCACCCTCGTCGTACATGGCCTCGAGCATTTCGGCGGCGAGTCGACGCAGCTCGCCGTCGAACTGCGTGATGGTCTTGCCGCCGCGGCGCAGGATCGGATCGGGGTAGACTAGGACTTCCATCAGGTGGGGAACGGGCCGTTGCGGGGTCGGCTGTATCGAGATACATTCTTCGCCCCTTTCGTCGGCGTCAAGCATCCCGGACCCGCGATCGCCTCCGAACCCGCATGGACCTGAGCAAATACCTCGAGAACGCCAATGAAGCGGTCAAGCGCCGCAACTTCTCGATGGCGGTCAAGATCTACGCCCAGGTCCTGCAGATCCAGCCCGACTTCGGCGAAGCGCGGGCCGGACTGCGGCGCGCGCTGTTCATGAAGCAAGCGCAGAAGCCGGCTTCGAAGGTGAACGCGATCCTGCTCGGGGGCGTGCACCATCTCACGGGTGGCTTCCTGCGCCTGTTGGGCCGCCACGCCGCGGCGACGCGTGCCTACGAACGCTACCTCGTGCACGACCCGATGGCGGAGGGCGCCAATCTGAAGCTCGGCGACTCGCTGCAGCGCGCGGGGCTGCGCCGTTCCGCATTGGCTGTCTTCGAGGCCTACGCGGCCGCACAACCGCGCTGCCTGCCGGCCAGCCGCGCGGCCGGCGCGCTGTTCTACGAGCAGGGCAAGATGCCGCAGGCTCTCGCGATGTACGAGCAGGCGCTCAAGATCGACCCACGCGACCAGGAGTCGCTGAAGGCGCGCAAGAACCTCGCGGCCGAAGGGGCCCTTCGCAGCTCGGGCATCGAGACCGCGCAGAGCTCGCGCGAGCTGATCAAGGACAAGGAGCAGCAGCGGCAGCAGGAGCGGCAGGATCGACTGCAGATGTCGTCGCAGGAGATCACGCAGGAGATCACGGAGGTCGAAGCGAAGCTCGAGGCGACTCCCGAAGACCCGAAGCTGCTGCGTCGCGCCGCGCGGCTGCACGAGATGAACAAGGACCTCAAAGGCGCGCTCGACCTCGCCGAACAGCTGTTGCGCGTCGTGCCCTCGGACTTCGAGGTGCAGGAGCTCGTCGCCGACCTGCGCATCCGCCTGCAAGAGCAGACCGTGCAGAAGGCCGAGCAGAGTGGCGACAGAGGCCAGGCGGAGCGCGCGCGCAAGGCGCTGCACGAGATGCGCGTCGGCGAAGCGCGCCGCCGGCTCGAGCGCAATCCCGCGGACTTCGGCGCGCGGTTCGAGCTCGGCTCGGGCCTGCTCGCCACCGGCGAGGTCGATGCGGCGATCGCGGAGCTGCAGCAAGCCGTCAAGGATCCGCGCAAGAAGAACGAGGCCCTGTTCCTGCTCGGCAAGGCCTTCCAGACCAAGAAACTGCCCGAGCTCGCGCTCGGCCAGTTCGACAAGGCGCTGCATGCCGCCGGTTCCGGCGTGCTCGCGAAGGAGTCCCTCTACGAGATGGGTCTCATCTGCCTGTCGACGGGCAAGCGCGAGGACGCGTTGCGCCACTTCTCGCGCATTCTCGAACAGGACATCGGCTTCCGCGATGTCGCAGCGAGGGTGGAGCAGATGAAGGCGTGATGTCGCCACTGCACCCACCACACATTCCCGACCCTACCCACGGCTCCTCCTTCCGAACCCGAGACTGAACGATGGCTCACAGCAAGCAAGCACTGAAGCGCGCCCGCCAGGGCGAGCGCAACCGACTGGCGAACAAGGCGAAGTTGTCGCGCCTCAAGACCTCGATGAAGAGCCTCATGGCGCTCGTCGCGGCGGGCGACAAGGCGAAGGCGACCTCGATGCTGCCGTCGGTCTGCACCGCGATCGACAAGGCCGCACAGACGCACGCGATCCACAGCAACACCGCGTCGCGCCGCAAGAGCCTCGCCGCGCGCGCGGTTGCCGCGATGAAGTAGTGCGCGTCCCGAGCGCGGCTCAACGCACGAGCTTGCGCTGGCGGTACGCCTCGAGGGTCAGGACCAGGATCGCCGTGCTGTAGACCCGACCGCCGTCCTCACCCCAGGCGCACTTCGGATCCCAGGAGCCGTAGAGGTTCTGCCGCTGCTTGTCGCGGAGCTGGTTCTCGAGCACAGCCGTGTCGAGCTTCTGCTGCCACTCGGTCCAGTGGTGGCCGCCCATCTGGAACAGTGCGGAGGTCGCGTAGTACCAGTAGTAGTGGTCGATCGCGCCGCTCTTCTCGTCCCAGACCGGAGGCTTCGCGAGGATCCGGTCGGCCGCGGCCCTCATGACGGGCTTCTCCTCGGGATCCTGGCTCATGAAGAAGCGGCACAACAACGCGACCGCGGTCAGCGCCTCGCCCTTCTCGACCGGGAACTTCGTCGTGTGCTCGCCGGACTTGCGCCAGCTGCGTTCGCCGAGCTTCGTGTAGCCAGTCAGGCCGCTCGGGTCCGACACCTTGTCGAACCACGTGGCCGCCATCTGCATCGCGGACCGGTTGATGTGGAGTCCGAAGTGATCGCCGGACTCGTAGGCCATGACGCACCAGCCCGTCACCGAGGTGTCGTTGTCGGTGGCGTGCGGCGTGTAGCGCCAGACCGAGGAAGGGTTGCGGTGCGTCTCGAGATAGTCGATGCCGCGCTGCGCGTTGTCGCGCAGCGACTCGTAACCCGACAGGCCGAATGCCTCGCACATCGCGTAGGCCGCGATCGCATGGTCGTAGACGAAGTCGTGCGACGTGCTCGTGCCGAACAGGCCGCTCTCCTGCTGCTGGCTCCGCAACCAGGACACGGCCTTCTTGACCGTGGCGCGGTGTGGGCCCGAACGAAGCGTGCTGCCGTCGCCGAGGAAGGCGAGCAGCGCGAGCCCCGTCACGCCGACGTCGTGCACGCCGTTGCCGGCGCCATCACACGGCTCGCTGCCGGGATCGTCGTGCTTCATGAACTGGTCGCAGTCCCACTTGCCGTCGTCGTCCTGGTGGTTCTTCAGCCACTGCAGGCCGGAGTCGATCGCTTCGGACCAGGGTGTCCCGCCGCCGCCCTTGCCACCGCCTCTGCCACCGCCGTGGGGACCGAGGCGATCGGTACCGGCGTCGAGACCGACCACGGTGGTCCACTCGCTCGCATCGAGGCTGCCGGCATCGAAGGCCGTCGGCCGCGAGACGCCGATCGCGGTGCTGCCTTTGATGTGCTCGGTCGCCGTGACCACCGGCGTCTCGCCGACCACCACCTCGCCGGTCACGTCCTCGGGCACGACTTCGAGCGGCGGCGGCGGGGGTGGTGCGTCGACCTCGTCCCTCTGCGTGTCGACGACCTCGAGCTTCTTCACCTCAACTGGCCTCCGTTCCGGTGTGATCAGCTCGGCCACGAGCAGCAGGACGACGCCGTGGATCGCGGCCGACAGCGCGAACCATGGCCCACGCTTGAGCTGCTGCGCCATCGTCTGCTGGAACGGGTTTCTCGTGGCCCCGATCGGCACAGTGTCGGACTGGACCTTGATCTCTTCTGGGTCGAGGTGGGCCATGACGGCGCCGCAGAGAACGGCGGCGGCCGCCGTCCAGTTCAGGCCGGGCGCCGGAAAATGGGCGGAAACCGGAAGCCCGTCGCGGGTTGCGTCCCGGTCAGTTCTGCGACTGGCGGCGGCCCCCAACGAGCCTCGACTGCCAGACTTCGGTGCGGAACTCGGCGCGGTCGAGCGCCTGCTTCACGAATTCGTCGACGACCCTCTTCTCGCATCGGGCGCGCAGCTCGTCCTGCACGGCGGGATCCTCGAACCGGCCGTTCCGCTCGGCCAGATGTAGCGTGATCTTGGCGATGCGAACGGCACCGTCGGACTCGAAGGGTGGCGAGATGTTGCCGACGGGACCTGCCAGCGCGAACGTCTTGATGGCGTCGAGTTCCGGGGCCAGCGTGTCCGCCGCCTTGTCACTGAGCGCGATGGCGCCCGGGTAGCGTGCGGCCAGCTGCTGGCCGTCGATCTCCTGCTCGCGCCATTCCACTGTCGCCTTTTCGGCGGAGGCGCGGGCGTCGTTGCCGCGGAACACCACGATCGACACGCGTGCCATGGCACCGTGCACGAAGAGATGGCGCTCGCGTTCGTAGGTCTCGCGCAACATGCGCGGAGTCAGGTAGAGGTTCGACTGCTTCTGCAGTCGCATGTAGACGGCGAACTCCTTTGCGAAGCGCGACATGATGTCGATCCGCTTCTCGCTCTGGACCGTCGGCCACGTCCGACCCAGCCGCTTCAGCTCGCGCGTGATCGCCGGGAAGCTCCCGAAGTCGCGCAGCTGCTCCTGCTCCTGGCGGGCCAGCTCGCGCTGGAAGAACATCTCGACTTGCTCGGGCGTGAAGACGCCGAAGGTCTTGGCTGCTTGTGCGAGGCGGTGCTTGTCGATGAGCTCGCCGAGCGCCTGCTGGTAGAAAGCCTCCGCTTCCCCCTTCCCGAGCTTGCCGAGCGCTGCCTCCCTCCGGATGAAAGGGTCGGCGACGTTCCTGAGCTCGCTCAACGTGATCGCCCCGTCGTTGACGGTTGCAACGACTGCGTCGACGAGCACGGGTCTCCTCGGGTCCGGCGGATCCTGGGCGGGCAGCAGCGTCACGACGCCACACCAGATCAGGACGTAACCGCGCATGACGCCGATGATGCGCACCTGCGTCGCACTCGGCAAGGGACCAGCGCGAGAACGGGAACGGTTGCAAACGACACGCCGCCGCCTTCTCCTTGGCGCAATGGTATCCAGCACGGGAACGAGCATCGTGGTCGGCGCCTCGTCCGGCATGGGGCTCGCGATCGCGCGCCGGTTGGCGATCCAGTCCCGGAAGGTCGCCATGCTCGCGCGGCGCGAGTCGGAGCTGCGCGCAATGGTCGCGACGACGAACGAATCGCTCGGTCGCACCGCGGCGTTCGCCTACGTGCACGATGCCGCCGTCGCCGATGCCGCGGAGCCGCTGTTCGCGCGCATCGAGCAGGAGCTCGGTCCCGTCGACGAGCTCATCTACACCGCGGGAGTGATGCCCGACGTCGCGCTCGACGAGTTCGACCTCGACAAGGATCGCCAGCAGATCCTCGTCAACACGCTCGGCTGCATCGCGTGGGGAAACGCCGCGGCGCGCCGCTTCCTGCAACGCAAGTCGGGCAACATCGTCGGCGTCACTTCGGTCGCGCAGGATCGCGGTCGCCTCGGCCGCCCGGTCTACAACGCGAGCAAGGCCGGCATGGATACCTACCTCGAGGCGCTGCGCAACCGGCTCTGGCGACACGGCGTGCGTGTCACGACGATCCGGCCGGGTTTCGTCGACACGCCGATGACGGCGGGGCTCGATTTGAAGGGTGCGATCTCGGCGGACCGCGCCGCCGAGCTGATCCTGCGCGCGCGCGACCGCAAGAAGGCGATCGTCTACGTGCCCGGCAAGTGGCGGCTCATCATGTTCGTGATCCGCAACATCCCTTCGTTCGTCTTCCGCCGGCTGTCGATCTGAGCTCGCGACCTTGGAACTGGCCCATCCCGGTACTGGCAACGATGAGTGCTCTCGCGTGGCGTGACGAACAGGTGCTGGGCTGGGGCATGGCCGTCGGCGGCAAGAGCCGCGTGCTGCGGCCGACGACCGCCGAGCAGATCGCCGAGTCCTTCGCCGACGTGCGCGCGCGCGGCGGCTCGATCGCGTTGCGCGGCGCTGGTTGCAGCTACGGCGATGCCGCGACCAGCAACTCTCACGTGCTCGATCTGTCGCGCATGAACCGCCTGCTCGCGTTCGACCCGGGGACCGGTCTGGCCACGGTCGAACCGGGTGTCACCGTGCGGGACCTGTGGCGTCACTCGATCGTGCGCGGCTTCTGGCCCAAGGTCGTGAGCGGCACGATGGCGGTGTCGATGGGCGGCGCCGCCGCGATGAACATCCACGGCAAGAACAACTTCGCGCTGGGCTCGTTCGGCGAATGCGTGAAGTCGTTCGACCTGCTGACGCCGCGCGGCGAGACCGTGCACTGCACGCGCGAGTCCAATCCCGACCTGTTCCACGCCGCGATCGGCGGCTTCGGCATGCTCGGCTGTTTCACGAAGCTCGAGGTACAGACCAAGCGCGTGCACTCGGGCCGGCTGCGCGTGCACGCGATCGTCGCGAGGGACCTCGAGCACAACCTGCAGATCCTCGAAGACCTGCGCGGGAACTCCGACTACCTCGTGTCGTGGCTCGACCTGCACGCCAAGGGGGCCGCGATCGGGCGTGGTTTGATGCACCGGGGCGAGCACTTGCAGCCCGGCGAGGATCCCGAGGGGCTGCGCTTCCTGGAGCCCGGCCTGCAGGACGTGCCAGCCAGGTTGTTCGGCGTCGTGCCGAAGGGTTGGTTGTGGCCCGGCATGTGGTGTGCGCTGCACCTGGGCCAGGTGGGTATCGTCAACTGGCTGAAGTTCCGCGCCGGCTATCGCGAGCAGCGCCATTCGCCCTGCTTGCAGACGCACGGGTCGTTCCACTTCCTGCTCGACTACGTGCCGCGCTGGCATTGGATGACGAAGCCCGGTGGGCTCATCCAGTTCCAACCCTTCGTGCCGCAGCAGCACGGGGCCCGTGTGCTGCGCGCGATCATCGAGCTCTGCCACAAGAACGGCCACGTGCCCTACCTCGGCGTGTTGAAGCGCCACCGGGTCGATCCGTTCCTGATGACCCACGCGGTCGACGGCTACTCGCTCGCGATGGACTTCGCGGTGAGCAAGAGACAGCACCGCCGGCAGGCGTTGTGGCGTCTCTGCCAGGAACTGGCCGAGATCGTGCTCGAGGCCGGTGGACGCTTCTACTACGCGAAGGACGCGACCCTGCTGGCTTCGTCGTTCGCGCGCGTGCACGGCGACGCCGCGGTAACGCAGTTCCGCGCGCAGAAGCAGAAGTGGGACCCCGGGAACTTGTTGCAGACCGACCTGTCGCGCCGCCTCGGACTGTGACGTCGTCGCACGGCGACAATCCGCGCGAATTCGTGCAACCGTTGCCGCGATCGGTGCACACAGCACGTGGAGCACTTCCACGTGACCGACAAGAAGCCGATCCAGAACCCTCACGACGCCCTGTTCCGCGGTGTCTTCGCCGACCCGCAGCGCACTGGCGAACTGCTGCGCAGCGTGCTGCACGAGGACATCGTCGCCGCCACGGACTGGGCGTCGCTCGAACGCGTCGACGCGAGTTTTGTCGACGAGGAACTGCGCGATCACCAGGCCGATCTCTTGTTCCGCGCCAGGCTCGCCGGGCGCACCTGCACCTTCTACATCGTGTTCGAGCACAAGGCTGGCCCGGCTCGCTTCGGCGTGTTCCAGCTGCTGCGCTACGTGGTCCGCATCTGGGAGCAGTGCCGTGCCGAAGACTCGGCAGCCACCCACCTGCCGCTCGTGCTGCCGATTCTCGTGCACACCGGCGACGGTGCGTGGAGCTCGCCATGCACGCTGGCGGCGGTGCTGGATTCGTCCGGCGCACCTGCAGGCCTGCTCGCCCTGCAACCGACGTTCACTTGCAAACTGTTCGACCTCGGCGCCACCGACGAGGCTGGCTTGCGCCGGCTCCAGCTCACCGTGCAGACGTTGTTGCCGTTGCTGCATCTGCAGCAGCTGCGACGGCAGGTCGCAACGGCAGTCCTGGTGCTCGCCTGGCGCACTCTGTATCTGCGGCTACTCGCGATGCCCGGCGGAGAGCAGATCGTGAACCGGCTATACTCCTACGTTGCTGCCGTGAGCAACGACGACCGTAAACACCTGCGCGCCGCCTACGCGAGCATCAGCAAGACCAGCGAGGAGCAGTACATGAAAACCGTTGCCGAGCAGTACATCGAAGAAGGACGCCAGGAGGGACGACAGGAAGGACTCCAGGAGGGTGAACGGAAGGGCCTGCAGCTGGCGCTGCGCATGCTGTTCGAGAAACGGTTCGGGCCAGCGCCTTCTGCCGTCGTGCAACGCATCGAGAACTCGAGTCCTGCCGAGTTCGATCACCTGATGCGCCGCATCCTCGCAGCGGCGACCGCCGACGACCTGCTCGCTTGACAGAGGGCGGCTGATTGCCGCAAACGCGTGCCCCCGCGGGGAAGTGCCCCCTCCCCGGGTCATGGCGCCGGCACGTCCTCAGGCAGCAGGGTCTTGAGCCGTCGAGCCAAGAGCCGTATCCTCCCCGCCCGTTGGAAGGGTGCCTGAACGTGCCCGGCCAGATCGGCGACCTCCAACAAGGCCGTCTCAAGACGAGGCGCGAGGGTCGTCGATGCGAAAGGCAGGTTGTGCAGGAGCACGACACGTTCGGAATGCCACGCCGTTCCGTCACCAGACATCCGCGTCGTCGGGCCTCCTTGCCCGAGGACGCCTTCGAGAATCCTCCTCAGTGAGTTTCAGTTCCCTCGGGCTCAAGGAGCCCATCCTCCGCGGTGTGCAGGCAGCTGGCTACGAAACGCCGACCGACATCCAAGCGGATTCCATCCCCAAGATCCTCGCGGGCGCCGACCTGATCGGCTTGGGCGAAACCGGCAGCGGCAAGACTGCCGCCTTCGGTCTGCCGATGCTCGATCGCCTCTGCGGCGGTGAACCGGGCCTGCGCGGCGTGATCCTCGTGCCAACGCGCGAGCTGTGCGTGCAGGTTGCCGAGAACCTGCGCATCTACGCGCGATACGCGGGCCTGCACGTGTGCACGGCGTTCGGCGGTGTCGACCTGTCGATCCAGGAGTCGGCGTTCAAGCGCGGTGTCGACGTGGTCGTCGCCTGCCCGGGCCGCCTCATCGATCACCTCGAGCGCCGCAACTTGACGCTCGAGAAGGTGGAGATGGTCGTGCTCGACGAAGCCGACCGCATGCTGGACATGGGATTCATGCCGCAGATCCGGCGCATCTTCGTGCGCTTGCCTCAAGAGCGGCAGAATCTTCTGTTCTCGGCGACGATGCCGCAGGAAGTCGAAGGACTCGTCAAGGACTTCCTGCCTGACGCCGAACGCGTCCAGATCGGCTCGCGAAACCATGCGCCGAAGACGATCTCGCATCGCTTCGTGGCCGTGAACGCGCACGACAAGCCGCACGCGCTCGAGCGCGTGCTGCATCGCGAGCGCGGTCGGGTACTGATCTTCGTCAACAAGAAGATTGGCTGCGAACGGCTCGGCAACGCGCTCAAGCGCGCGGGGCTGCCCGCCGACGCGATCCACGGCGACAAGAGTGCCGAGGCTCGCCACGCTTGTCTGCAGGCGTTCTCGCGCGGCAGGACGCGCTTCCTCGTCGCGACCGACGTCGCGGCGCGTGGCATCGACGTCGACGACATCGAGCTCGTCGTCAACTACGAGTTCCCGCTCCAGCTCGAGGACTACGTGCACCGCACGGGTCGCACGGGCCGGATCGGCAAGTCAGGTCGCGCTCTGTCGCTCGTGGCGCCGATGGAGCGGCGTCTGCACGCGGCGGTGGTCGCGCACCTGCAGGGCAAGGAAGTGCGTCACGCCCCGAGGATTCCCGGTCGCGGCTACGGCATGCCGAAGCGCCGGGAGGCGGGGCATGGCCGGCGGCGATCGAAGCCGAGCCATCGGTCCCACGACCATCGGTCTGCTGGCCATCGAACCGCGGGACGACGGTCGGCCGTCGGTTAGTCGCGGAGGCGTCTCGTGCACGTCGCCGGCACTCTCGACGACGAAACCGGGCAACCTGCAATCCGGCGAGCAACCAGGGCTCTCCGCGGGCTGATCGCCGAGGTGAGGGTCTGTGCGGCGCTTCCACCCGAGCGCTTTCTGCGAACGGCGGTCACCGGCCGCTGACTCGACAGTGACCAGCGGCCTTCTGGCTCCGGGGCCAGGCGCGTCATGAAGCTCGAGCTCGGCTGGTTTTCCCGCAGAAACCCACTGCGCCCATTCCACTGCTTCTGGCAGTTCCATGGGCACGCCTCACGACAGCCTCTTCCGCGACACGTTCGGCAAGTCCGAGCATGCAGCACCGCTGCTGCGCGCGCTGTTGCCGCCCGTTCTCGCCTCTGCGATCGACTGGAACTCGCTGGAACCCGTGCCCGAGCCCCAGGTCGACGAGCGGCAGCAGAACCAGCAGACCGACAAGCTCTTCAAGATGCGGGTCGGCGGCCGGCCCAGCCTCCTCTACGTTGTCTTCGAACACACCGTGCGGCCGAGCCGCTGGACGGTCCTGCAGGTGCTCAGCTACGTGGTCGGTATCTGGAAGGATCTGCGTCGCCGCCGGCCGCAGCCGCGCCTCCTGCCGCCGATCGTGCCCGTCGTCGTGTCGTTGGGCCGCCGCCGCTGGCGTGCGTCGACCGACCTGGTTTCGCTGCTCGACCTCGACGGCCTCCTGGCAGCGCAACGCACAGCTCTGCTCGCCGCGATGCCGCAGTTCCGTTTCACTCCGCACGACTTTACTGCGAAGACCCCGAGCGAAGTCCGCGCCATGGGTCTGTCCCTGCTCGGCCTCTGCACCATCGCCGCGCAGCAGTTCGTCGCGCCAGTCGGCCATGACGACGACGCCGCGGTCCGCGCGATCGTCGACTGGGCCGATGTCGCCCGACAGGTGCTGGTTGCCCCCACCGGACAGGAGGCGTTCGCCGCGCTATCGTCGTACTTCCTCAAGGTCACGAAGCTCGGCCGGCGGCGTCTGAGCATCGTCTTCGACAAGCACATCGGAGGCCCATCGATGAAGAAGTTCGAAAGCACCTACGACCGCATCACGCGAGAGAGCCGTGCCGAAGGCAAGGCAGAAGGCAAGGCAGAAGGCAAGGCGGAAGGCAGGGCGGAAGGCAGGGCGGAGGGTGCTGCCGCGCTGCTGCACCAGTTGCTGCAACGGCGCTTTGGCGCGATCCCGAAGGCCACGGCGGCACGCCTTGCCAAGGCATCGAACGCCGACGTCAGCCGCTGGGCCGCACGCGTGCTCGACGCCGCGACGCTAGCCGAGGTGTTCGCCGACTGACGATCGCATCGGAGGCCATGGGTGAAGACGTTCGAAAGCACCAGCGACCGCATCACGCGAGAGAGTCGTGCCGAGGGCAAGGCGGAAGGTGCTGTCACTCTGCTGCACCAGGCCCTGCAACGGCGTTTTGGCGCGATCCCAAGGGCCACCGCCGCACGCCTCGCCAAGGCATCGCGCGCCGACATGAACCGCTGGGTCGAACGCGCGCTCCGACAGGAGGCGATCGACGCGGTATCCTTGCACCTCCTCAAGGTCACGAAGCTCAGCCGGCGTCGTCTGAGAACCGTCTTCGAGCAGCACATCGGAGGCTCATCGGTGAAGAAGTTCGAAAGTACCTACGACCGCATCACGCGAGAGAGCCGTGCCGAAGGCAAGGCAGAAGGCAAGGCGGAAGGCAGGGCGGAGGGTGCTGCCGCGTTGCTGCACCAGTTGCTGCAACGGCGCTTTGGCCCGATCCCGAAGGCCACGGCGGCGCGCCTTGCCAAGGCATCGAACGCCGACGTCAGCCGCTGGGCCGCACGCGTGCTCGACGCCGCGACGCTAGCCGAGGTGTTCGCCGACTAGGTGCCTGCTAGCCCCGACTATCCCAGGATCGACTGGGCTCTTGCGATTGGATCGCTCGCCTGCACGAGCGTGCGAAACACGGCATCGAGGTGAGTTCCCGCGGCCGCCCCGACCTGGGCGCGCAGCTCGGCCGCCGTGCCGCAGCCGAGCAGCTTGCCCTTGTCGAGCACGGCGATGCGGTCGGCCATCGACTCGACGACGTCCAACAAGTGGCTGCAGTGCAGCACTGCACCGCCGCGGTGCGCGAACTCGCGCATGAGCTCCTTGACCACGAGCGTCGTCGTCACGTCGAGCCCCGACAACGGTTCGTCGAACACGAGGACCTTCGGCTCCGTGAGCAGCGCCGACGCGATCGAGACCTTCTGCAGCATGCCCTTGCTGAACGCCGTCATCGGTTCGTCGGCGCGGTCGAGCAGGTCGAAGCCCGCGAGCAGCCGTTCGCCCGTGGCCCTGATCTTCGCGTCCTCGAGGTCGAACAGCCGGCCCTTCAGCAGCAGGTATTCCCACGGTGTCAGCGCCTCGTGCAGGCGCGCGACTTCGGGCAGGTAGCCGATGCGACGCCGAGCGCTCTGCGTTTGCTGCAGCGCGTCGACGCCATCGACGTGGACCGTGCCTGCATCGGGTCGCAGCAGGCCGACCACGCACTTCACGGCCGTGGACTTGCCGGCGCCGTTGGGGCCGAGCAGTGCTGTGATCTCGCCGGCGGCGATCGCGAGGTCGAGTCCGTGCAGCGCGACGAAGTCGCCGTAGGTCTTGCGCAGGCCCTGCAGACGCAGCATCCGCGCATCTTGGCCGCACTCGCGTGCTCTGGCCAGCGCGAACGAGCTCGCGTGCGCTCGCGGGCCGAGAACCGCCTGCGCGCTTGTGCAATGCGGGATCGGGCGCCGTAATCATCGCGCACGCGACCATGGCCGCATGTTGGTCGGGGCCCTTGCGCCACGCAAGCTGTCGCGCAACGCGACAGTTTGCGAGACTACGGGCCATGCGTCCCCCCCTGTCGTGTCTGTGTCTGCTGCTCTGTCTCTGCACGGCGCGGGCCCAGGACGGGGGATCGGACGAGCTGCCCGCGGGCCCCGCCATCGCGTACGAGGACGCGTTCCCCGCGCAGGCCGGCTTCGACCGGCCGCTCTTCGTGGCCTTCCACGCGAGCGATCCCGAGCACGCCTACGTCGTCACGCAGCCGGGTTTCGTGTTCGTCGTGCCGCGTGACGCGGCGGGGTCGGATCAGCGGGCCTTCCTCGACATCGGCAAGAACGTGTTCCTCGACAACTGGGAGGAAGGCCTGTTGGGCTTCGCGTTCGACCCCGACTACGAGAAGAACGGCTTCGTCTACGCCTACTGGTCCGAGCGCATCGAGGTGCGCGAGGGCGTGATGGGCGACGGCACGCGCGTGAAGAGCAATCGCCAGTCCGTGATCGCGCGCTTCCCCACGAAGGCCGGCGACGGCGGCCGCGTCGCCGACGCGGCAGGCGAGCTGCGCTTGATGGAGATCTTCCAGCCGTTCGGCAACCACAACGGCGGCACGATCGAGTTCGGGCCCGACCGCATGCTCTACGTGGCGCTCGGCGACGGCGGCGCCGCGAACGATCCCTACGGCAACGCCCAATCGAAGCAGATGCTGCTCGGCAAGGTGTTGCGCATCGACGTTCGCGGGGCCACGAAGCTGCACCCCTACGCGGTGCCCGAGGACAACCCGTTCGCCAAGCAGCAGGGTGCGCGCGGCGAGATCTGGTGCTACGGCATGCGCAATCCGTGGCGCATCACGTTCGATCGCAAAACGGGCGACCTGTGGTGCGGCGACGTCGGCCAGAACCGCGTCGAGGAAGTCGACCGCCTCGAAAAGGGTGGCAACTACGGGTGGAACGCGATGGAGGCCGGCGAGGTGTTCACGCCGCGAAGGCCCAAAGCGCCGGTGCCGGAGGGTGTCGTGGCTCCGATCGCCTGGTATCCGCACAGCGAGGGTCTGTCGATCACGGGCGGCTACGTCTATCGCGGCGAGCGCATCCCGGAGCTGCGCGGCTACTACGTCTACGGTGATTTCATGACGCTGCGCATGTGGGCCTGCAAGGAGGACCGCAAGGGCGGCAAACACCGCGTGGTGACGTTGCCGCGCATGACGCAGCAACCGTCGAGCTTCGCCGAGGAACCCGACGGCGAACTGCTCGTGACGGGTTTTGCCGGCAAGAAGGGTCGCATCTTCCGCCTCGTGCCGGCCAGGAAGTAGCGCGGATCAAGCAGGCAGTTTCTCAGGCCGGAAGGGGGACGCCCATCTCGGCGAGCAGCGCATCAAGCCGTTCGTACATGCGTTCCCAGCGCCAGTGCTCGCGGACCCACGTCGCTGCCCGCGTGCCAATCGCGCGCGCGCGCGCTGGATCGGCGAACAACTCGGCGACCGCTGCGATCGTCGCCGGGGCATCGTCGGCAATCACGATGTGGCCGGGCGGCACGGCGCCGAGTCCGCGAGCGGCCGCGGATGAGGACACGACGGGCAGCGCCATGCTCATCGCTTCGAGCACCTTGTTCTGCACGCCGCGCGCCAATCGCAGCGGTGCGATCACGACCGCCGCCTGGTCGAACCAGGGTACAGTGCTCGGCACGCGGCCCGTGACCTCGACGCCACTCACGCGTGCGAGGGCCCGCACCTTCGGCGCCGGATTGCTGCCGACCACGAGCAGGCGCGCGTCCGGGAAACGTTGGCGCAGCGTTGGCCAGCACTGCTCGACGAACCACGACACGCCGTCGACGTTCGGCTCGTAGTCCATCACACCCGTGAAGACTGCAGTGTGTGCATGCCGGTTCTGGTCGCCCGTGCTCGTGAAGTGCGCGACGTCGACCCCGTTGCTCAACACGTCGGGCTCGACGCCCGGGATGCGCTGCCGGAAGAGCTCGCGTTCGACCTCGCTGACGACCAGCGAACGCGTGAAGGTGCGCGCGACGCGGTCCTCGAAAGCCAGCAGCTTGTCTGCCTCGCGCGCGTAGATCCAACGGCCCAGCCCCCAACGACTCAGCCCGCGGCGCTGCGCCGCGTATTGCCGCCACTTGTCCGAATCGAGCTCCGCGAACTGCATCAGCTTGCTGCGGGCCTCGGTGCCGAGCACGTATTGGGCCATCGACGACGAATAGACATACACGAGGTCCGGCGGCTGCGGCGAACTCCAACGCCGCACGGCGGCATACAGCGCCGCATCGCGGAAGAAGGGCAGAGTGAGTGCCTCGCCGGTCAGCAGTCCGCGCAGGCTGGTGAATTTGCGGACACTGCGGTCCAGGTTCGGCGCCACGACCTCACGACAGCGCCGCGCGAGCAACGCGACACCTTCGGCATCACGCGCTTCCTCCTGGAAACAACCGAGGAACACGTCCGCGCCGCGCGCGAGCAGGTGCTGAAGGAAATGCCAGGTCGTGATGCGGTCGCCGCGGTCGGGCGGCCACGGCACCCGCTGGCACAGGAACACGACCTTGGGCTTGCCGGTGGGAGCGGGCACGAGTACTTGGCGTCAAGCTTGCTTCGAGGGCGTCTCGATACAAGGATCCGATACTAGGGGCGGAGCGAACGGATGACGCAGTCCACCGATCCATCGACGAACATCCTCGGCCTGGTCAACAGCACCATCGAGCTGCCGACCATGCCCGAGGTGCTCGCGAAGCTGAACGAGGTCATCGCCAAGCCCGATGCCTCGGCTGCCGACGTCGCGCTCGTCGTCGCCAACGACCCGGCGGTTGCGACGAACATGCTGCGCATCGTGAACTCCGCCTACTACGGACTGCAGGTGCGCGTGTCGTCGGTGAGCCTCGCGGTCTCGGTGCTGGGCTTCAACATGACGAAGAAGGTCGCGCTGAAGGCCGCCGTGTTCTCGGCCTTCGGCAAACGCCGCGAGAAGATCCAGCACTTCGATCCGATGGCCTTCTGGAAGCACGCCGTGTTCACGGGCGTCGCCGCACGCGCGCTGGCCTCGGTTTCGGACACCTTCAAGGACATGCATGCCGAGGATGTCTACATCGCCGGGTTGCTGCACGACATCGGCAAGATCATCCTGATGGAGAAGGCCGCGCCGCGTTATCTCGCGATGCTCCGGAAATCCGCGCAGCAGGCGCGCCCCGAGACCGAGGTCGAGATCGAGGAGTGCGGCTTCACGCATGCCGACGTGGGATCCGTGTTGGCGATCAGGTGGTGCCTGCCCGAGGACCTCGCGATCGCGATCCGGTATCACCATTCGCCTGCGAAGGACCCGTTCCACCGCTCGCTCTCCTCGCTGATCCATCTGGCCGATCACGTCGCGTGGCAGGCCGGGTGTCCTTCGACGGTCGGGACGACGCAGGGTTCGCTCCATGGCGATGTGTATGCCCACACGGGGCTCGACCCGGCCAGGGTCGCGTCGATGCTGCCGCAGATTCAGGAAGACTTCGCGGCCACCGAACGGCCCTGGTAGCGCGTCGCGGCCATGGCCGCTTTTTGGTTTCTGCCCTGACGCTACGCGCACTGTCGCGCAACGCGACAGTTCGCGAGCGCGGGCGGGCCCGGTTCGGGTAAGGACGCCACCGCGCCGGAGCCGAAAAGGCGTCCAAGTGAAAGTCCTCCTGATGACCCCCGCGCCGACCCACCTGCATCTGGGCGGCATGGCCACGGTGAGTCGATACCGGGAGGGTCTGCAACGCAGTGGGCACCTCTGCGAGTTGTTCGGCAGCACGACCGAAGGTGGCCTCAAGCAGTCGCTCGAGGGCACGATCGGCCGCTTCAAGCCGGACCTCGTTCACGCGCACGACGCGATGCGAACGGGCGTGCAGCTGCTCGGGTTGCTCACGCCGTGGATCGTCTCGCTGAGCGGGGAAGACCTGCACCACGACATGGTCGACGACGCGCGCGGCACGATCGTCTGCGAGGTGGTGCGCCGCGCCAGCCGCGTGCTCGTGCCGAACGAGGCAGCGGGCATGCTGCTCGAATCGAGAGTGGCCGAAGCCGTCGGCAAGATCGACGTCGTGCCGCGCGCGGCGGTGCGCCTGCCGACGAACGGCACCGATCTGAGGCGGTCGCTCGGCATCCCGCGGCACCGGTTCCTGATCTTCCTGCCCGGTGGTCTGCGGCCGATCAAGGGACAGCACCGCGCGATGTCGATGGTGAGCGTCGTGCGCTCGGCGGGGGCAGATGTCGAGATGATCCTCGCGGGGCCGGACCAGGATGCCGCCTATGCGGCGGAGGTGCGCGCGTTGTGCCAGCAGCAGACCGGGGTGCGCGTGCTGCCCCCGCTGGCCCACGACCGCATGGGTGCTGCCTACATCGACGCCGATGTCGTGCTGAATACTTCGTTCAGCGAAGGCGCCGCCCCGACGATCCTCGAAGCGGGCATCCTGGGCCGCCCCGTCATCGCGGCCGACGTGGCGGGCAACCGCGAACTGATCCGGCACAACGAGACGGGGCTCTTGTTCGCGAACGAAGGGGACATGGCGAAGCAGGTGCTCGCGCTCTATCGCAATCGCTCGGCGGCTGGCGCGCTCGGCGTGCGCATTCGCGAGGACTTCCAGCGGCGCTTCAGCAGCGACCGCGAGATCTCTGCGTTGTTGTCCGCCTATGCCGCGGCGTGATCCTGCCGCGGGGGGCTGGCTTTGCTACGCCTTGGGCAGCGGCTTCGGCAGCGCCTTCTGACCCGCGCGCGCAGGCTTTGGCTTCGGCCTCGGGATCGCCGCGTCGATTCCCGCATACTTGCGGAAGAACCTGAGCATGCAATCACTTGCCCAGACCACTCCGGCCTTGACCTCGGCCGCGATCTTGTCCTTCGTCGTGCTCCGGATCCGCGGCGTCGCGGCTTTCGCGAGCGCAGCGCGCAGGGAGTCATCGTCGAAGACGACGAGGTCCGCGCCCGTGTTGTCGTCGAGCAGTGCTTTCGCGCTCGCCCGCAGGTCCGAGTGGTCGCGCAGCTGCGGGTGGAACAGGCCGGAATCGAACAGCTGCATCAGGTCGACATGAGGTCGGCTGATCACTCCGCGCACGGCGACCTTGGCGGCGGGCAGGTCGTCGAGCAGCGTGCGAAGATCGTCGAGGGTCTCGTCGTTCCAGCAGAAGATCGTGCCGCCCACTTCGAGGTGCTTGGCCAGCGACGTGATGAAGCCCGTGCGCGGATCCGTGCGTTCGACGTGAACGAAGTCCGCCGTCTCGAGCCTGCCGTCGGGGTGCAGCGTGTTGACGGCCCACGCGTAGGGCAGTAGACGCCAGGGCCGTTGCCCCTCGAATCGCGGCAGCGCATCGGTCAGCGCCGCGATCGCGAGGAAGTGCGCCGGCTTGGTGCTCTGGCTCAGTTCCTCGCGCACGAAAGGCTCGAGCACGGGCTCGCCCGCCTGCGCGCACGCGATCGTGCGGCGCTGGCGGAACGTCAGGCCGGGTCGCTGCGGATCGAGCGCCGTGATCGTCTCGATGCCCTCCTTGTGCAGTTCCAGTTCCTGCGTGCGCGAGAGCTCGGGCAGCTCACGCAGCGGCATCGCGGGGGCTTCGCGCGAGCAGCGCGCGAGGTGAGGGCACCTGAACGGAGTCGTGCAGAACGTGCCCATCGGCAGTTGCAGCATGCTCTCGTCGTTCAGGTTCTGCCGGAACTGCTGCAGGCGCCGGCGCACGAGTTCGACCTGCTTCTGCACCTTGGCAGTGATGTCGGCGCTGCGCAGCAGCTGCATCGGCGGAAAGTCGCTGCCTTCCTTGTGCACGTATTTGGGGTTCAGGTGCAGCAGGAACGCGGCCCGTACGCGCAAGCCGCAGCGTTCCGCGACGTGCGCCTGCAGCGCGAGGTCGCTCACGTAGCGGTATTTGATCCTGGTGCCCGACTTGATCTCGTAGAGGTCGATGGCGCCATCCTTGTTCTGCACGACGATGTCCGAGCGGATCTCGATGCCGTCGGCCACGAACGTGGCGCCGAACAGCACCGGCGTGTTGGCCGCGAGCTGGGCCTTCGTCTCCTCCGCGGCGCGATTCGTGTCGGCGGCCTCGATCGCGACTCCCTTCGGGAACACGCTGCGGGCCAGCGCGCGCAGCTGATCGCCGGCCGCGGAAAGCGCGCGTCGACCATCGGTCGGCGCTTCGTTCGCCGGTTCGTGATAGTCGAGCCAGAGGCGCTTCTGGCATTGCTGCCCGGCCTCGAACAGGTGCTTGTCCAGGTTGCGTGGCTCCTTCGACGGTGACTTCTTCTTCAAGGCTGTGACCTGGGTTCGCTCGCCGCGTGCTGGACTGGCGGTTTCCTCACGCTGCCCCAGTGTATCCACCCGGTGTCAGCGCTCAACCGCGACGGCGCGTGTGCTTGTATAGCAGCAGCAGCACGAGGCCGACAACCGCCCCGCTCAGGATCGGAGTCCAGAGCCGATCCGACAACTTCTGCTCGCCGCGGGCCGCGTGGGCGAAAGCGAGGGTTTGCAGCCATCGGTGAAACTCCGGATCCCATCGCGCGTACTCGGCAACGGGGCACGTGAAGCTCAGCGTGACCTCCTGAACGCCGGCAGGCGCGTGCACGTCGAGACTGGCGTGCGGCAGACGCGGGGGCTTCGGCGTGCTCGTGCGACGGGCTGTCAACACCTCGCGCGCCTGGGCACCAACCTTGTCGCGCCTGATGTCCCTCAGCTCGTACTCGACGCCCGTCGCGGCTCCTGTCTTGCGCCACTGCTCGGCAAGCTGAGCGGCGAAGTCGTCCCCGAGGTGCCACTCCTTGTCCTGTTCGACGACTTGGACCCACGGACTCGTGAAGACTCCGGCGAGCCATTCGTCGACGGGACCGACCGCGTAGTAGCCGCCCGGCTGGGACAGACCGAGCTCGGCGGGGGCCTTCGGGTTCTCGCCGATCCGCAGCGCTTCGCTCGGCGCGAGCTGCCGCCAGTTGGCCGGCAGGTCGATCCGGAACGTCAGGGCCCGGTTGCGGAACTCTCGCAGCTGCGTCTGTGCGGGGCAGGCGATCGCCAGGAGTGCGAGCGCGGCAACGAGCCGGCGACACGTCGTGGGGATCGATGCCATCACGAACTCAGCGGCACTCCGGCCGGCGAGGTCACGAGCGGCACCGGGCAGTCGAGGAGTCCGGCGAGAGCACGCAGCAGATCGGCTTCGTCCTGCGACAGCAGCCCGTCGGCGCCCGCGGCTTCGGCACACGCGGCCACGAAGTTGCGCTTGCCGAGCGGCGATACGGCCGCGAGCTTGTCGACTGCGGCGTCGAGCGCAGCGATCGAACCCTGTTCGCGCGGCAACAGCTCGGCGGGCGGGACCTGCAGCAGCCGCTGGCCGCGCGTGAACGCCTGCGCCGCGAGCGCTTCGTCGTCCTCGGCGCCGGCGCGGGCCAGCACCGAGAGCACGACGGACGTCTCGTGGCCATGCTGCACGAGCGCCGCGGGACGCTGCGACGGCCGGCGCGGCGGTTCACCGGCGGCCCGCACATGGCGTTCGAGGCAACGCAGCAGAGCCCACTCGAACGGCGAGAGCGAGCCGTCGGCTCTCGCGAGCACGCGGGCGTCGCGGAGCAGCTGCTCGCGTTCGGTGCCCGGCAACGACCGCAACGCCGGGATCGCGAGCTCGAGCAGCGGCAGGCGCTGGTGGCGTTCGATGCGGTGGACGAGCTGGAACTGCACCCTGACCTCGTGCACGAGCTCGACACCCGCGTTCGCGAGCAGCCCGAGCTGCTTCTCGCGGCGTGTCGGATCGCGGTCGAGCAGCAGCGCGAGCACGAGCGCGTGCGAGATCCTCGGCTCACGCGTGGCGGCGACCAGGTCGAGCGGCAGCTCGCGCAGCAGCGTGCGGGCCGCGTCGACGTGTTGCGGCTGAGGATCGCCGATCGACTGCACGAGGGCCGCCGACGAGATGCCCGCGACGGCTCGCGCGCCCGAGACAGCGCCCGAGACAGCGGTCGTGTGCTTCAGCCCGGCCACGGCGGGCGGCAGCGGCGTGGCGGCGACCGCGGCCTCCATGGAGCCGCTGCTCGCGAGGTGCCGCAGGAAGCCCGGCAGCACGCGTTCGACGCGTTGTTCGATCGGAGGATGCGTCGCGAAGCCGCCGCCGAAGAAGC
Organism: Planctomycetota bacterium; assembly: GCA_035649575.1. Taxonomy (GTDB): domain Bacteria; phylum Planctomycetota; class UBA1135; order UBA1135; family UBA2386; genus DASVAL01. Next base: position 36,749 of record DASRJH010000300.1, read on the forward strand.
GTCGCATGCCGTCGGCGAACAGCATGTGGCTCGCTTCCTCCGCGTGCGCTGTCTGGAGCCGGGCCCCCAGGCCTCCGATCCTGGCGAGCGCCATGCCGATGCCGCGTGGATTGCGCGTGTATTGCACGGCGCTCGCGTCGGCGAGGAACTCGCGCTGGCGCGACACGGCCGCCTGGATCAGACGCGAGAAGAACACGCCGAGGGAGCCGATGAGGATCAGCGCGAGACCGAACAGCGCGACGCCCGCGGCGCCACCCTTGCCCTTGCCCGAGCCGCCGCCGCGCGGCATTGCGCGCACGAGGATGCGTCCGATCGTCGCGAGACAGACGATGCCGAACAGGACGCCCATGAGCCTGATGTTGAGCCGCATGTCGCCGTGGAACACGTGGCTGAACTCGTGCGCGATGACGCCCTGCAATTCGTCGCGTTCGAGGTTCTCGAGACAACCGCGCGTGACGGCGACCGCGGCGTCGGCGGGACTCCAGCCGGCCGCGAACGCGTTGATCTGCGATTCGCCGTCGAGCACGTAGATCTCGGGCACCGGGACGCCGGACGCGATCGCCATCTCTTCGACGACGTTGCGCAGCTGGCGTTCTTTCGGATCGGTCGGGTCGAGTGGCACGGGCTTGCCCCCGAGCAGTGTCGCCACCGCGCCGCCGCCGCTGCGCAGCTGGGCGGTCTTGAACAGCATCGCGACGCCGATGATCGCGAGCGTCGACACGGCGACGACCGCGAACACGATCGCGCCATGGCCGTTGGCGCCGTGTGCGTTCGCGAACAGCAGGATGCCCATCGCCGCCGCGTGGATGCAGAGGATCATGCCCGCGACGGCCAGCGCGAACAGCAGCACGAGCCGGCCCGACGCCCTGCGCGCTTTCTCCTGGTGGCCGAAGAAGTCCATGCCCTGCAACACTCTCGCGGGGTGGGCGGCCCGTCGCAAGGTCTTGCACCCTGGCGTGCCCGCCCGCCTCTGTCGAAGCCCAGCCCTCGAGCCCTCGACACCGGCCCTCGACACCGGCACGCGCGGCAACTACGATCTTCCCCCCTGCATCCCCAGAGGCCCACGCCGATGACTGATCGGCTGAGGCCGGGGGTGTGTTCGCTGGCGCGGTGGCGTCGCCGGCGATCGTTTCTTTCCCCGGTCGCCACAGGAGTTTTTGTGCCCAAAGAAGAAGCCATCGTACTGGAAGGCACGGTCATCGAGACCCTCGCCAACACGAAGTTCCGCATCCAGATCGAGAGCGGTCACATCGTGCTGGCGCACATCTCGGGCAAGATGCGCAAGCACTACATCCGCATCATCCCGGGCGACCGGGTGACCGTCGAACTGTCCCCGTACGACCTCACTCGCGGTCGCATCACCTACCGCGCGTGACCGTGGGCACCGGCGGTCCGGTCCATGTCCGCGCTGCGGGCGCGGACGACGTGGGTCACGTCGCGCGCTTCATCCGGGAGCTCGCGCGATACGAACGGCTCGAGCACCTCGTCGACTGCGACGAGTCGAGGCTCCGCGAGCATCTGGGCGGCGCGAATCGGGCCTGCGGCGCGCTGCTCGCCGAGATCTCCGGCGAGCCCGTCGGCTTCGCGCTGTTCTTCCAGACCTACTCGACGTTTCGCACGCGGCCGTGCCTGCACCTCGAGGACCTGTTCGTGCTGCCCGAACATCGCGGCCGCGGCGTCGGGCTGCGGTTGTTGCGCGCGGTCGCGGCCGAGGCCATGGCACGGGGCTGTCCGCGTCTCGATTGGAACGTGCTCGACTGGAACGTGTCGGCGATCGGCTTCTACGAGAAGCAGGGCGCGCTGATGCTGAACGACTGGAGGATCTGCCGCCTAGAGGGCGACGCGTTGGCGCGCGCCGCGCAGGCGCAGTGAATGACGAAGATCGCGTCAGAAGCCCGGTCAAGCGGCGAAGCGCTTCTTGAGCTCGAGGAACTTTGACTCGTAAAAGCGGTAGGAGATCTCGGCGAGCACGACGACGACGGCGAACGTGGCCGGGAAGAGGAGGGGGCCGTCGCCGGTGAGCTTGTGCGCTATGTGGCGCGCGAACATGTGAAGGAGATAGATGCCGTACGAGAGCACACCGACGCGCGCGATGGGTGCGAACTGGAGGAGCGGCCGCAGCGCATGGTTGGGGCGCACGACGCAGGACGCAAGAAACAGAGACATCGCGACGTGAATTGCCATGCGCGGCAGACCAGCGATGTCGTCCATCGGCAACGCGAACGCGAGCACGACGATGACGGCGCCGTAGATGGCGGAGGCGCCGTTGAACGCGCAGGCGAGGCCGATGAAGGCGAAGCCGCGCGGATCGTTGAGGAGATGGGCGAGCGCGACGCCAAGGAGGATCGGGAAGAATGACGTCTGCCAGAGAAACGACGGCAGCGCGTCGAGGTGGAGCGGCGCGTGCAAGAGCTGGAGCGCGCCTGCGGCGACGACGGCGAGCGCGAGCGCGAGCGTGACGAAACGGCCGAGGAAACGCTCGAGCGCTGGCCACACCAGATAAAACTGTTCCTCCGCCGAAAGCGACCAAGTGATGCTGAGCAGTGTCAACACCGGCACCCAGTTCGACAAGTAGAGGGCGCACCACGGCAAGTCCGCTCGCATGAGGAGAGCCTCGGGTGTGTCGCGGGCGAAGGCGACGACGGTGACGAAGGCGAGCACGCCGTAGTAGAGCGGGAAGATGCGCAGGAAGCGGCGCGCGTAGAAGCCGCTGAGCGAAATCGATCCGGTTCGACAGCGCTCGCGCAACAGCAGCGTGACGATGAGGAAGCCGGAGATGACGAAAAAGAGGTCGACGCCGAGGAAGCCGCGGACGAGCCCGTGCACCAGGAGCGGGACGTCGCGGTAGAGCCCGTCGGTGGTGTGATGCCAGACGACGGCCGTGACGGCGAAAGCGCGCAAGCCGTCGAGGCTCGCGAAGGTACGCGTGTCGAGGAAGTCGCGATGCGCTCTCTCGAGGGACAAGGGACTGCTCCCTACGCGGGGCGTAGCCATCAGTAGATTGTCGGGGAAGGATTGCGCAACCAACGCCTGACATAACCATCGGGCAGGAGCATCGGTCTCGGGAATACTCCCTACGCTTGGCGAGGTTGCGCATGCTGCCGCGGCGCGGATGAATCACGAGCCCGCCGCGATTGCGCTTCGCGAGGATCCAGCGTTCGGGCAGCGGGTTCCTCGCGATGCGACCGATGCCGTGAGGCGCGCCGACAGTATCCTCAGTAACCCGCCTTCTTCGCGAGCCACGCGCGCCACGGTTCGTCGAGCTCCTCGACTTTCACGCCCATCGTCTTGTCGAATGCCGAGCTGCTGTCGCCCTTTCGTTCGCCGAGCGACTCGCGCACGAACATCAAGAACTTGTCCCTCGTCTTCTGCGAGTTGTCGGGCTCGAGCAGCCACGCGACGAACATCGTCGCCGCGCTCCAGTTGATCGCAGTGGCCGTGTCGTCCGTCAGATAGAAACCGCCATACATCGGCAGATGCAGGAGGTGGGTCAACCGATACCCGCGGCCGAGCGCCTGCAGCGCCTGCAGATCCTGCGCGCGCATCTCGGCCGGCGCGGCGAAGCCCGCGTCGCCCTGCATCGTGTACTCCATGACCATGCCGAAACCGACTTCGAGCCAAGCACAGACGCGGTCGCGGTCGTCGCCGCGGTTCACCTCGCCGATCAGCGTGTGGTAGAGCAGGGCCTGCGTGCCGACGAAGAACAGCTTCTGCGGGCGCACGGGGTTTCCCCCCGCGTAGAAGGTGCGCCCGAGGTCGCCGTGTGGCGCGGGCGTGAAATACGGGATCGGACGGAAGCCCCACTTCGGGAACGCATCCGAGTTGCGGAAGGCCACGATCTCCATGGGCCGGAGCACCTCCTCGAGCTGCAGCGCCTCGCCGAAGCGATTCATCCAGACGACGCCGAGGTGCTCGAGGTCGAGCAGCGCGCAGACGTTCGTGCGCAGGTCGGCGTCGCAGCGCAGCGCGAACCGTTCGCCGATCAGCAGCATCGGACTCTTCGCGAGCGCTATGTCGAGCTGTTCGCGCAGCAGGCCCCTGCCGTCGTGCTCCCACAGCCAGCCCTTGCTGCTCTTCTTGTGGCCGAGATACTCGTGCGCTTCCGTGTCGGCGTCGTCTTCGAGGCAGCGCCACATGGCTTGCAGTCGAGCGAGCGCCGTGAGTCCCTTGCCCTTGGCCCAATCGACCAGATAACGCTGCGCCTTCGGCGCGTCCTTCTGTCGCACGCGTCGTTCGCAGAACTCACGCACCGACGCACCGACGAGCTCGGCCTCCTTGACCTCGGCGCGCGGCACGCGGATGCGCTTGCCACCCTGCATCAGGATCCACTCGGTCGGGTGGTGCGGGTTCTGCACGCGCCCCGTGACGACACGGCCGTCGGTTCGCACGATGCGGTCGCGCAGGTCGTCCTGCGCGCAAAGGCCGGCTGCGATCGACAAGACGGCGAACCACAGGGTGCATTGCAGCATGAGGGAGCTCGTGGCCACGGGAAACCTGGGCCCCAATAGCGTAGCGTCCCGGCCTCGTCACATTGCGATGGCCCACCCAGCACTGCGCGAAGTTGCCCACCGGCCGTGGCCGCTCGAGCACCATTGCTGGGCGCTGACGATGCACTGGGAAGAACTCCTGTTCCTCCACTGGCCCGTCGAGGCCGCCGTGCTGCAAGAACGCCTGCCCGCCGGCGTCGAGGTCGAGACGTTCGCGGGCAGCGCGTGGCTCGGCGTGGTGCCGTTCCGCATGGCGCGCACGCGGTGGCGCTGCATGCCGCCGTTGCCGACCGCGCATCGGTTTCCCGAGCTCAACGTACGGACCTACGTGCGTGCCGGGGCGCGGTCCGGCGTGTGGTTCTTCAGTCTCGATGCCGCGAGCCGGCTCGCGGTCGCGGGAGCGCGCGCGTCGTTCGGCCTGCCCTACTTCCACGCCGCGATGAGCTGCGAACGGCAGGGGCAGGCCGTGCACTACGCGAGCGAACGGCGCAACGGCAGCGGAGCGCCGCTGCGTTTTGCGGCCAGCTGGAGCGCGCGTGGACCCGTGTCGACAGCGGCAAAGCGCTCGCTCGAGCACTTCCTCGTCGAGCGATACTGCCTGTTCGCGCTGCGGCGCGGGCAGCTCGTCTGCGGCGACATCGCGCATGCGCCGTGGCGGTTCGCGAGCGCCGACGTGCAGATCACACACAACGACATGGCCTCGCCGCTCGGCTGTCGTCTCGAAGGCGCGCCAGTGTCGGTGCTCGCCACCGACCCCGTTACGGTCGCGGCGTTCTGGCCGCGCGCGTGGCCGGTGCTGTAGCTTGCTGCTCCGATTGCACGACGAATGAGGCTCTCGCTAGCGTTCTTGTTGTTGCTGCCGGCCTGTTCGGTGTTGCCGACCGCGAAGGAACGCGTGCAGCGCGTGCGCGACGAAGTGGATCTGTCGGCCGTGCACCTCGTCACCTGGAATGGGCCCGACGACGTGCGGCGCGCGACGGCGGGCCAGGGCGAGATGCTGTCGTATCCTTTCGTGCGTCGCGTGATCAAGGCCCAGCACCTCGTGCTGCGGCGACTGGGGTGCCTGCCGGCGGGAGATCCAGATCGGGCGTTGACCGACCTGGCTGGCGACGATCCGCGTTGGATCGATGCGTTCGTGGTGCCGCCGCTGGCCACCGTGGTGGCGCGACCCCGGGCGCAGAACGACGTCGACCTCATGTGCCACGAACTCGGTCACATGGCTTCGTGGTACCGCGGCTACTGGCGCACGGGTGCTTCGCGCGTGCCGCTGCGTCTGGACGCTCCCGCCGATCCCGCGTTCTGCGACCTCGACGCGTTGCTGGCCGCCTGGGCGCTCGAAGAGGGCATCGCCGAGGCGACGGCACGCGCCGCGCGGTCGATGGCTTCGAGCGGGCAGCTGCCCGATGTGGAAGCCGACCGCCGGATCGCGCAGGCGGTGCCATCGCTCACCCCGCCCGTCGTGTTCGTGGGGCCGACCAACTCGTGGTACCAGGACTTGCACGTCGTGCTGAAGGCAGGCGAGACGTATGTAGCCGACGAGTCACTGGCGGTCCGTCTCGTCGATCTCGCGTACGGCACCGGGCTTCGTCACGTGCGGCTGCATCGGTCCAACGAAGAACGGCTCGAAGCGACGTTTGCCCGGCTCTGGCGCGAGTTCGCCGGCACGACGCGCCAATTGCTCTCGTCCGGGGCGGCGCGGCTGCCGAGTTTGCTGGCCGGGACATTCCGTGCGCACGCCGCACGACTCGCGCCGGCGCCGGTCGGTGCGACGCGCGCCGGCAGTTTCCTCGTGCTGCAGTGTCTCATGCAGCGGCACGCCGGAGACTTCGACGAAGTGCTCGAGCTCGCGACCTGCCTCACCGACGACCTCGTCTTGCGCTGGCACGACGACGGCATGTTGTGGATCACCGATTGGAGCGACGCACGGCGGGCCGAGGGGTTCGTCCGGTGGGTGCTCCCGTTGTTGCCAGGAGCCGAGTTGCGCCAGGACGGGGCGCGCGTATTGGTCTCGTGGGGCCAGCCCGCGACGAACGCGCTCGAAGTGCTCGCGAAGTGACCCTCCACCTGGCGGCCTCATTGGCCTCTTTGCTGCCCTACTTGGGCTTTCCGGCCGGCCCGCGTATCGTGCAAGCCTCTCCCGCCCCGGTGCTTCCCATGCTGCCATCCTCCCGCAGCGCCGTGATCGGCGCGTTCGCCGCGTTCGCTGTCGTCGTCCCCGCGCAGGTCCCAGCGCAGCCTGTGCGCCAGCTCGTCGAAGTCGTCGTCACGGGCCCTGCGCAGATGCAGCAACTGCTCGCGATGGACCTCGACCTCGCGTCGTGTCGCCTGCCGCTGCCTGCGCAACGCCGCATCGAAGTGATCACATACCCCGGTGATCTCGCGCGCATGCAGCAAGCGGGCTTCGATTGTCGCGTGCTCGTCGACGACCTCGTCGCGGCCCACGCGGCGGCGGTCGCCCAGTTCCCCGTGGCCGCGCCCGATGTGCTAACGCCGCCGATCGGTCAGGGCGCGATGGGTGGTCACTACACGCTGCAACAGATGGAGGCGATCCTCGACGCGTTCCACACGCAGTATCCGCAGGTCTGTTCGCAGCGGGCCAGCATCGGCTTGTCGATCGAAGGCCGCGACATCTGGATGGTCAAGATCAGCGACAACGTCGGCGTCGACGAGAACGAGCCCGAAGTGCTCTTCGACGCGGTGCACCACGCGCGCGAGCCGTTGTCGATGAGCGCGACGCTGTTGTACATGGACGAGCTGCTCGCGGGCTACGGCACGGATCCCGAAGCGACGTTCGTGATCAACGAGCGCGAGCTCTACTTCGTGCCCTGCCTGAACCCCGACGGCTACGAGTACAACCACCTGACCAACCCGAACGGCGGCGGCATGTGGCGCAAGAACCGCCGCGACAACGGCGGCGGAATCTACGGCGTCGATCTGAATCGCAACTACACGACCGGGTGGAGTGCGCCGTTCGGCGGCAACTCGACGTCGCCGAGCAGCGATACCTACCGCGGCACCGCGCCGTTCTCGGAGCCGGAGACCCAGGCCATCGAGGCATTCTCGAATTTGCGGCAGTTCGTGACGATCTTCACGACGCACACCTACCAGGACGTGCTGTTGCGGCCGTGGGGTTATCAGACGACCGATCCGGCCAACGTCGCGGTCTACGAGAATCTCGGCGCGCAGATGGTGCAGGGCAACGGCCTCGCGCACGGCCGCATCAGCACGATGCTCTACATCGCCGCGGGCACCTCCGTCGACCATCACCACCAGGCGCGCGGTTCCATTGCGTTCTCGGCTGAGCTCGGCCGCAGCAACGAGGGTGGCTTCTGGCCCGTGGGGCCGGCCATCGAGGCGATCGCGCGGCGCCACCAGCACATGTTCCGCACCGTCGCGCTGACGGCCGGTGCGGCCTTCAAGCTCGATGCCGTCTCGGTCACCGAAGCGCCGGGTGGCAACAACAACGGGCTCATCGATCCGGGTGAAACGGCCCTCGTCGTGGCGACCGTGCAGAACCTCGGCGTCGCCTCGGCTCCGCTGACGCTCGACCTGATCGCCGTCGATCCGCAGTTGGCCATCGGCACCGGAAGTCTGCAGCCAGGCACGGTGCCGGCGCTCTCCTCGCTGCAGAACGCGCAGCCGCTGTCGTTCACGGTGCCGGGCACGTTCCTGGCACCGGTCGCACGGCTGCTCGTGCGCGTGAGCGGCGACGCGCGGACAACCGATACGGCGCTCGACGTTCCGCTGCAGCCGCGGCGCATCAGTGTCGACGACGACTTCGAGGCGAACCGCGGTTTCGCGCGCAGCACGAACACGGCCACCGGAGGGCTCTGGGAACGCAGCGCGCCGCAGGCGACGACGGCGAGCGGCGTGACGATGCAACCGGGTTCGCAGACCACGCCCGGTGGAACGATGTGCTGGGTCACCGACGGCAGGGCCGGCACCACGGCCAACACCTACGACGTCGACGGCGGCTACACGCATCTGATCTCGCCCGAGATGGACCTGTCGCACCTCTCGGCTGCGACCGTGTCGTTCGATCTCTGGTACGCGGAGAGCGCGGCGAACGACCCGTTGCTCGTACAGCTGAGCCGCGATGGCGGTGCTTCCTGGTCGCTGCTCTACCAGCGCAGCACGCCGACGGGCGCCTGGACGCGTCTCGAGCTGCCGCTGTTCGCGCCGTTGACCGAACACATGGTGCTGCGCGTGCGCGCGCAGGATCAGTTCTCTTCGACCGTGGAAGCGCTCGTCGATGGGTTCGAGGTGCGCGCCGTCGCGGCCGATGGTGCGGTCACGCTGCTCGGTTCCGGGGTGCTAGGCACGGTCTTGCGCCTCGGCATGAACGGCCCGAACCCGTCGCTGCTGCTGCCGCTCGTCGCACTGGGGCGCGGACCGGCGATCCCGGTACCGGGCTTCGGCGGCACGCTGCTGCTCGACGTCGCCACGGTCGCGACGCTGCCGCTGCAGGTGCTTGGCAGCAGCGGGTATTCCGCGGTCGAGCTCGCGATTCCCGTGCAGCCGGGGCTGGTCAGCCTGCCGCTCGCGTTCCAGGGCCTGCTGTTCACGAACGGCGCCATCACCTTCGGCGGCAACGCGCCGCTCGTCGTGCTGCGGTGAGAACTCACGTCGCGGCCAGCACGCGACAGCTTGCGCCGGTTCGCAGGATGCCGCCCGTGCGTACGGCGCCGTAAACGCCCCCGCGGCGTTCGGGACGAAGGCTGGCGCAGAGCCCCGTGCGTCCCTGGGCATCGAGCAGTTCGCACGGTCGCGTTTCGCCGAGCACGTCGACGACGACGTCGCCGACCTGCAGCGAGCTGCCGATGCAGGCGCCGAGATCGATGCCTTCGACGAGAAGGTTGGCGCGGCGAACGGAGGGATCGACGGGGGTGCCGAAGTCGGCGCAGGCGCGTTCCCAGGCTTCGCGCGCGAGCAGCGTGACCTGACGCTTACCGCCGCCAGAGTGATCGCCGTCGAGACCCTGGCCCGCGATCGCGGTGGCTTCGTCGACGCGACGAACTGGGATTCGCGCGCCGGGCCGCAGGAAAATCGCGAGCAGTCGTGCCGCCATGCGATTGAGGGTATCCGCCGCGAGTGTTTCTCGACACCGGAGGCTCACTGGTCACGCGTGGGGCAGGGCGGCATACTCAGCAACTGATGCCGCTCACCCTGCCGCCGCGCCGCGCCGAAGTCCTGAAACTCCTTCAGGGCCAGCGGGACCGATTGGTGAAGTTTGCGGTGCGGTCCCTGTTCCTGTTCGGCTCCGTGGCACGCGATGAAGCCAATCTCGCGAGCGACGTCGATCTGCTGGTCGACTTCGCCGGCCCGCCCACCTACCGCGGCTACATGGATCTGAAGTTCTTTCTCGAAGATCTCTTGGGCTGCCGCGTGGACCTGGTCACGCGCGGCGGCTTGCGGCCGCGGGCCCTTCCGGCGATCGAACGCGAGGCGATCCGTGTCGCGTGATTGGCGCGGCTTCCTCGACGACATGATCGAAGCCAGCGAGCGCATCGTGTCCTTCGTCCGCGGTCTCGACTTCGCCGGCTTCGTCGCCGACAGCAAGACGCGGTCCAACGTGAGCTGTTCGTGGTAGGCGAGGCCGCGAAGCAGATTCCGCCCGAAGTGTGTGCACGCGAACCTGCGATCGATTGGCGTGGGCTTGCGGGCCTCCGTGACATCCTCGCCCACCACTACTTCCGCATCGATGACGCGATCGTGCGGGACGTGGCGACCAACGAGATGCCGCTGCTGATCACGCGTCTGCGTGCACTCACTGCTTCCTTGCCCTGAAGCGCGAGCGGTGCGGGGGATGGATCACCGCGGTGCCAACAACCGCCGGTAGTTCCGCGCCCCGATCCAGGTCCCTGCACCGGCAATCGCGGCGCCGGCCAGCACCGCGCCAACGACCACTGACGGCGCCCATCCGATCGCCGTCTCGAGCCGCAGCCCTGCCATCGACCGCCTCGCCTGGTCGCAGAGCCACCACCACCCGAGCACCGCGGGCGACACCGCGACCTCGAACAACAGGACCAGCACCATCGCCGCGACGAAGGTCCTCCCGCCCTGCAGGATCTGCCCGCCGTCGTCGGGCCGCATCAATCTCGGCCACGTGCCCACGACGGCCAGCACGCCGAGCGCCGCCAACGTGCCGCCCGACCCGATCCCGAGGAACGCGAGCAGCGTCGCCCTGTTCGCCTCGAGCAGGTGCACACCGGCCCCTGCGACGAGCACGAGCGGCCACAGCAGCAGAGCCGCGATTGCCGTGAGCTTGCCGCGCAAGATCGCCCCGGGCGCCGCCGGTGCCGCCATGTAGAGCGACCACTGCGCGCCGTCCCACAACGCGAGGCGCCCCATGTGCGCGTAGAGCACGAGCAGCACCGCGAGGAACCACTGCGCGAGCATCGCACCGAGGTGCGCGACCTCTACCGGCAACTGCCGGTTCGCGAGGATGCCTCCGACGAGCAGCCGTTCGTGCGCGAGGACCCAGACCAGCACCGCGAACACCACGAACTGGATCAGAGCACCCGGCTGTTGCACCAACTGCGCGAACTCCTTCTTGCGCACGGTCGCCGTGAGCGATGCCGGCCAGGATCGCCGCCCTCGCCGCAACACCGGCGGTTCGGCCAGCTCGTGCTGCTCGAGGGCTCGCGGGTGCAGCCGCGCCGCGAACCAGAAGATGGCGATCGTGAGCCCGAGCCACCCGAGCACCGCGCGCAGGGCGGTCGTGTCCAACACTCCTTCCGCGGCACTCGCGAGCAGCGCGGAAGCCGTGTCGATCGTCCACGGCAGGTTCGGCGCTTCCGCCGCCTCTGCCAGCTGCTGCAGCCGTGAAGCGCCCGGAGTGAAGAGCCGCAGCAGCAGCCAGGTCGAGAACGCGACCGAGGCCAACGCCGCGGTCACCATGATGACGAGCCGCAGCAGCCGTCCGGCCAGGTAGCGCACGAGCATCACCTGCACCGCGAGCAGCGTGCAGAGCAGAGGCGCGGTGCAGCACAACACCGCTAGCGGCACGAGCGCATAGGCCCACCGTGGCGCCGTGCTGCGTTGCAGCAGCGACAGCACGAACGGGCCGGCGAGGGCCATCGCGCAACACAGCGTCGCGAAACACGCGCGCAGCAGGACCTGCAGCGCGCCGCGCCAGGGCGGCAGCGGTGAGGAGCGCCAGAGTTGCAGTTCGGGCGTCTCGAACAGCTGGCGCTGCGCCAAAGCGACGCCGAGCCAGGTCGCCGCCATCGGGCATGGCATCAGCCCGTGGCCGATCAGGCTGCGGAGGGAATCGCCTCTGCTGCTGTCGTGCAGCAGCTCGAGCAGGTGCGGTTGCTCGAACACCGCCGCTGCGAGCCACCACGACGTGAGCGCGGACAGGAAGAGCCCTATGCCGATGCTCGTGAGCACACGGCGGCCGGCCGCGGTCATCGGCAGGTTGCCGAGCGCTTGCAGATCAGCTCGCAGCAGTCCCATCGTGTGTCCCGGGCACAGGCCCTGTCACCGTCGTCGACAAGAACACGTCCTCGAACGAACGGTTGCCGTGACGCTGGCGCAGCTCGGGCACGGAGCCTTCGGCGCGCAGGCTGCCATTGGCGAGGATGCCGACGCGGTGACAGATCTGTTCGGCGATCTCGAGCACGTGCGTGCTCAGCATCACCGTCGTGCCGCGCGCCACTTCCTCGAGCAACAGGTCCTTGAGCCGGCGCGTGCTCAACGGGTCGAGGCCCGAGCTCGGTTCGTCGAGCAGCAGCGCCTGCGGCGCCGTCGTCAGCACCGCCGCGATGTGCAGCTTCTTGCGCGTGCCGTGCGAGTAGCCCTTGCAGAGCTCGTCGGCGGATTCCTGCAGGCCGAGCAGCGAGAACAGGCGTTCACTGCGCTCGTCGCGCGCCTTCTTGTCGACGCGCCAGAGGCTCGCGACCAATGCCACGTATTGGCGCCCCGTGAGATAGTCGTAGAGCGGCGGCGTGTCGGGCACGAACGCGAGCAGCTGCTTGATGGCCCGCGCATCGCGTCTCGGATCGAGCCCCGCGATGCGCAGCGAACCGGCGCTCGGTCGCAGCAGACCCGTCAACATGCGCAGCGTCGTCGTCTTGCCGGCCCCGTTCTGGCCCAGGAAGCCGTAGAGCTCGCCGCGGCGGATCGCGAGGTCGAGCCCCTGCACGGCCCACTTGCCCGCGAACTCGCGGCCGAGCTGCTGCGTCGCGATCATGACCTCGGCGTCGCTCATCGGCCGGGCTCGGCGAACAGCGCGGTCACCGGCACGTGATCGCTGGGACTCTTCTTCGTGCGCTCCTCCCGGTGCACGATCACGTCGGTGCAGATCGCAGTCGCGGGCGGCGTCGTGAGCACGTAGTCGATGCGCAGGCCGTCGTCCTTGAAGGAACCGGCCCGGTAGTGCCACCAGGTGTAGATGCCGGGCTCGGCGTGAAAGCGGCGCAGCGCGTCATCGAGGCCGAAACCCATCACGTTGCGCATCGCCTGCCGTTCGGGCGTCGAGCACAGGATGCGTTCGTGCCACCAGACCGGATCGTGCACGTCGCGGTCGTCGAGCGTCACGTTGAAGTCGCCGACGACGACCACCTTCTCGGCCATCGAATAGCGCGTGTCGAGGAAGCTGCGCAGCCGGCGCATCCAGTCGAGCTTCTGGTGATACTTGTCGGTGCCGACGTCCTGCCCGTTCGGGACGTAGAGATTCAACACCATGAAGTCGCGCGCGATGGCGCCGATCACGCGTCGTTCGGATTCTTCCGGGTCGTCGGGCAGTCCGCGGAAGACGTCCTCGATCCGCTCCTGGCTCAGGATCGCGACGCCGTTGTAGCTCTTCTGGCCGAAGAACTCGACGTTGTAGCCTTCGTCCTCGAGCATCTCGCGCGGGAACTGTTCGTCCTGCACCTTGGTCTCCTGCAGGCAGAGCACGTCGGGACGGTGTTCGCGCAGGAAGTCCTGAACGTGGGTCAGCCGCGCGCGAATGCTGTTGACGTTCCAGGTGGTGATCTTCATGCCGCAGGGTCTTCGGCCTCGCATGTAATCGCCCGCGTGCGGCAGCGGAAGGCCAAAGCTGCCGCGAAGGGGAAGGTTTCGCTGTGGCCCTTCGTCTGACGCGCATCACTTGCCTGGTCGGGATCCGAAGGGTTCTTCATGTCCACAGCCACGCGGTGAACAGGAGGAAGCATGACCGCCACGACGCTGTTGCCGCCGGATTCGCTGCTTGGTGCCGACGTCGCGATCGTCGCAGCGCAACTCGGGCCGCCGCTGCACTGCAAGGCCGTACGCGACGAAGTGCACCTTGCCTATGTCGGCCAGGACGGGCGCTGCGTGTCGGACGGCGTGGTGCTGGTCGACGGTGTGGTGGTGCGTGTGAGTCCGGTCCGGCGGTCGCCGCCTTCGATCCATGGCGACTGGATCGGCCAGCCGATCGAGCGCGTGCTGCCGTGTTTCGGGGAAGTGCTCGCGGTTGCGCACGATCCGGCCTTGCAGGAGCTGACTTTCGCGGCCTGGCGCGTGTTCGTGCACGAAGGCCGGTGCGTGTTGGCGCAGCCGCGCACGTGACTCGAG
>DASRJH010000301.1:0-35588 GCA_035649575.1 Planctomycetota bacterium
CTGAGAGCCTGAGAGAGAAAATGATTCTCGGCCGGTGAGAGTGGAATGAGATACCGGCCAGTGGCCCGACGGCCTTGGTAGCCTACCCGACGTCGCCTCGGAGGTTGTCGCGAGCGACTCGTCGGCTCACTTCGGCGTCCTTCTCAGAGGGTCGCAGCATTCTCGCCGATCCACAGCAGAACGTTGTAGGTGATGGCCATCCAGAGCCCGACCATCAGCGTCTTCTCGATCCCGCGCACTGGCAGGTGGCGTAGACCTCGGTGCTGTCGGAGGTCGGCGTTCGTCCGCTCGGATGTCGACGCACGCTCTCGGTAGATCTCCATCGCCTGCCCGGTGCCCATGCGCTTGCGCCACGCGGCGACCTGCGCGTCGTCGTTCTTCTTGGGTTGGTGAGGATCGATCTCCGACGACCGCGGGTGCGGCACCGGCACGTAGACCTTCACGCCCTTCTGGCCCGCACCCTGGATGTCGGACAGGTCGGTGTAGCCACCGTCCGCGAGCCATTCCTTCGGCGTCTTGTCGGTGCGCCGCTCGACCTCGTCGATCATCGGCACCATCTGCCCCGCGTCGCTGCCGCTGTTGGTCACTCCCACGCCGACGATTGCCCTGGTGTCGGTGTCGACGGCGAACTGCATGTTGAACGCCGGGCGATAACCGCCGTCGGCCATTCGCATGACGCGGGACTCGGGGTCGGTCGTCGAGGCCCGCGGCGGTTTCGCTTCTTCCTTGCGAGCCCTTTCTGCCTGCCTCGCCTCCAGCGCATTCAGCTCGTGCATGGCCTTGCGCACGCGCTTTTCGCGCTGGCGCGCCGCACGAGCGGCCGACTCCTTCATCTTGTCCGTGCGCGTCGGGTCGTCCTTGTCGATCAGCTTCTTGGTGTGCTGCACCTGCTCACGCGCCGCCTTCAGACACTCTCCGAGCGCTTCAGCGCGACGGAACGAAGCGGCGCCAGCATTCGCGCGAACTCGGACTCCGTCCTGGGACACGCGATAGAGCTTCACGAGCCCCTGGTGCGTCAGCACCCCGAGCACTCGCGTCAACAGATCGTCCAACGCCTTGCTGTGGCCGATCCGGAAGTCGCTCAGCGTGTGTTGGTTGACCTGCACACCGCCGCAGATCCAGCGGTAGGCGTCGTCTCGTTCGCACAGACGCTCGAGTTGACGCGCGCTTCCCACTCCTTCGCTCGTCGCGAACAGCCACAGCGAGATCAGCATCGCAGGATCGGTTGCGGGGCGACCGGGCTCACTGCCACGGGAACGGATGCTCTCGTAGAAGAGATCCAGATCCATCTCCTCGATGAACTTCACGATCGCGCGCGCGCGATGATCCGGCGGGATCAGTTGGTCGAACGTCTGCGGGCGGAAGAGCGACTGACGGCGATCCGGTCGCTTCACCCGAGCTTCCCCGTCGACCTTCTTCGTCGACTTCGCATCGCCTGCGCCATCAAGATCGCCGCCGAACAACGTCGTGCCGCCCATGCCGTTATCTACGCACAATGAGCGGCTCGCGGCTAAAGGACGAGGGGATTCCTTCTCACGCTCTGAGTGGCCGCCGGGGCAGGGGCAGGGCCCGTGGGCATGCTGGGAGTAGCGGGCGGCGATTCGGTCGTGGGGTGGAAACGGCGCTGCTCGCCCTCTTCGTCGTCAATCTGCGCTGGAACGACTGGGCAGCGACTCCGGGCCTGCGGGTTCACACCCACGGTTGGTCGCTCGCGGCCGCCGACGCCATGGTCGTCGCAGTCTTCGGCACGTTGCTCGTGGTCTTCACATTTCGCGCGCGGCGCGCCGCGCGCACACGATGACGATGATGATGACGAGGCGGAGGCGCGACGTCGAAGTCCCGGCTCGACAACTCGACCGTGGTCGATCCTTCGCGTGAAACACACCAGAGACGACAACCTCGGTCAGTCCCGCTTGGCGTTCGAGCGCCGGAGCGCCGGCTGGCTCACTTGTCTCCTATTTCACGCCCTTGTCGCTGCGCAGCGCAGCGACCCGGTCCCAACGGATGTAGGGAGAGTCCTTGCGGAGCCACCAAGTGTTCGCACCGAAGCGTGCCGTCACATATGGCTCGAGGTATGGCTCTGCCTCATCGTATCTCCAGACCTGAAGGATCATGTCCGGTTTCAGCTGAGCGATGGAGTAGGCATAGTCCCACTTCATGTGCCCAGGATGGAAGGCATTGAAACGCTTTCCCCCCTCGGGGAGATGCATCTCTTCATGGGCAATGCGTCGGTCATTCTTGCCCAGGAGATCAATCACATATCGATCCGCGAAATAAGGGATGGCACCCGCCCAGGCGACTGCGATTTTCGCTTCAGGCGTGGAGACTTCCTGAACCACTCGGGCCTGCCGAACCATCAGCTGGTTGTCGGACACGTGCATGGCCGGCGTGATCAGCAGCCACTCAGTGAGCGATGCGGGCCCGTTGATTGCGTTGAAGTTCAGCATGCTGAATGTCACCAGCAGCACAGTCATCCGGGACAGGATGGCGCCTCGAGGGGGGGTCGCAAGGGCCGCTCCAGCGCACTGGACCAGGCGCGACAGCGCGCAACTAAAGAGGATCATGAACGCCGGCATGCTGATGCACACGTAGCGGTTGGCACCGCCGAACCCTTCCCAGGCATCGCCGCCGACATAGACGCTGTATGCGAGCTGACCTAGAACCACCCACGCCAGCAGCAGACTCTCCCGATGTCGGCGCACCGCGGCGAATGTGAACGGAATGAAGAACAGAATCCAGTTCATCTTCCAGACGAAGTCCAGCAGGGTGATCAGACCCCTGCTGAACCTCAGGATGATTGGGACTCCGGTCATTTTCAGATAGTAGGTGTTGGGCAATACGTCCCCGTAGTATCCCAGGCGGAACAAGGTCTGAAGGCCCAGAAACAACAGCAGTGTGCCCATCCCCCAACGCAGGGTCCGCGTCCGATTGACTGGATCTGCGATCGACACGAACAGCAAGAGTCCCAGGAGCGGAACCGCGGCATCGATGCGGAACAACGTCGCCACACCAAGCAGCAGGATCCAGCGAGGTGAAAACACGCTCGAGTGCAGATTGTTGACGACAGACCACACCGCCACGGTGAGCAACAGAGTCAGCACGCTGACTTCCATGCCCTGCAGACTCCAGTTGTTGAGTGGTAAATAAGAAGCCGTCAACAGGACAGCGCAGTTCGAGACGACCGGGTCACGTCCAGACACGCGGTCGGCGATCTTCTTCACGTAGAGGAGGTTGACCATCAGCAGGAGCGCAGCGCTGACCTGGACGAACAGGCTGACCGTAGATCGCGCCACGGGCAACAGGTGCAGGACCGACATGAAGAGCACCCATAGCGGGTTGCTGTACCCTTCGATCCGCTCACCACCAGGATTCCAGACGACGCCGAATCCCTCGACGAGGTTCTTCGCGTACCGCATGGAGATCATGGCGTCATCGAACAGCGAGAAATATCGAACGCCATCGATCACGAACGAGGTCTTGAAGATGAACAGAAATGCGTACACGGCATATGCCACCAGAAGGCACTGGAATACGCGATCACTCTTCTCGCGGGGGGGCAGCATGAATCGTCGACGCATTCTGTTCCATCACCCCGGCGCGTCAACGGACTCCACCACCATCTGGTACCGATTGCGGGAACTCGATGGTGGGTTCCTTTGCCCGGCGCTTGACACGCGGCGCGTGTGCGGCCGCCGCGGCGACGACGGGTGGTGTCGCATGCGCCGGGGAGTGGCGGCGCGGCCCGCCGGATACGCGTGGACGGACCTGCGGAAGAGGGTGTTCGTGGTGGACGTATTTGTGCTGCGATGGCACGAGAAGTGCTTGCAGCGATTGCACGATCAGGCCGCGACCCGGAAGGTGCTCGGGGGCTGGGGCTGTATGCCGACGTGCCGGTGCTGACCGCGGCGCGGTCACTGTCGCGGCAGGAGGAGATGGAGTTCGGTTGGCGCCCCGAGCGTCGGCCGCAGGGGCACGGGAGCAAGGGCCCGCCGGGACGGGGCGGGTGGGGACGGACCCGTGCAGAGGCTGAAACGGGGGAACAGCGGCGGCGTGCGGGCTCAGGAAAGGCCTTGACCAGAGTGCCCGAAGGGAGATCGTGCCGGGGTCGGTTCCGGGCGGCCCGGAACTGCAGCTTGTTCTTCCTACGCGCCTCGTGGATTCATTGACGGAAACGTTGACGCCATGCGCAACTTGATACAACGCGACCGATACCTGCCCATTGCGCTATTCGCGCTATGGTTAGCGATTGGCCTCGCTGGGTTGATGCGTGCGCAGACATACTACGGCAGCATTTATCGCGGCTGGGATGCACAATTCTACTATTCCCTATCGCATTCTCTCGTGTTTGACGCCGACTTGGATATCACCAACAATATACGAGGTACCCCGTTTCCACAGCCGTTTGATCAGGCCGGTGACGGTACGTGGGCTAACGCTCCGAGGGGAAACGACGGACGAATTCCAAGCAAGTACCCAATCGGCTTGTCGCTGATCGAAGTGCCGTTCCTTGCGATCGGCGCGATGTTGCGGTCGATGCTTGCCCATGTCGGCGTCGAATTCACTGCCAACCCCGGATACTCGGCGCTAGAGCTTTGGTCCGTTGCTGTAGGCGTAATGGCATTGTTCACTGCAAGCATGGTGTTGCTTTTCAAGCAACTGGCTCCTGCTTTCGGCAGCGTGTCAGCCATGGTTGCAGTATCGTCGGCATGGTTGGGTACTAGCTTGTTCTACTACTCATCGATCTTTCCGTTCATGGCACATGCAATGAGCTACGCGGCCCTTGTAGGAGTACTGGCAATCACAAAGGCTTGGCAGGAGCGTGGTGCAAGCTGGCGACGCGCTGTCATGATAGGGCTTGCAATAGGGGCGGCATTTCTAATCCGTCCGCAGCAGGGCACCATTCTGGTGCCGACACTCGCCGTCCTAGCTTGGCAAGGCAAGGTCCTGGGAAACTATAAACCGACACTATACATCCTTGTAATTGGTGCAGTCGTCGCTGCGTTCGTGTTGCTCCATATGGCCTGGGTAAGATCACAGTTTGATCAATGGGCGATCAGCGGATATGCAGTGGGCAAGGAGGGATTCAGTTGGACAAGTCCAGACTTCAAGACGGTGCTTGTAAGCGGAGCGAGAGGGCTATTTGTCTATAGCCCCATAGCCATGCTGGGGCTACTTGGTTGGGTGTTGGCCGCTAAGAGAATCAGTGCGTATCAAGTGCCCTCAGTGGTCAACGCGACCATGCAGGTCTATTTGGTAGCGGCCTGGTCCTCTCCAGAACAGGGCCATTCCTTTGGCTCACGCATGTTGTCCGACAATTCAGAGGCTCTGGCCGTCGGGATTTGTCTACTGTGGACCATGGGACGCGGCGTCAATCGGTTGATTCTCGCTGCGGCGGTCTTGCTGTGTGTGCTTTGGACGTGCTGGAAAGTGGCGATGTATGTGTTGACTGGACCGTGACACTGCAATGAAGCGGTGGCGAGCGGTGCAGCGCGGCGGGCGCGTCGTGAGCAACGTCGCGAGCAATGGGTGGCACAGCGGCGGTGCGAGGACGCCGCGGGTCCATCGTGCGCGCCGACTCAGGCGCTGGGCGACAGCATGGAGCTGGAGGAAGATGGTGTTGGCCTCAGCCGTGTCGATGCGAACGACGAGCAACAGCAGCTGGCCGTTGTGCACTGACGAGCAACGGTAGCGGGCTCGCAGGCGCTCGAGGGAAGGAAGCGGGGACAGCGCTGGCCGGCCGACAGCGTTCACGCCGCGGAAGGGCGCGCCTGCGTAAGGCCGAGGTGATGGTTGCGATTCCTGCTCGTAGCACAAGCAGAGCGAGAGAACGCGCGAGCGCCTTGCGGCTCGTCGACCTGTAGAGGCGCTGAGTTGCCGGACACTTGCGCGATCATCAACGCCGCCCCCGCGCCCCGCCCCGCCACCCCTGTAGCATGTGGAGGAGGAACTGCTCATGCGAATCACGTTCGTTGCCGCGTTGCTCGCGCTCGGCTCCCACGCCAATGCACGGGCTGGTCGATCACCGCCAACGCCCCTGTCGGGGGCAGCGCCACCGCGACGGTCAGCACCTTTGGGATGCCTCCCTTGATCAACTCGGCGACGCTTCCCGTCGGACCCGTGCTGCCGGGAACGTTTCTCACGTGCAACCTGGGGGCGAGCGCCTACGCCTCGTCGAGTCTTGCCATGGCTTGGACAGGTGGCGTGTCCGGCAGCTCGGCTCCGCTCGCGCTCACGACGAGTTCCACGTGCGCGTCCCAAGCCTGGATGCTCAGTTTCACGAACGGGCTTGGCAACGCGCAGATCGACCTGGTGCACCGCAGCCCGTTGGCGGGTGCCTCTTGGTTCGCTCCGGCGCGCTGGACGCCCCAACATGGTCTCCTGCCTCGCGCATCGACCTCGATGTGATGGCGGACGGCACCATCGAGTGCAGCGCGCAAGCGGGCGCCGCTTCGGCTTCCCTCGACATCCCGCTGCAGATTCCGGCAACGGGGCGGTGATCCGGTTGAACTATGCCTGCGTCACAGCTGCATCCAGCGCATCGTTCACGTCCATGACCGCCAACCGCACGACCGAAGTGCAGTTCTTCCCCGGCGAACCCGTCGTCGCACCGTTCGCCACTTTCAGCGGCGCCTCCACCATGTCGATCGACCGCGGTTCCGGTGGCTGACGCTCTCGATCGAGGGCCCGGGGCTGACGCCCGTGTTGATGGCCTTTGGTGGGACGGCGATCAGTGTCCCGCTGCTGCCGTACGTGACCGTGCTCGTTTCACCCGACGTCCTGATCGGCAACATCGGAACGATCACTGTGCCCTTGCAACCGTCCCCTCCGGGACAGCGCTCTACGCGCAGGGTCTCGTCCTCGACGCCAGCAGCGTTCCACGCGGCACGAACAGCGTGCGCGCCCCTGTGGCCCTGACACGCCGGATTGGTTCGAGCACAGCGAGCACGTGAGTGTCGGGAGCCGGCCTCCGGTTTGGGAGTCGACTCCCAAAAAGGCGCGCTCGCGCGGCCCGCGCTGCGGGCGCCGAACGCCCACAACGCGCGCCAACGCGAACGGTTGGGACTGGTAGCAGGAGCCGGACTTGAACCGGCGACCTACGGCTTATGAAGCCGCCGCTCTAACCAGCTGAGCTATCCTGCCACGCCTGCTTAAGGGGCGACGAAGTAAGCAGAAGCGTCGGCCTGGCTCAAGCGCCAAATGGCAAGATGGCCGTGCCATGGGAATGTCATTCGAGGTTGGCCGGCACGGCCGAATCGCCGCGAAGTGAAACTTCTCGCCGTAGGGTTGGTAGATGAATGTGCGGGTGGCATGGACCCGCAAACGAGACGAGGTGGGCTCCCTGGCTGGATTCTTCTCCCGTTCCGACTGCTTTCTCCTCCTGATTCTCCTTCGAACAGAACCCCCAGCCAGGGAGCCTTTTTTTGCGCGCCTGAACTTGCCTGGGGGCGCGACCAAGCGGTAGGGGAAGCCCATGACCTCGTGCGATCCCGGCCGGTTCGACCCCAACGCAGCGGCGCAACCCGGTAGGGGCATCTTCGGCCTCCCGGACTCGGAGGCTACGGCCGCGGTAGTGCTCGTCCCCGTTCCGTTCGCGGCGACCGTTTCGTATGGCGCGGGCGCCGAAACGGGGCCCGACGCGATCTTTGCAGCGAGCCGGCAGGTCGACCTCTACGACCTGCAATTCGGGCGGACCTACGAGCGCGGCATCTACCTGCAGGCACCCGATCCGGCCCTGCTGCAGCGCCACGAGATGGCGCGGCCGCTCGTCACGCGGTGCATCGCGCAAGGGGGCACGCGTCCCGGCGACCCGGCGGTGGCTGCCGTCGACGCGGCGGGAGCCTTCGTCAACGACACCGTCCAGGCCGCCACGACGCGGCTGCTCGGGCTCGGCAAGATCCCGGGCATCCTCGGCGGCGATCACTCGGTCCCGTTCGGGGCGATCGCGGCCTGCGCCAAGGCCTGGCGCGGCCTCGGCATCCTGCACATCGACGCACATGCGGACCTGCGCCCCGCGTACGAGGGATTCCGCTGGAGCCACGCGTCCATCATGGACAACGTGTTGCGCGAGCTGCCCGCCGTGGGACGCATCGTGCAGGTCGGCATCCGCGACTTCTGCGAGCAGGAGGTCGAGACGATCCGACAGAGCGGCGGCCGCGTGATCACGCACTTCGATCTCGAGTGGCAGCGACGGCGCTACTGCGGTGCTTCGTTCGACAGTCTCTGCCAAGAGGCGATCGGTGCGCTGCCCGAGAACGTCTACGTGAGCTTCGACATCGATGGCCTCGATCCGGCGCTCTGCCCGCACACGGGAACGCCCGTGCCCGGTGGGCTCGACTTCGGGCAGGTGGTGCACCTCTTGGTCACACTCGCGCGCAGCGGCCGCAAGATCGTCGGGTTCGACCTCGTGGAAGTCGCACCCGGCGACGGCGAATGGGACGCGAACGTCGCGGCGCGGCTGCTCTACAAGCTCTGTGGCGCCGCGTTGTCGACGCGGTAGGGTGCCAGATCTCCGAGATGCTTGCGCCGGGGGCCCGGACGCGGGAAGGTGAACCCGCATGAGCAAGCCCTTGAGCGTCCTGCAGGCGCGCGCGCGTGTGCTCGCGAGCGCCGCTGTGGTGCCATCGCGCGAACGAGTGCCGCTCGAACTGGCGCACGGCCGCTTCCTGGCCGAGCCGATCCGCACGACGACGCCGTGGCCCGCGACGGACCGCGCGGCGATGGATGGCTTCGCGCTGAGCGCTGGGGCAGCGGGGCTGCCGGCTGGAACGACCCTGCCGGTCGTCGGCGAGAGCCTCGCCGGTCGGCCATACGGAGTAACCCTGCCCCGGAACGCGACGATCCGCATCATGACGGGCGCCGTCGTGCCAGCGGGCGCCGATGCGGTCGTGCCGGTCGAGCAGACGAGTGGGTTTGAAGGCAACGCAATGACGTTGCAGGCCGCGGTGCGGCCCGGCCAGCACGTGCGCAAGATGGGCAGCGAGATGCAGGCCGGCCAGCAGGTCCTCGCCGCCGGAACGCGGCTCTGGGCCTCCGAGATCGGTGCGTTGGCCGTGCTCGGCCACGCGCAGGTGCCGGTCCGGACGCCCCTCAGAGTGGCGATCGTCGCCACGGGTGACGAAGTCGTCGCCGTCGATCGCGAACCGTTGCCGCACCAGGTGCGCGAGAGCAACTCGTGGGCGTTGGCCGCGCAGGTCGTCGAGTGTGGCGCCACGCCGCTCCGCCTGGGCATCGCGCCCGACGAGCCGGCGGCGCTGCGGTCCATGTTGCAGCGCGGGCTGCAACAGGCCGACGTGCTCGTGACGATCGGCGGCATCAGCAAGGGAACCCACGATCTCGTGTTCGGCGCGCTCGCCGACCTCGGCGTGCAGACGGAGTTCCACGGCATCGACCTCAAGCCCGGCAAGCCGACGTTCTTCGGCACGCGCACGACCGGCCCGGGCGCCCGCTTCGTGTTCGGCTTGCCCGGCAACCCGGCGTCGAGCTTCACGGTGTTCGACCTGTTGGTGCGCCCGATGTTGCTGGCGCTGGCCGGCGCCGAAGTGAACGAACGGCCTGCGACGGCGCCCGTCGGGGGCGCGCCGTGGCTCACGAATGCGCGGCTGCAGGCGATCCCGGCCCGGATGCGCGCCGCTGCGACTGGGGAGCTCGTCACGACGCTCGTGCCGCCGTCGCCGAGCGGCGATCCGTTCGGGTTGCTCGGCGCCGACCACTACGCCTTGATCGAGCCACAGCAGCGCGCCGGAGAGACGACGCGCGTCGCGGTGCTCGGCGGCAGCGCCGGGATCGTGCTGC
Source organism: Planctomycetota bacterium (assembly GCA_035649575.1). GTDB lineage: Bacteria > Planctomycetota > UBA1135 > UBA1135 > UBA2386 > DASVAL01. The sequence continues at coordinate 9,793 of DASRJH010000301.1, forward strand.
CGTGACGGGCGCCGGGGCTGCACGAGTTGTGGTCGCCGGCGGTCTGTTGTTGGCGCTCGCGACGCCGCCGGCCGTCACGCCTCTCGCTGGGTTCCTCGTCGTGCCAGGCCTCATGGTCTGGTTCGCCGTCGCGACCGCCGGGCGGGCACCGTATCTGCAGAGCTACCTGCTCGGCTGCGTGCACATGGCGTGGTTCTCGTGGTCGCTGCGCCACATCCTCGTCTGGCCCTTCGTCGGCGTGGTCCTGGTCGGTGGGCTCTACTTCGTGCTCGGCACGGTGCTCGTGCGTGCCACGGCACAGCGCTGGGCGCCGCTCGGCTTCGCGGCCGCCGTGGCCGGCTCGTTCTGGCTGCGCGCGAACATGCCCGAGATCTACTACCCGCACGGCCAGCCGTGCCATTGTCTCTGGCAGTGGCCGACGCTGCTCGGTGCGGTGACGCTCGGCGGCGAACCGCTCGCGAACGGATTGCTCGCGGGTCTCGCGGCGGCGCTGGTCGGCGTCGCGCGCAGTTGGCGGCTCGCGGTGCCGAGCTGGTCCTCGGCTCGGTTCGTGCTGCTGATTGCCGTCGCAACGGCGGTCGTGGCCACGGTCGCGGGTCACGTCGTGCGCGGGAGCGCTGCGGTGGTCGAAGCTCCTGCCGGAGGGGCCGTCGTGCCTGCACCCGCGGTGCGGATCGCCGCGGTCGAGCCGGGTCTGCATCTGGAGAGCGGGCTGTCAGAGGCTGAAGCTCGCGCACGCTATCGCGAGCTGCTCGTCGAGCGGCTCGTAGCACCGACGCAGGAGGCTCTGCGCGCTTCGCCGCCACCCGACCTCGTCGTGTGGCCCGAGACCAGCGTCGCTTACAGCTTCGTGGTCGCTGACATCCAGGCTGGCCGCGCGCTGTCGCCGCTGCCGCGATTCCCGGCGGCCCCGACGCGGCTCCTGTTCGGCGCCACGGTGGGAGATTGGGACACGGCCGCGGCCGTGCTCCAGACCTTGCCCGAGGGACGCGTGGTCGGGCACCAGGAGAAGCGTTGCCTCGTGCCCGGCGGCGAGTTCCTGCCGCTGCTCGCATGGTTGCCGGATTGGCTCGCCACGGCGGCGCGCGATGCGTTCGCGGGAGCGCTGGGGGGGAGACCTCCCGACTGCAGGCCCGGGGTCTTTCGCGCGCCGCTACGAACGGCGGCCGGCGTGCCGTTCGGCACGCTCATCTGCTACGACAACGCGTTTCCGGGCCCGGCTGCGGATCAGGTGGCGGCAGGCGCCCGCTTTCTCTGTGTGCTCTCCAACGAGGCTTGGTATCGCGGTGGGGGCGAGCTGAGCCAGCTGGTCGCCATGACCGTCTGCCGGGCGCTGGAGACCGCGACGCCGATCGTCCGCTGCACGACCGACGGATGGAGCGTGGTCGTGGGGGCCGACGGCCGGCTCGAGGCCGAACTGCCGCTCGAACCGGCTCCCCATCCCGAGGCGCGGATTCTGCGGGCCAACGTGCCCCCGGCGTCAGGGCGCCTGCCGCCCTTGGCATGGTTCCGAGCGGCGGCCGGGCCGTTCGCGGCGGTCTGGTTGTGCCTCGGGCTTGCGCACGCCGCGTTCCGCTGGGTTAGACTTCGTCGAGCTCGGACAGCATCCATTACCGTGCGCGAGACCGGCCTCGCCGGCCCCGCTCGCGGAAGCGGCTCTTGACGGTCACGGGCATGGAGTTAGGATTCCGCAGCCCCCAGCCCCCTCTCGCTTTGGGCAATGGTTCCCCATGCACGGATCGTCAGTCCCGCATGTGGGTGCCTAATGGCTTTCGAACGTCTTCCCACCCCTCTGGCAACCAGCCCTCATCTGCAGGGCGCTCTCTCCTGCATAGTCGACTTCTCGCGAGGTTGGTCCATGCAGAAAGTAAGTTAGGAGTTACCTGGTCATCATGAGTCCCGTCGGCCGCGTCTTCATCGTCCTCAATCTCGTGCTCGCAGGTGGCTTTGCCTACGTGTCGGGCACATTCCTCCAGAAGCAAGACAACTACAAGAAACAGCTCGAGGCGGCCAACAAGGCTCATGCCGAGAAGAGCAAGGCCTTCGAGCAACAGATCGCGCAGCTCGAGCAGGAGCGCAACAAGTTCGAGAACGCCAAGACCGAGAAGGAGTCGGAGCTGCTCGCGACGAAGAACCGTCTCCAGCAGACGGACAACGAGAACAAACTGCTGCACAATCAGATCTCGACGCTCGATGCCAACGTGAGCAAGCTCACCTCGCTCGCCGAAGCCGCCAACACCGAGGCGAAGACCGCGTTCGATCACGCCAAGAAGGCCTACGACAAGGCGTTCGAGGACCAGAAGATCAAGGACGAGGCCGTGAACGCGAAGAACGCCGCGGAAGCCGAGAACCGCACGCTCAAGACGGAGATCGCCAACTACGTAGAGACCGTCAAGAACAAGGACCTCAACATCGCGAGCCTCGAGAAGGACAAGAGCGAGTTGAACCTGCTGGTCAGCGTCGCGGTCGCGAACGGCTTCTCGCCGGCGATGGCCGCGCCGAACCTCACGGGGCTCGTCACGAGCGCGCATGGCCGCTTGTGCACGATCCAGATCACCGACAATCCGGGCAAGGTCGACATTGCCGACCAGATCGCGAAGCGGCCCTTCAACTTCGCGATCCACGACGCGGTGTCGGGTTACAAGGGCGAGGCGGTCGCCACGAAGTACGAGGCGAGCGCCAACGCGGTGCTGTGCAACCTCTCCCTCGTGATGGACGGGAAGTCGGTCAAGGAAGGCGACCGGGCCGCAACAAAGACCCCGTGATCGGGCAGCGGCCCCTCGAGAACACCAAGAACCCGAACACCCTGATCTTCCTCCCGGAGCTCCAGTAACCATGGCCAAGAAAGCAAGCAAGGCCGCCGTCGAGGCGGTGGACGTCGACACGAGCGGCAAGCCCGGCGGCCTCGGCATCGACGAAGGCATCATCCTGACTACGTTCTTCCTGCTGGTCATCGCGATCGCCCTCGTGGTCGTCGCCAGCAACGGATACGGGCCCAACTAAACGGCCCAGCCAGAGGGGGGCCCAAGGAGGCCCCAGCGAAGCGGCAGCTCGATCGACTCCCGTCGTTCGAGTTGCTGTCGTTTCCGGGGCGAGCATCTGGTCACCGCCGCAACGCGGCGTCCCCTCACGGGGGAAAACAGCCACCAGCCGCCGCTGCAGCGGTGAGTCCGCACCACCCCCGATGAGGAGACCGCGGCTGCTTGTTGGCCTGCGCGAACAAGCCTCGAAGAATCCGTTGCTACCGGAGCATGGCCCGGTAAGTTGCGTGCGCGTCGTTTGGTCAACGGCGGGTCTGCTAGGTCAAAACGTCTCGCCCGCACCCGCGGGCCCGAGGGGCTACATGTTCAAACCGTTCGAGTGGCTGTTGAGCGGCTTCTCGGTCGATCTCGGGATCGACCTGGGCACGGCCAATACGCTCGTCTTCGTCCGCGACAAGGGCATCGTGCTCGACGAGCCGTCGGTCGTCGCCGTGCGCAAGGGCACGAGCGAAGTCCTGCTCAACGGCATGGCTGTCGGCGACGCGGCGCTCGAATACCTCGGGCGCACGCCGCCGGGGTTCCAGGCCGTGCGTCCGATGAAGAGCGGCGTCATCGCCGACTTCGAGATCACCGAGCGCATGCTGCGCTACTTCATGACGAAGGCGTGCGGCGGCAAGAAGCTGATCAAGCCGCGCCTCGTGATCGCGGTGCCGTGGGGCATCACGATGGTCGAGAAGCGCGCGGTGATCGGCAGCGCCGAGCGCGCCGGCGCGCGGCGAGTCTATCTCGTCGACGAACCGACGGCCGCTGCGATCGGGGCGGGGCTGCCCGTGCACGAGCCGCGCGGCACGATGATCGTGGACATCGGCGGCGGCACCAGCGAGGTCGCGGTGATCTCGCTGGCCAACGTCGTGATGGCCGAGTGTCTGCGCGTGGCCGGAGACGACTTCGACGAGGCGATCACGCAATACATCCGCGCCAAATACAACCTGCTGATCGGCGAGATCACGGCCGAGCGCCTCAAGATCGCCGCCGGGAGCTGTCTGCCGCTCGAAGAGGAGATCCAGGTCGAGATCCGCGGGCGCGATTCGCTCGTGAACCTGCCGCGCCGCGCGGTCATCAGTTCTGCCGACGTGCGCGAAGCGCTCATGGAACCGGTGCGCAAGGTGATCGGCGCGATCAAGTCCGTGCTCGAACGCACGCCGCCCGAGCTCGCGTCGGACCTCGTCGACAACGGCGTCACTTTGTGTGGCGGGGGTGCCTTGCTGCGCGGGCTGCCCGAGCTCATCTCGCGCGAGACCGAGCTCGACGTGAAGGTCGCGGATCGGCCGCTCGAAGCGGTCGCGCGCGGCACGGGGATCTTCCTCGAGAATCTCGAGCTCTACTCGCAGTTCCTCGAAGGCGGCGAAGACCTCGGATAACCTGTGGGCGTAGGCGGGTGGCCAGGCTGCCCGCCGAGCGGTCGAGCGGAGTCGTTGATTTGGGCGGTGGTCTCTTGGACGTGGAGGCTGTGTGTCTGGAGGATGGGGCGTGCGCAAGAAGCCTGCAGCCTTCCCGGTGGGGCTCTACAGCATGCTGCTGTTCGCGCTGTGCTGGCTGACCCTGCCCGCCGTGTTCGCCCCGATCGAACGGTGGTTGGTCGGTTGTGCTTGCCTGCCGCCGCGCACGATCTCCGCGTGGTTCGGCGAGCCCGCCGTGGCCGCTGCGCCTTCGGCGCAACAGCGGCTCCTGGAGCTCGGCGAGGAACTGAGGCGGCGCATCGCCGAACACGACGTGGCCGGCGCGTCCCGGCTGCTGCCGGCCACCTACGAGCCCGTTTGCTGCGCGGTGCTCGACGCGCCACGCGATACAGCGCGGCGTGGTGGCGGCGGCCAGCCCGGTGAGCTGCGGCTCGACCACAGCTACGAGGAGCTGGACGGATGCTGCGAGCTTGTCACGAAGGGAGACGCGCTGCTCGGCTTCCTGCAGCGTCCGGGCATCGGCATCGCGGACGGCGACCGTCCGCAGGATCCCGCGCGCGTGATGCTCTGCAACCACCGCGCGGCGCGCCCCGTCTATGCCGAAATGGCCATGCCCGAGGGTGCTGCGATGCACCTCGTGGTGGCTGCCGCCGCAGCGGTCGATCCAGCACCGCTGCGGGCCGACCTGTGGGAGGATCCGTATCGCGCGGCGCGGCTCGGGCGCGGCGGGCAGATCGTCTACACGCGAACGATCCCAGAGGCGACCGTTCTGGTGCCGTCGGGTCTGCAGCTCGGCCGCTCGCGGGTATGGGGCTACGAGCAGCAGGGCGACGACGAAGCCATGGCGATCGGGGTCTTCGTGGTGCCGCCGATCGAGCCGCGGGCATTGTCGTTCGTCGTGCTGTGGCGTCAGACGGCCGAGCCGCCGCCGGCCGGCACCCCGGAGCTGCGCTCGAATCGCGTGCAGCGGCTGCCGGCGACCGTCTACGACCTGCCCGGTGCCGCCTACGGCCGGCACCTGCTCGTCGTGGGCCAAGCGGTTCCCGACGGCGCCGCCGTCGTCGACAACGGACTCTTCCTCGGCACTGCGCGCGGGCTCGCGCTCGGCACGGGCCTGATGACCTCGTTCATTGCCTCGCGCCACCGCTGGAGCCTGATCCTGATGCCGGACGATCCGCGCGAACGGCCGCGCGAGCTCGAGGGCGAGATCGTGCGCACCGAGCACAACGACGGGTGGCTGCGTTGGTGCTCCGACCGGTGGAGCACGGCGCACGAACGCCTGCTGCCCGGCTATCTGTTCACGGGCAGCAACGGCTCGAGCTGTCCGGCGGGTTTGTGGATCGGGCGCGCCGAGCCGCATCCCTACGAACACGACCTGCTGCGCGTGACCACGCCGCGCGAACCCGGCCCGCGCGCGGCGCAGGTGCTGGTCGCCGGAGGACGGTCGTGAAGCGCTGGCTGTTGTGGTTCCTGCTCGTGCCGCAGGGCTTCCTGTTGGCCGGCTTCTGGCGCGACGTTGGCCTGCCGCCGATCGACGCGGCCGTCCTGTCGTGTCTGTTCCTCGCGCTGTTCGCGGATCGCAACGCGCTGCCGTGGCTGTTGCTCGGCGTGGCCATCGGGCGCGCGCTCGTCGACGAAGCGTCGCTGCCCGTGCAGATCCTCGTGCTCGGCGTGCCGACCGCGGTGCTGGTGCCGATGCGCCGCCTGTTCTCGGGCCAGCACTGGGCGTGGCAGGCGCTGGCCTCGGCCTTGTGCGCGGTCACGATCCCGAAGCTCGCGGGGCTCTGCGGCCGCCTGTTCGACGAGCCGTCCGCGAGTGCGCACCTCGACGGCTATGCGGTGTTGCGGGCCGCGTTGCTCGTGCCGCCGCTGCTGTTCGTCGTGCGGCGTCTGCCGCCGTGCAAGTACTTCTCGGAGTCGGAATGAGTACGAGCGGCACTCGGATCGGCGTGATCGCCTCGTGCCTGCTCGCGGGGTTCTGCATCGTGCTCGGGCGGTTGTGGTTCCTGATGGTGCAGGACAACGACGTCTGGACGCGGCGCAGCCAGGAGAACCGCTGGTCGTTCCGCTCGGTGCCCGCAAAACGCGGGGCCCTGCGCGATCGCCACGGGCACGTCCTCGTGCAGGACGACCCGTCGACGCAGTTGTCGGTCTACTACCTGCGCTTCCGGCGGAGTCATCCGGTCGGCGCCGCGGTGCACGCGGCGACGCTGTGGGCCGGTCTGCAGGCCGGACGCGAAGGCACGACCTACAGCTATCTCGACGGAGCGCTCGGTCCCGAGCAGGCGCTGCGCGAGGTGCTCGCGATCCCCTCGCGTGCCTTTCGCAAGGGCGTGCTCGAGAAGCAGGTCAGCGGCGAGCTCGCGTACGTCGCGACGACGGTGCTCGCGGCGTGCTCGGGCCAGCCGCGCAAGCGCGTGTTCGGAGCTCTGCGAGAGGCGGCCCTGCAACAGGGCGCGCGCCCGATCGGCGACGTGCTCACGGTGTCGCGAGCCGAGCTCGAGCAGGCGTTCGCGCGTTGTCTCGCATCGCTGCAGCAGCTCGATCGCGATGTGCTCGCGGACGCACGTGCGCGCCGCGAACGCCTGGGTCTGCCGCCCGAGCAGGCCACGGGTCTGTTCGAGATGCTCGAGACGCTGCGCCGCCACAGCCTCGCCGGCGACCGCATCGAGTGGGTCGACAAGGAGGGCAATGCGCGGCAAGGCAGCCTGATCGAGGCCGTGCGGCGCGCGTTCGCGGATCACGTGCCGTTCGAGCTCGCGGCGAGCTTGCGCATCGGCGCCGAGCAACACCCAGGACTCGAAGTGAGCCCGTCGATCGAGCGCATCCATGCCGAGCCCGAGGGCACGTCGCTGCGCGCGCTGCTGGGCCGCGTCGTCGAGCTCGACCGCATCGAGCGTCGCGTGGCGCGCGGCCTGCCCGAAGACTGGCTCGACGAGCTCGTGCCCTCGGGGACCACGGCCTCCGCCGAGGAGCGCGAGTGGCTGCAGGAGGACGCGAAGCAAGTCTACGAGCGCGAGCTGTTGCGCCGCGAACGCAGCGGCACGACCGGGCTCGAGGCGGCCTTCGACGACGAGCTCACGGGGCGTCTCGGGCTGCGCTTCGTCGAGCACGACCGCCAGCGGCGCGAGCAGCTGTTGTGGAGCAACCTGCGCGTCGAGTCGGGCGAAGACCTGAGGCTCACGTTCGACCTGCAGCTGCAGCACGCGGCCGAAGACGCCGTGCGCGCAGCGTGGCGCCGCGAGCGCGACCGGTTCTCCGACGAGAAGGACCAGAACCTCGTCGAGGCTGCGATCACGGTGCTGGACGCGCGTTCGGGCGACGTGCTCGCCTACGCGGGAGCGCCGATCGTGAGCGACTGGGCCCGCGATGTTCCGGGCGTCGTCTGGCGGGGCAACGGTTCCATCGGCTCGGTGATCAAGCCGTTCGTGCTGGTCGAGCAACTGCAGTGCGAGCTCGTCGGGCGGCCGCACCGGCCGAGCGCGTCGTTCGACGGCTGCGGCGGCCAGATGCGATACGGCGGCGTCCTGGTGAAGTGCAGCGAGAAGCACTGGGACAGCGGGAAGAACCCCGTCAAGGCCCTCTCCGAGTCGTGCAACCTGTTCTTCTACCAGAGCGGGATCGGCCTCGAGGAGGAAGGGCTCGCGCGCGCGCTGCGGCGCTTCGGCCTCATGGAGCCCGCGGAGGGCGATCCGTTCGCGGCCTGCTGGCAGGACTCCGTGCGCGGCATCAAGGTGGCCCGGCCGAGCGTCGACACGAATACGTTGCTGCCGCGGCGCGCCGTCGGCTACGGCGTGTCCGCCTCACCGCTGTCGGTGGCGCGCGCCTACGCGGCGCTCGCGACGGGGGTCTTGCCGATGGTGGGTCTCGACTTCGGGGCCGCGCGGCCGCAGGTGCAGCTCGATGGCATCGAGGCGGAGCTCGACGTCGTGCGCCAGGGGATGCGCGAGTGCGTGCAGAGCGGCACGGCGCGCCGGCTCGAGCTGTGGAACGACTTCCAGGTCCACGGCAAGACGGGCACCGCGGAGGTCGGCACGCGGCACCAGAACAACGGGTGGTTCGCAGGCTACCTGCCGTGGGCGGGGTGCTTTGGCGAACAGATCTGCTTCTGCGCGGTGGTCTACTGGGTCCAGGACAAGGTGCACGGCGGCGAAGCGGCCGGCGAGCTCGTGGCGCACCTGCTGAAGACGATGCGGGCCGACGCCGAGTTGAACGCGCGCTACTTGCAGCCGGTGGGTGGCCGATGAGCGAGTGGACGCACACGACGCGCCGGAACCGGCTCGACGTGCTCAAGCGCGTCGATGGCTGGCAGGTGCTGTGCGTGATGGCCCTGTCCCTCTGTGGCCTCGTGTTCATCGGCTCGGCCACGAGCGGCGATGCGCTGTTTGCCGCGCAGCAGGGCCGGCAGGCGCTGTTTCTCGCGTGTGGCATGGGCCTCGGCTTCTTCGTACTCCTGCCGCACTACGTGCACATCATGCGCGCGGCGTGGCCGTTCTACGGCGCCGTGGTGCTCGCGCTCGCGGGGCTCCCGTTCTTCGCGCCCGAGATCAACGGGGCGCGCCGCTGGTATGCACTGCCGGGCTTCTCGATCCAGCCGAGCGAGTTCGCCAAGCTCGCGGTCGTGCTGGCGCTGGCCGCGTTGCTGCGCTTCAAGAGCCGCGCGCGAACGTTCGACGGTCTCGTCGTGCCGATCCTCGTTACCGCCGTGCCGGCCCTGCTCGTGCTGCGGCAACCCGACCTCGGCAGCACGCTCGTGTTCGGCCCGGTGCTGCTCGCGATGTGCTACGCGGCCGGTGCGTCGGGGCGCAGCATCCTGCTCGTGCTCGCGATCGCCCTCGGCGTGCTCGTCGTCGCCTACTTCGAGTTGCTACACGGCTACCAGGAGAAACGCGTCGCGGTGTGGCTGGAGCACTGGCTGTGGGACGAGAGCAGCCTGAACACGCAAGCCGTGCGCGAGGTGCTGCTCGGGTCCGGCTACCAGCCGTGGCAGGCTCTGATCGCGATGGGAGCCGGGGGCTGGACGGGCTTCGGCATCGGCAACGGCCCGCAGAACCGCTACGACTTCCTGCCAAAACGCAGCGAGGACTACGTGTTCGCGGTGGTCGGCGAGGAAACGGGATGGCTCGGGTGCCTCGGGGTGCTCGTGCTCGTCGCGGCGATCGTGTTCGGCCTCTTGGGTCTCGCGATGCGCACACGCGAACGTTTCGGGCGCCTCGTCTGCGTCGGCGTGGCGACCTGGATCGGCACGCAGTCGCTGTGCCACGTCGCGATCTGCACCTGGCTCGTGCCCGCGAAGGGATTGCCGATGCCGCTGCTGAGCTACGGCGGCAGCTCCACGCTCGCGACTCTGCTCGGGACCGCGGTCTGCCTCAACATCGGCGCGCGCCGCGAACCGATCCTCGCCGCGGACGGGTTCCGTTGATCTCGGGCGCGCTGCGGCGGCAGCTCACTTGCCGGCGGGTTTCCCCTGCTTCTGGCGCAGGTAGGCTTCCCAATACTTGCGATACTGCTCGGGCACCTTCGTCGGCGCCGAGCCTCGGTTCTTGAGGGAGCTTGCGTAGGGCTGCAACTCACCCCAGGTCTCGCTGCCCTGGCCGGGGTTCGGGGGGCCGATCTCGGGTTCCAACTGCCGGTTGCCGCGCGTGTTCTCGCCGGGGCCCGGGGCTTCCTGGCCGCCCTCGGGCCGCCCGTCGGTCGGCTTCTGGTCGGGCTTCTGCCCCTCCGGCTTCTGGCCCGGCTGCTGCCCTTGGCGCGGCTGCTTGACGTAGTCGGGGTTCTGGTTCTCGCGCCGGTTCTGCTGGCCTTGGCCCTGCTGGTCACGTGGTTGACCTTGCGGCTGGTCCTGCGGTTCCTGCGGCTCGCCCTGCGAGCTGCCCTGGCCCCGCTGCTTCATCTCGTTGAGTTTCTCGATCAGCTGGTCGATGCCGCTCTCGGCAGTCGTGCTGCGTTCGTGAGCCTTCTGCAGCAGATCTTTGGGCGTGGCGCGGGCCTGGTTCTTCTTGCTCGACTCGAGCAGCAGCTTGTCGATCTCCTGCAGCTGTTCGTCGATGGAGCGCGCGATCTCCTTGATCTCCTCGCGCGGGTCCTGTCCCTGGGCCGGCAACATCGTGGTGACCACGAGAGGCACGGACACCAGACGGAAAAAGATGTGACGCATCGATACCTCCTCAGCGGCCGCGGCCGCCTCCTTGGTCTGGGTTCTCACCGCCTTCCTGGGCCTGCAAAGCGGCTTCGATTCCCTCCCGGATCTTCTGGAACAACGCAGTGATCTCCGCGTGCTGGTGGGAGAGCCGCTCGATCAGCGCCACCTCGGCGTCCGAAACCGCCTCGTCGCCGCGCGCATCGATCAGCGTGCGCAAGTTGTCGGTGGCCCGCCGTGTGTCGATGCCGAGCTGTTTCAACATCTCGAGGTCGGCGATCAGCGACACGAGCTTCTCGCGCTGCGGATTGAACTTGTTCTGGCCCTGCTGCTGCTGCTCTTGCTGCTGTCTGCGTTCCTGCTCGCGCCGCTTCTGCTCGCGTTCGAGCGCCTTGATCAGTTCCTCGGCGCGGCGTTCGACGTCTTGCTGCAGCATCGTCGTGTAGGGGCCCGGGTCGGGCGCGCGGCCGCTGAGGCGCCGCGCGACTTCGCGCAGATCCTCCTGACTGGCCCGCAGCACCGTCTGGTAGACCAGGTTGCCGTCGTCGTTGAGCGCGTGGACGAGGAACTCGATCTTCGTCGCGAGGCCTTGTTCCTCCTCACCCGCGGTATTGAGCTTGCGCCGCGCGGGCCGCGATAGACCCTCGGAAGGCATCGTGCGTTGCGCCTCGAGCGTCTGGGCCGTGATCGGACGCTGCTTCTCGAGCAGGTTGGTGAGCTCTTCCTTCATGCGGAACAGAAGCTCCTCCTGCCGCAGGTCCTGGTAGCGGTCCTTCTCCTCCTCGAGCTGCTTGGCGGCTTCCTCGAGCTTCTGGCGCGCTTGCTCCTGCTGCTCCTGCGTCTCTTGTTCGTCGCCCTGCTCCATCGCGCGCTGGGCTTTGCGGGCCGCATCGGCGGCCTGGGCAGCGGAGCGTTCGGCGGCCTTGTTCTGGCGCTTCTTGAGCTCCTCGGCGAGGCGAACGATGTCCTCGGCGAGTTCCTGCTGCTTCTTGGCCTCGTCCTGCAGAGCCTGCTTCTGCTCAGGCGACAGCGGGCGCTGCTGTTGCAGCGACTCCATCGCCTGCTGCAGGGCTTCGGCCGCTGCGTCCTGTTGCGTGGCTGCGCTGGCCTGCTTGCCCGAACTCAGTTGCTCGACGGCCTGCTGCATGTGCTGCCGCGCCTTGTCGAGCTGCGAACTCGCGGCGGACTGCTGCTCGGGCGTGATCTGCCCGCTCTTCTGCGCCGCGCCGAGCTTTTGCTGCTCTGCCTCGGTGGCCTTCTGCAGTTGTTCCTGCCGCTGCGCGGCTTCGGCCAGGTCGGGTTGGTTGCCCTCGTTGGCCTTGCCCAACGCCTGCTCGAGCGTCTGCTTGGCGGCCTCGAGCTGTTGCTTGGACGTCGCCGTGGGCTGGCCGGCGTCTGGCTTCTGGCCGGCGTCGCGCGCGGTCTGGACCGCGTCCTCGGTCTTCCGCAGCGCCTCGGCTGCCTGCTGCAGCTGCTGGTTCGCGGTCTGCTCGGCCGCCTCGGCGTTCGGGGCGTTCTGGAGCTCCTGCCCCGTGGCGGCGGCCGTCGCGGCCATCTCGGCAGCCTGCTTGGCGGCGTCCGGGCTCTGCTGCTGATGCTGGGCCCGGGCGCGCTCGAGCGCGGAGAGCGCCTGGTTGACCTTGGCCTGGGCCTCCTTGGTGGCGCCGGCCTTTGCTGCCGCCTGTGCCTCGCCGAGACGCTTGCCGGCCTCGGCGACGGACTGTGCCGGTGACTGTTGGTCGGCCGGTGCAGCTTGCTCGGTCGCGGAACGGGTCTGCTGCATGCGCTCCGCGAGCTTGTCGGCGTCCTGCTGCAGTTCCCCGCTCAGCTTCGTGTTCGCTTCGCCAGCTTCCTGATTGCGTTGGGCCGCGAGCTTCTCGGCGGCTTCGCCGATCTGCCGCAACTCCGCCGACTCGGCCGGCGTCGCGCCACCTTCGGCCTTGCGCAGTCGGTCGCGCAGCTGCTTCCAGTCGGGGTCCTGCGTCGCGCCGTCGGGCCCCGAGTGGAGCTTCGGGGCGTCCTGCAGCTGGGTTTCGAGCCGGTCGCGGGCCTGCTGCATCGCCTGCTGGTCGGTGCCGGCGGCCTCTTCGCGCAGCTTCTGCGCCGCTTCGCCGAGACCCTGCTGGCGCTCCTGGTCGCGCAACTGGCCCTGCAATTCGCGCGTGCGCTGCGTCAGGCTGCCGAGGTCGAACTCGCGCTCGCGGATGCCCGCAGTGCGGCCGGCGGCCTCGTCGGCGAGGCTGCTCTCGAGGCGCTCCTGCTGGCGCAGCAGCTCCTGCACTTGTTGCAGCGCATTCTCGAGGAAGGGTCGCCGCGTGCCGGACTGGCGCGCGTTGCGCTCGGCTTCGCGGCGCTCCGCGTCGCGCAGGTTCTGCAGGCCCTCGAGCAGCTTGCGTTCGGCGTCCGTGGGCTCGTTGCGCACGATCTTCTGCGTATCCTCGATCAGGTTGCGCTGCCGCTGCTCGAGCTCACGAGCCGTGGCGGCTTGCTTCGCCGCGAGCTGCATCTGCTGTTCGAGGTTCTCGACCGACTTGCGCTCGAGCAGGATGTTCAGCAACCGCTCGAGGTCGTCGACGACCTCCTTCTGCTTGCGCAGCGCCTCGGTGAAGGCCGCCGCGGTGAGGTCGTCGCGGATCGTCGCGACGTCGCGCAGGATGCCCGACCGCTCGATGTGGGCGAGGCCCTCCTGCAGGAGCTTGACGTGCTCCTGCTTGTGCTCGCGCTCGTAGCGCAGCAGCAGTTTCTGCATGAGCGCCTGCAGGTGTTCGGCTTTGCGCAGGATGTCGTCCTGGTCGCGCCGCAGCTTCGCGATCGCCTCGGGGTCGGTCTGGGCCGGAGCCGCCGTGGTGGTGACGAGGCAGCCGACCACGGCGAACAGGGCGACGGCGACGAACGAACGGGCCCATCTCATGGCGTGCATCATTTGCCTCTGACCTCTTCGGTTCGATTCTGCAGGTCGCGCTGGCGGTCGCGCAGCGCTCGGGTCACCTGGATCACGTCCTGGTAGTCGTTCCACTCTTCGAGACGCTCGAGCAGCTGCTTGAGACCCTGTTCGATCTGACCCTGCACCTCGAGCGCGCGCTGCACGAGTTGGATCCTCTCGTTCCGGTCGCGAGCGACCTGGACCTGAGACAGGAGACGCGTCGCCTCCGGCGCGCTCGTCGTGGCGAGCCGGTCCGCGACCGTCAGCATCGACAGGATCGGGTCCAGCGTGGTTTCCATTGCGCCCAGTGTACCCGATTGCCGCCGCTGCTGGAGATCGCGGTAGAAGGCGGCATCCAGCGCAATCGGCTCGCGCAGCGTGCTGCTGTGCTGCCGGAACAGCTCGATCACCTGCGCTGCGTGCTGGCTCGTTTCGAGCCGGTTCCAGAGGTGCAGGTCGAATGCCCGCATGAGGCCGCGATGCAGGCGCTCGGTGGCGCCGGCGATGCGACCCTGACCGACTTCGACGCCGGTTAGAGACTGGGATAGCTGTGCTTCCGGCGTGTCGTCGACGGCCGCGATTTCCTCGAGCCGGCCGCGGCGGTCGGTCTGGATCTCGAGGGCCGAGCTGGTTTCCTCGCGCAAGCTGCGGAAGGTCCGGCCGATCACGGCTGCGAGCTGCGGGGCATCGACGATCTGCACGATGCGCGGGGGCAGCTCGGTCGCGCCGCCCTGCGGTTGCCGGTTGTCGCGCAGCGCGAGCTTGAGCACGAGTCCGTCGTTGGCGTTGCGTTCGGCGCCCAGCAGGTCGCGTACTTCGAACAGTTCGGTGATCACGGCCCGCGTCGCGGGCTTCTCGGACGCGGGCAGCAACGCGCGCTGCAGGGAGCGCGCACTCGCGTGTTCGATTGCGAGGTCCACGGCGGCGAGTCCGAAGTCGTCGTGCGCGTCGAAGCGCACGCACAGCAGGGCTTCGGGCAGCAGCGGCGTGCCTTCGTCGTCGGGCAGGAGCCAGCGGCCGACCGGTGCGTAGTCCTGCAACGCCGAGATCGGGTAGGTGCCCGGGTTCGGGTTGCGCAGGCCGCTGTCGGCGAGCAGTTCGATCTGGTAACGATCCGAGGACTCGACCGTGAAACGGCCGCGTTGCACGGTCGACGTGCCGCTGTCGTCCTGCAAGACCGACGGCACGAGCTCGAGACGCCGGCCGCTCTCGAGGAACACCATCGTCGCGAGGCGGACCGGGGCGGTGGTTGCGACCGTCAGTTCCACTTCGCTGCCGGCGAGCGCTTCGATCGCGCCGCCGCTCTGCACGAACGGTTCGACGCCCGTGTAGGCCGGGGGATGGATGGTCGCGCGCGGGGCGACGACCTGCGGCGGATGCACGGTGCGCACGACGACGAGGCGATCGCCCTGGTGGTCGTCACCTCCGTCCGCGTGGAATTCCCACGAGCCGGACAGACGGCGGAAGACATGGCGGAAGCGATTGCCGGGCCGCGCGGTCATCAACACCTTGCGCGTCTCGCCGCTGCTGCTGCCGTCGCGGCGCTGGCTCACGAGGAACACTTCCTTCGGCACGCTACCCTTGGCCAGGACGGTGACGTGCAGGTCGGCGCCCGCAGGCAGCGTCAGCAGCGTTTGGTCCGCGTGGTCTTCGCGCTGCAGGTCCGGCCCTGCGGGCGGCAGTTCGATGATCAGCGTCGTCTTGCGCGGGTATTTGGCCGCGATGCCGAGGTGGCGCAGCACGAAGGCCTGGGCCGTTTCGGGTGCGAGTGCTGTGCCGAGCGCGAGCGTCGTGAGCAGCAGTCCGGCGCCGCCGAGCACGCGCGACGTGGCCCGCGAGTCGAACGTGCGGTCGAGCGGCAGCTGCGTTGCTTTGGCGGCTGTCTCGTCGAGCAGCTGCTCGATCATCGCGCGCGACTGGTTGCGCAGCAGCGCGTCGTCGACCGCGTGCAGCTGCACGGCGGAGACGAACCGCTGGTGCAGCTCCGGGAACGTGCGTTCGAGCCACATCGCGAGGTCGACCTCGCCGATCGTGCGCGTCAGCGGATAGTGCAGGAAGCGCACGCAGGCGAAGGCCGTGAGCGCGAGCACCGTGGTCGTGTGCAGCAGGCGGATCGGCAACGGCAGGTCGAGCCAGTGGTCCAGCGTGAAGAACAGCAGGATCGCACCGGCCGCGAGCAGCAGAGTGAGGCCGACACCGTGCCACACGAAGCGCTGGCGCAGGCGCCGCAGCTGGGTGGCCAGCAGCGGGCGCAGCGTTGCGGTCACGGGATCACGGTCTGTGGCGACGCTCATGTCAGGGTCGGCGCGCTCCGGGCGTGGTGGCACTCGGAGGCAGCAGTGCAGGAGGGCGGAAGCTCGTGGTGCTCAGCGTTGGAAGATAGGCAGGTATTGGAGTGGGATCTGCAGGATGAGGGTCGCAACGGCCGTACCGAAAGCGTCGCCGGGCCCCACCGTGCAGGGCCAGCTGCCGTTGTTGCGCTGCTGCTGGAGCAGCATGGTCTTGATCATCCGGAAGTACTTCGTCCACTTGGGGTCGCCCGTGATGTAGTAGGCCTGCACTGCATAGTAGTGGCCGTAGAAGAAGAAGTAGTGGCCCTCGTTGTCCCTGCTGAAGCTCTGGACCGTGCGGTCCATGAAGTCGAGGGCGTCGCGGATGATCGGGCTGTCGTACTCACCCGCGGCGTAGAGCGTCGTGACGCCTGCTGCGGTCAGCGGGAACGTCGCTCGGGTGCCCTCGCGGATCTGGTATTTGAAGCTGCCTCCTTCGTCTCCGTAGCTGGCGTAGCCGCGACCCCGGTAGGTGCGGTCGTTGCTGCGCACGGCGCTGCGATAGACGTAGCTCTGCGCGTTCTTGATCGTCGTGATCGGTACGTGGATGCCCACGTTGCGAGCCGAGCGCAAGGCGAGCACCTGACACACGGTGATCGACATGTCCGATTCGCGAGCGAAGGGTCGATAGCGCCAACCGCCCTCCGAGTTCTGTGAGTCGACGATGAGATCGACGGAACGCTGCAGGACTTTCTTCACGTTGGGCTGCTCGACCATGCCGTAGACCTCGGCCAGGAACAGCGTCGCGAACGCATGGCTGTACATGCGCGTGCCGTTGGCCGTGATCTGGCCGTCGTCCTGCGAACAGCTCAGCACGAAGTCGAGCCCGCGGCGCAACACGTCGCCATACTTGCCGCGATCCGGCAGGTGGCCGCCCGCGAGGAAGCTCATGAGCGCGAGCGCCGTCACGCCGACGTGCGGCAGCGGGCGGTCGTCGAGCGTCTCGTAGTTCGTGTTCAGTTTGTAGCCGACCAGCTCGGCCCAGTAGCCGTCCTTGTGCTGGTTCTGCGCGAGCCACTCGAGGCCGCGTGCGACCGCCTGGCGCAGCGGGTCGTCGATGAGTTGTTCGTTGCTGGTGCCGCGACGCTGCGGCTCTTGCGCCACAGCGGGGAGGGCAAGAGCGGCAGCCGCGGAAACAAAGGACAGCAGTCGGAGCGGGTTCATTTCAGCCTCACTTCTTGGGTGCCTTGTCGCCGAGCACGAGCAGGGAATGGGAGCCGCCGACGACAGTGTAGGGTCCCGCGGCACCGAGCCCATGGGTGCGCCCCAGGGCCCGGTCGGGCTGGCGGAACCGTTTGCCATCGGAGAGTGCGCCGCTGCGGTCGCTCAGGCGCAGCGAGTACAGCCGGAACGGCTCGTTCGGCAGCATGGGGCGCACGCCGAACGTCACGAAGTCGGCGCCGAACAGCGCCCGCGGCTCGACCTGGCCGTCCTCGGGACCGAGCGGGACCTCGAAGGTCGGGCTGCCGTCGTCGACCGCGAAGCAGACGAGCCGGCGCAACCTGCTCCTGCCGTCGGCCAGGTCGCAGAACGCGATGATTGCGGGAGACTCGTTGGCGAGCCTCGAAGATTCCCAGTTGAGGATCGAGATGTTGGCACCGAGCTCGATCGCGCGCAGCACCGAACCGTCCTTGCCCGACAACAGCACGACTTGCCCCGGCTTCTCACCGCCCTCGACGACCACGATGCGGTCACCTCGCGAGGCCGTCATGAGCAGTTTGTTGCCGGCATGGCCGCGCCATTGCCACGCGACCTGCCCGGTCGCGTCGATCGCGACGAGGCTCGGCGTGTCGCTGGACTGGGCATTGTCGACGGGCAGGAACACGCGTTCGCCGTCCGCGCAGATCCCCTGCGGGTAGAGATCGAGCGCGAGACTGTCGGGCTCCAGGTGCAGGTGCGCCTGCAGCACGCTGGCTGCGATCGGGGTCGTGCGCTCGGTACGGCCCGTCACCGGGTCGAAGCGATGGATGTTCGCGCCGCCGTTCGGATCGATCTCCATGACCACGAGCTGGCCGGGAACCGGCTTGGGCCGCAGGTAATTCGCCGGCACCGTGCGCGTGAACAAGATGCTGCCCGACAACGGTTCGATGCCGATCAGTTCGCTGTTGCCGTCCTGGACGTTCGCCTTCGCGAACAGATGCACGACGCCGTCCTGCACGCCGAGACAATCGAGGATGCGGCGCTTCTGGTTCGGCAGCTCCCAGCGCACGGCTCCGGTGCGGTAGTTGACGGCGAACACGCGCTCGAGATCGGGAACAACGACCGTGTCGCCACAGACCACGATGCCCACCGGGTCCTCGAGATACTCGGTCGGCAGCGTGAACAGGATGGGCTTGCGATCGCCGGCCGCCTGCACGTCGTACGCGAGCAGTTCGTTGTGGGTCTTCACGAACAGAGGTTCGTCGCGCAGTGCCTCGAACCCGTCGGGCCGCAGCACCGACACGAGCTGCAACAATTCGCGCGGCGTGCGCGGCGCGATGCGCGCGATCTCGTCGCGTGGCACGCCGAGCGGTGCCTGCGAGGACGCTGTCGCGAGTTGCTGCAGCAGCGCGGCGAGCGCCGTGCGATAGGGGGCGCCGTTGTCGGCGGGCCAGTCGGAGGTCTCGTCGGCGTAGGCCGAGAGCCGCGTGGCCATGGCCCGCGCCAGGCCGAGATTGCCACGCGCCAGCGCCGCCACCGCGACGCGGCGCAGTATGCCGGGCGCGGCCGCGCCAGTGCGCAGCGACTGGGCCAGGACGTCGCAGGCGACGACGAGATCACCCTTCTGCACCGAGAGGTCCAGCAGCTGCGTGCGGGTCTTCTTTGCGGCCGAGCTGTTCGGAAAACGCAGGCCGACGTCCTGCAACGCCTGCATGTTGTCGCCCGCCGCGGCCGCGGCTCCGTCGGCGCGCGCTGCGATCGGCGCATAGATCGCAGCGCCGTGGGCCGCGACGAGCCGCTCGATGGCAGCCTGGGCTACGGATGCTGCGGCGCCGTCGGACAACGGGACCTGGCCGAACTGCTCGAGCAACTGCTGCCACAGCAGCACGGCCGCTGCCGGCGTCGACTCCGCGAGCAGCGCGCGCTGCCACAGCAACCAGGCTCGGACCGGCACCTCGTCGCCGGGCGGGAAGTTCGCATCGCCGGCCGTCTGCTCGAGCCGATCGAGCTCGGTACGCATCCGTTCGGGGTTGGCCTTGCAGCGCGCGAGCACGAGGCTCTGCATCTCGATCCAACTACTCGTGTCGGGCGCCGCCTCGCGCGCCTCGATCAGCAGCTCGAGTACGTGCGGGTCACCGCGCTCGATGGCTTTGGTGGCCGAAGCCCGCGCGCGCTGGAACAACTCGCGCTGCAGCGCCTGGCGCACCGGGTGGTTCTTGGCCATGCCCGCCTTCTGGCATGCCTCGAGGCCGCGCCGGTATAGCGCGAGGATCCGCTCGGCCAGCGACGGCTGTGGCGGCGCCGGCGGGGCATTCCCGGGCGGCCGTGGATCGGGCGGCGCAACAGCTGGCGGCGCGGTGTCCTCTGGCAGCGCGGCGAGCAGGCTCGCGAGCCGCAGGATCACGGCGGGATCCTCGGGCGTCTGCTCGAGCTGCTTTTCGACGCGCTGCTGCAGCGCACTTGGATCGAACAGGATGTCGAGCGCGCGCTGGCGCAACGACACGACGATGCCGTCGATCAGCAGCAGGTTGCCCGGCAGCAGGTTCCTACTTTCGATCTGGCGGTCGCGCGGCACCGGCGCGCCCGTGCGATCGAAGCCGAGGATGCGACCGACGCGGGCGAACCACACGTGGTCACCCGTGACGGCGGGACGCGGCTGCAGCAGGTCGTCACCGCGCTCCGTCAGCTGCTCGGGCCGGACGAGCTGCCGCACCTGCGGCTGAGGACTCGTCAGCGCGTCGGGTCGCGCGCGGACCGCGACGGCACCCTTGCCGGCGAGGATGAACTCGTCGTCGATGGAGCCGGCCAGCCATGCCACGCTGTTGTCCACACCGGCGACGCGTGCTTCGGCCGGCACTCGCCAGAGCAGCCGGCCCGTCTCGGCGTCGATGCCGAGCACGAACGCCGAATCGAGCGGCGTGAAACAGACGACGCCTTCGGCGACCACGGGTGCGTTGTTCGCGAAGTAGATGTTGCGGTCCGCCTGGTTGTGCAACATGGCGCGCGGCATGCGCACGACTTCGTACGCGGTGATCCAGCGCACGCGGCCGCTCGGCGCATCGAGCGCGTAGGTGACACCGAGGTTCGTGGCGCCGTAGATGACGCCGCCCGTGATCGAGATCGGCGACGCGGCGAACTCCATGCGCGCGTTGCCGAACATGTTGACGTCCTGCTGGCTGCTGCAGACGAGTTGCCGCCACTTCGGCTTGCCGGTCTGCAGTTCGTAGGCGGCGACCGCGAACGCGATCGCGCCCGAGCGGTCGTGGATCGGCGCGTAGACCGTGTCGCCGACGATGACCGGCGGGCCGCACGCATCGTGGCCGCGGAAGAACCGCGTGCGCGACCCATCCATCTCGTCGAAGTGCGACCAGACCAGCTTGCCCGTGCGGCGCGAGAACGCGAACAGGCGGCGCTGCGGGATCTTGCTGATGATGCGGAAGCTCTGCTGGAAGTCGACGTTCTGGGACTTGTCCGGAACTTGCAGCGCGCCGACCACGAGATCGCCGCCGCATGCGCATGCGAGCACCATGTCGTGATTGATCTGCTCGGGGTCTCGGTCGCCCGTGTCGTGCTCGCGCATCGGCGTCGGCGACTCCCAGGCGCGCGTCTTGCGCAGTGGGTCGAACGCGATCATCTCGCGGCCGGTGTTGACGAAGATGACGTCGAGGTCGCCGACCGGGAACATCGCGAACTGGCCGATCTCGCGCTGGCCGAAGCCGGCCGCGTAGACGTCCTCGGTCCGCTGCGCTTGCGGTTTGCCGGCCGGCGGGGACATCGGCGTGCGACCGTCGACGCCGCCGCCGATCGCGGGATACCAGGTCGGATCCGTGCTCGGCGGCAGGGTCGTCAGCACGTCCTCGGCTCCCTCGAAGAGACGCTTCTTCGCGGCGCGGTCGCGGGCGGTGCGCGGGTCGATCAGCGCTTGGGCACACTCGAGTCGCGCCGCGGTGCGCCGTTCGTCGTCGCTGCCGATCCTCGTCGCATCGAGAGCGCGCCGGTAGTGCCGGATCGCCGTTATGCCGTCGCCCTTCTCGAACGCGAGGTCGCCGAGGTGCAGGCGCGCCTGGCGGCCGATGCTCGCGGTCGGAAACCGCTCGGCGAGCTGCGTGAGCTGGTCGAACCCGAGCTCCCACAGCGGGTGGTCCAACAGACCGCCGGCCTCGCGGCGCACCGTCGCCTCGTAGGCTTGTTCGGCGGCCGGCGAGAGGTTCGCCATCGTGGTGACGACGGCGAGGTGCAGGCCGAGGAAGCGCCCCGGCGACACCGGTACGACGCCGGCTTTCTCGATCTGGAGCAGGCGGTGCAGGCGTTCGACGGCGGGTCCGTGCGCGCCGGCCTCGAGCTCGGTGAGTGCCTGGTCCCACTCGTGGATGTAGTCCTGGGACCGCACGAGCGAGAACAGGTTGTCGTCCTGGCTCGTCGAGAAGTCGATCGGCTTCTCGAGCCTGCGCTCGGGCACGCGCTGTGCGCGAACGGGTAGTGAAATCAGCAGCGCCGCCGCGGCGAGCAGAACGGCGCGTCCGGGGGAGTTCCCCACGCGCATCAGCCGGTTGCGAACGCGGTCGCCCATACTGGTATTCTCGCTATTCTGCATCGGATCGACAGGGAGCGCGACTGGGGCAGGCTTGGGTGTTTCGCCCCAGGCAGGGTTGTCGAAGCAGCGCGGTGCGGTCCATGCGGCTAGATGAGGCGGGCCCGCTTGCGCAGCAGCCACTCGGTGCCGAGCACGGCCAGCAGCAGCAGCAGGGACCACATCGTGTCCCAGGCAGGACGCGTGCGCGTGTCCTCGCGGCTCTCGTAGGACTTGCGGTTCGCGAAGTCGCGCGCGAGGTCGGCAGCCTCGGCGATGAAGACGTAGCGGCCTGCGCCTTCGGTGCCGCCGCTCGCCGCCGCGATGCGGCGCAACGTCTCGACGTCCTGGCTCGAGTCCGACATCTCCTTGTCGGGGATCCGCACGAGCAGGTCCTCGCGCGCGAGCACCGCGTCGTCCTTGTTCTGGTTCGCGAACACGAGGAAGCTGTAGGCGCCCGGCACGTCCATCGTGAAGGTCGACTGGTAGGCCCCGGGCTCGTTGGGGATCGAGCGCAGCACACGCTTCTCGACTTCGCCTTTCTGGTTGCGCAGGAAGATCGGCTGCTCGCTGGCGACGGCTGGCTGCAGCTCGGCATCGTGCACACGTAGCTGCACGCGCACCTTGTCCCCTGTCTCGAGCAGGGCCTTGTCGATCGTGAGCTCGAGCAGATCGTTGCGGCGCTGCAACCTGCCCTGGGCCAGGTGACGCACGACGTTGCGCCAGAACGCGTCCATGTAGGTCTCGGCATACGGATCGCGCCAGCGCCACGTTTCGTCGGTCGCGATGAAGAACGTGTTGCCGCGCGGGAACGCGCTCACGACCGCGATCGGGCGCTTGCCATACGAGTTGCTGTCGGTCGGATGGCGCAGCAGCACGGTCGCGCCGGGCTTGGCGCGCTGCACCGGGTGGTAGACGTAGAAGCCCGGCAGGCCATCCTCCCAGAGCCGCCGGTTGAACGCCGGGTCGCGCTGCAACAGCAGGATGTCGTGCGGCTGCAGCGCATTCTCGAGCACCGGCCGGAACAGGTGTTCGCGCGAGATCGGGTTCTGCTGCAACCACGAGCGGTCCTCGAGCACGACGGGCAGCAGGTCCTGCAGCGGCGTGTTGCGATAGCGCTCAGGCATCGCCGAGTCGCCGAACAGGAAGCCGGCGCCGCCGCCGAACTCGACGAACTTGACGAGCTTCTCGAGCCAGTCCCGGCGGCCGTCTTCGGTCGCGGCGATGCGTTCAGGAGCCACGTCGCCGATCAGCACGACGTGGTATTGCAGCAGTTCCTTGTCGCTGCGCGGGATGTCGCGCAACGGCGGCAGTTCCTTGCTGTGTTCCTGCTCGAAGCGCGGGCTCGCTTCGAACAGCACGGCCTGCATCTGGATGCTCGGGTCGACCCGCTTCAAGCTGTTCTTGACGTAGCGGTATTCCCAGCGCGGCTTCTCCTCGATGTAGAGCACACGGATGCGCTCGTCGTTGACGCGCAGGAAGCGCGTGTCCTCGTTGTCGTCGACCTGGCTCTCCTCGGGCAGCGGGGCCAGCGAGAAGCGCAGCGTCCAGTCGCCGGGTTCCGTGAACGCGTGGAACACGCGCACGCGCGCGCTCTCGCCGTCCGCTGGCAGTTCACCGTTCGCGAGCGAGAGCGGCACGAACGGGCCGCCGTCGCGCGAGCCGTGCAGCTCGACACGCGCGTGTTGACCGCTCAAGCCCTCGGCGCGCAGCGTCACGTCGAACCCCACTTCCTCGAGGCACAGCGCCTCCTTGGGGCCCGGCGGGCCCACGAGCCACGCGTTGCGAGGTGGTTCGGGATCTCCGACGCCGACCGTGTGGATCGGGATGCCGCGCAGCGCGTAGTTGCGCGCGACCTCGACAGGGTCGAGACCAGCGTTGTTGCGGCCGTCCGAGACGAGCACGACCGCGTCGAGATTGGCGCCCGTACTCGCGGCCTGGTGCAGGTCCAGTGCGTCGCCGAGCGTCGTGCGGCTGCCGCGCGCGGTCAGTTCCTCGAGCGAGCGGATCGGGGCCGGCTTGCGCTGCACGCGGAACAGCCGGACATCGTGGGTCTCGCGCAGTTTCGCGAGCAGACCGTCGGGGCGGTCGAGCACGGCGCGCACGAGCTCTTCTCGCGTGTGCTTGCCGAGGTCCTCGGGGCCGACGAGCTGCTGCAGCGCGTCCTGCTGCTCGGCTGCCGGGTAGCGGTCCTTGCGCTGCATGCTCGCGCTGTCGTCGACGAGCACGTGGACCTGGTTCCGCGTGCGCCGGAACGTCGTCGTCTCGAACGCGGGCTGGAACAACAACACGCAGCAGATCGCGACGGCCAGCCACCGCAGCGCCGACAGCGCAACGCGCGTCGGGCGTTCGAGCCGGGTGAGGCCGCTGTAGGACCAGTAGACGAACAGGAGACTCGCGGGCACCACGAGCAGCGCGAGCACCCACGTGGGCGGCGCCTGCATGAAGCGGAACGTCTCCTCGACGTAGGTCGAAGACTGCGGCGACTGCGGATCCTGCAGCAACCCGGTCGCGTCGTGCCATGGGCCCGTAGTCACGCAAGCTGTCGCGCTGCGCGACAGGTTGCGCAGCGCAAGGGCCCCGAACGACAAACGGCCATGGTCGAACACCCCGCGCTTGGGCGCGGCTTGCAACCATGACCTTGGTTGCGGCCATGGCCGCGATGGGTAGGGGAGGAACATCGCGGTCAACTCCGTCGCACCGAGACGTAGCGCGCGAGCGCGGCCTCGCCGAGCACGAACAACAGGGTCAGCAACAACAGCGTCGGGCCCAGGTCGCTGCGGTCCGGGTCATCGATCGCGGTTGTGGCTGCGGGCAGGCTGTCGAGCACGTTCTGCAGCCCCAGCGCCTGCCGCGTCTGCTCGTGCGAGGCGTAGCGCAGGTCACCCTCTTCGGGATCGACATTGACGGCGAACGGCAGCGACAGCGGTTCCTTGCCGGCCTCGCGGTCGAGCACCATGTCGAACACGTAGAACCCCGCGTAGCAGGTGTCGGCGTGCGGCGGCAGGGCATAACGTCCGCCGGGCATCGGCTTGCTCTCCTCGGCGAGTGGAGACTTGGCCCGGCCGTCGCGCTCGGGCCGGTTGACTTCGACGTTCTCGGGGCGCACGGGCAGCGAACACGACAGCTCGGCCCCGACCAGCGCGTGGAAGCGGTCGACGCCGGGCAGCGCGAGCCACTTCACGAAGCCGTGCAGCAGCGGCAGCGCCACCATCGGGTCGTCGAGGTGGTTCCAGCGATCGGGCCGGTATTCGGACGCGATCGCCGACGTCAGGAACACACACTTGCCTTCGCCGAACTGGCGCGTCGTGAGCAGCGGGGTCTGGTCGGCGTCCGTGAGGCGGGCCACGACCGTGGCGTCGGCGTGCAGCGTCTCGGCGGCGACGCCATACCAGCCAGAGATCGGATTGGCCTGGAAGACCTCGCGGTAGATCGGCTCCGTGAAGCCCGCGAACAGCGGATGGTTCGGCGCGATGATCGTAGCCGTGCGCAGCACGGAGCTGCCCAGCGCACCACCCATCGGGCGCAGCAGGCGGAACGGCATCGGTCCCGCGCCTGCCGCGTGCAAGTGCAGGTTGTAGCTCTCGGCGTCGGTCTGCTCGCCGAAGGCGACGAGCAGTCCACGGCCTGCCTGCAGCGCTTCGATCAGCGCCGTGGTCGCGCGCTGGTTCAGGCGGTCGAGGTCGGCGAGCACCGTGACGTCGTAGTTCTTCGGCGTGCACTGGCCGCTGAGCAGCGCGAGTGCATCGACGGCTTCGACCGCGAACGTCGGTAACGTCGTCGGGTCGGGATCGAGCAGCGCCTGCCAGAGATAGCGGTAGGACAGCAACGGATCGCCGTCGGCGGCGCCGTCGACGAGCAGCACGCGGATGCGGTCGCGCACCTCGACGGTCGCGAAGCGCTCGTCGTCGGCGACCAGCGCGTCGTTCTGGAACTGCACGTGCACGCGCCGCCTGCCGAGCTCGCGGAACGACACCTGGAAGTCCGCTTCACCTTCGGCGCCGGGCGGAACGCTGACCAGCTTGCGCAGCGGCTCGCTGCCATCGACCTCGAGCGTCACCTCGAAGTTCGCGGTCGCCTGGCCGCGGTTCTTCAGCGTCGCGACGAGATCCACCGGAGTGCGCAGCACTGCGGCCGGCTGTTCGACGCGCAGGTCCGTGATCTGCAAGTTGTCGGCCATGCCACCCTGGCGCTCCGCGGCGAACGGGCCGACGTCGATCCAGTGCAGCAGCGTGCCGGGTCGCTTCTGGATG
>DASRJH010000302.1:0-4405 GCA_035649575.1 Planctomycetota bacterium
TCGACCCAGTCGCGGTAGCGCCACACGAACGGCTTCTTGCGATCGCGTTCGTAGCCATCGGTCTCGGCGTAGCGCACGAGATCGAGCCAGTGCTGCGCCCACCGCACGCCGTATTGTGGCGATGCGAGCAGGCGCTCGACCACCTTGTCCCAGGCATCTGGTGAAGTGTCCGCGACGAAGGCCGCGATCTCGGCACTGGTCGGCGGCAAGCCGGTCAGGTCGTACGTGACGCGACGCAGCAGCGTGTGGCGGTCGGCCTCTGCCGCCGGCGACAGTCCACGCGCTTCCAACCCGGCGCGCACGAAGTTGTCGACGGGATTGCGCGCCCATTGCGCGCCTTCGACCTCCGGCACCGGCGGCCGGCGCAGTTCGCGATAGGACCACCAGTCCTGGGACTGCGCCGATGCCGCGGCCAGGAGACACGACAACGAGGCTACAACGCAGCTCTGTTTGGGGACGGTGCGCACGGTGGTGGGCTCCACGGCAACATCAGGAATACCGTACCGCGCCCGATCGTGGGCCTCCCGGCTGTCTCAACTGGCGTCTGGGCTGGTTTGGCCGCGAGCGCCGGGCGGCAGGCCGTCTACCAGCGCGCGCCCGCACTGATGAAGAAGCCGCGGAACGAGAAGTCCGTCTCCTCGATGAACGAGCCGTTTTCGATGTCGGACTCGTTGTACTTCGTAGTCCGGGTCAAGAAGCCTGCCGAGACGAGGAAGGCCGCGATCTCGTATCGCAGCCCGATCTCTGCGCCGAACGTTGCCGAGTCGGAGGTGTAGTCGTCGGTCGGACCGCTGATGGCCACCCAGCCACCGCCGCCGCGAAGACTGCCATAGATGGACAGCGCAGACTTGTCGTCGCGAAAGAAGTCGAACTCGGGCTCCACCTCGAGGCCGAGGCCGGCCGACACCCAATCGAAATCTCCGGACGCCGCGGAGCCCTCGATCTCGAAGGTATGGAGGATGACCTCGGGACCCACGCGGATGGGCACGCGGAACTTGTCCGTCCCGGGCCGGAACGTCACGTGTGGGAACACGGTCGCGCCCAACACCGATGTGTCGACGCCCGGCGTCGACTCGATCAAATCGTCGTCACTGAGGTAGACGTCGAACTTGATCCCGCCGCCGACCACGTTCCCCACCCCTTCGAAAGCAGCGCCGAACATCAGGGCGTCGGTGTCGCCGTTGATGTTGGAGCCGGAGCCAACGTCGATCTCCGCTTCGCCTGGCGCGAAGTAGGCGCGGGCCATGCTGTGTGGTACGTCGGCGGCACGCGGCACCGCGGGCTCATTGCCGCCCGAAGCCATCGTGTTGCACGCGGACAATGCGGACAATGCGGACAATGCCAGGAGGCATGCGCCTGCGCGGATCTCGGACACGGAACTCGTTCTCCTCTTCATGATCGATCCTGGGGACAGAGACCCCTCCCGTCCCGGGAAGGCCCGGAATGGCGCGGAACTCTGCCAGGGAGCGACAATCGGGGCAAGGCGCATGTCGCTTTCCTCGGCGCTGACCGACCGTGTGCGCCGTGTCGCCGCGCTCTCGAGTCGACGATGGCGGCGAACGAATCAGGACCAAACCCGGGCACCCCACCGGCCCGAGCCCGCGCTTCGCAGCGCGCGGAGGAACGCGACGAGATCCTGCTTGTCCGCATCGGTGAGTTTCAGCTCGAGCACGAGGTTGAAGAACTCGACCGTGTCTTCGAGAGTCAGCAGGCGACCGACGTGCAGATACGGCGGCGAGTCCTTGATGCCGCGCACGAAGAGCTTCAGGTCTCGAGGCGTCCCGTGTGGATCTGTTCGAGCAGCCTGCGGATGTCGTCGAGCCGCACGGGCTTGGAGACGTGTTCGTCCATGCCCGCCGCGAGACAGCGCTCGCGATCGCCGGTCATCGCGTTCGCCGTCAGCGCAACGATCGGAACGTTGCCGGCGTCCGGGCCGAGCGCACGGATCGAGGCGGCTGCGGTGAGGCCGTCCATCTCCGGCATCTCGCAGTCCATGAGCACCACGTCGAACCGCTCGCGCGCGCAGGCCTCGACCGCGAGCCTGCCGTTCGAAACGATGAGCGAGTCGTAGCCGAGGCTCTCGAGCTGCTTCTGGATCACGCGCTGGTTGATCAGGTTGTCCTCGGCCACGAGCACGCGACCGTAGGAGGCACCTCGCGGCCGGGCTGCGGCACGCACGGGTGCCTGGCTCTCCACCACCCCCCCGAGGCACTCGGAGATGGCGCGCTGCAGCGAACGCCGCCGCGGCGGCTTGCGCAGCACGCGAGGCACACCGAGCCGGGCGGCCATCTCGGCGACTCCGGTGTCCAGCCACGAGGTCAACAGGACCACCGGAACGCTCTCCAGCCCGGCCGTCTGGCGCATGGTCCGCACGACGTCGAGACCATTCTGGGCAGGCATGTGCAGGTCGAGCACGACCACTTCGAACGGCCGCTGCTCGGCGTGCGCACGGCGCAGGCTGTCGAGAGCAATCGCACCATCGCTCGCGTCCTCGACCTCGACACCGAGCGGCACGAGCGCATCACGCCATGCCGCGCGATTGGACGCGTGGTCGTCCACGCACAGGACCCTGGTGCCGGCTTTGACCGGCGCCGGAGCCGGCGGCGCAGCCGGCTGCGAGGCCGGCGTTTCGAACGCGACCGTGAACCAGAACTTGCTGCCCTTGCCTTCGGCGCTCGCGCAACCGATGTCGCCCCCCATCAGGGTCGCGAGCCGCTTGCAGATCGCGAGGCCGAGACCCGTGCCGCCGTGCTTCCGCGTCGTCGAGCTGTCCACCTGCGCGAACGGCTCGAACAGCCTGCCGAGCGCCACCGACGGAATGCCGATCCCGGTGTCGATCACGTCGATCCGGAGCAGCATGCGCTGGCCCTGCTGCTCGGTGAACTGCGCTTGCACCAAGACTTCGCCGCGCGCCGTGAACTTGATCGCATTGCCGAGCAGATTCGCGACGAGCTGTCGCAGGCGGTTGGGGTCGCCGATCGCGAGCCGCGGGATCTTTGGATCGATTCGGCACAGCAGCTCGATCTTCTTGGCATGGGCACGCTGGGCCATGCTCTCGACCGCCTCTTCGATCGTCTCGGCCGGGTCGAAGCCGATGCGCTCGACCTCCAACTTCCCCGCCTCGATCTTCGACAGGTCCAGGATGTCGTTCAGCAGCGAGAGCAGGCTCTCCGAGCTCGAGCGCACGGTCTCGGCATAGGAACGCTGCGTCTCCTCGAGCCTGGTCTCGAGCAAGAGTCCCGTCATGCCGATGATCCCGTTCATCGGCGTGCGGATCTCGTGGCTCATCGTCGCGAGGAAGAGGCCCTTCGCGCGGTTCGCCTCCTCGGCCTCGTCGCGCGCCCGTTCGAGCTCCCTCGTGCGCTGCCACACGCGCTTCTCGAGCTGCGCCTTCTCCACCTCCAGCGTGCTCTTGTGATACAGCCCGAGCCCGTAGAGCAGCGACGCGAGTATCAGCGCAATCGCGAAGTTGCCGCCGGCCAGCTCCACCTCGTAGGCAATCGCCAGCAGCGCCAGCAGCCGCACGAGGACCATGGAACACCGGCGAATCACTCCGGTGCTATCGGAAGTGCGGGATCAGCAGGAACACGGAAACGCCCGCGGTCGCGAGATGGCCTTCGCATCGGCCCGTGGCCGACGTCCGTCACCGCTCGAGCCTGTTTCCGGACCAAGGAACGGGCCCGTGGTAGCGCCGGCTTGTGCGCGGCGGCGGCGGCGCTGATCATCGGACGCGGCTCGATACGTCCCGTGTGACCGATGTCCGGTCTGCTTCGCCGAGGCCTGCTGTCCGCTCGCCGGCACCTGTTCGTCGTGTCCGGCGCGTTTGCCGCCGCGTGCGGGACTTCGAACCCGGAAGCCGCCGGCGTTCGCACGCCGGCCAATGCGTTCGCGACCGCGCGCGAGCGCATGGTCCGCACGATCCGCGCCTACGGCTGCGACGACGAGGCCGTGCTCGTGGTCATGAACCGCGTACCGCGGCACGAGTTCGTGCCCGAGGACGTGCGGGCCATCGCCTATCAGGACTCGTCGCTGCCGATCGGCCACGAGCAGACGATCTCGCAGCCGTTCATCGTCGCGTTCATGACAGCGGCGCTCCAGCCAAGACGCGGCGACAAGGTGCTCGAGATCGGCACCGGCTCGGGCTACCAGGCCGCCGTGCTCGCCGGGCTCGTCGATCACGTCTACACGATCGAGATCGTCGAACCGCTCGCGAAGCGCGCTGAGACCACGCTGCAGCGGCTGGACTATCGGAACGTCAGCGTGCGCGCCGGCGACGGCTACCGCGGCTGGCCCGAGGCGGCGCCATTCGACGCGATCATCGTCACCGCAGCACCCGATCACGTGCCGCAACCGCTGGTCGATCAGCTGAAGGAGGGCGGCCGCATGATCCTGCCGGTCGGTGACC
>DASRJH010000303.1:0-42900 GCA_035649575.1 Planctomycetota bacterium
ATCCGCAGCACGGGTGCTACTCCGGTGTTCTGCGAGGTCGACCCCGACACGGCGCTGCTCGATATCGAAGACGCGGTGCGGCGCGTCGGCCCGCGCATCCGCGCGATCGTGCCCGTGCATCTGTATGGCAACGTCGTCGACGTCGAGCGGCTCGCGTCGCGTCTTGCCGGCTCCGGCGTGCGCATCGTCGAGGACTGCGCCCAGTGCCATGGCGCCCTGCTGCGCGGCAAGCCGGCCGGCACGTTCGGCGATGCTGCCGCGTTCTCGTTCTATCCGACCAAGAACCTCGGCGCGTTCGGCGACGGCGGCCTCTGCTTCGCGCGTGACAAAGCACTCGTCTCGGCCATGCGCAGCATCCGCATGTACGGGTTCGAGGCCAGCTACTACGCGGAGCGCGAGGGCATCAACAGCCGGTTGGATCCGCTGCAGGCCGCGCTGCTCGGCGTCAAGCTGCCACACCTGGGCCGGTTCGTCGCGCGCCGCCGCGAGCTGGCCGCGCGATACGACCGCGCGCTGTCGCCGCGCATCCGCCGCATCGTCGCAGGCCGCGATGTCGCGCACGGCTATCACCTCTACGTCGTGCGGGTTCGCGACCGCGAACGCGTGCGCGAGGCACTGCGCCAGCGCGCGATCATGACCGGCGTGCACTACCCGGACCCGATCCATCGTATGCGCGGTTATGCGTTCCTGGGGCTCGCCGAAGGCCACCTGCCCCGTTCCGAAGCCCTCGCCGCAGAGGTACTGTCGCTGCCGCTCTACCCGGAGCTGCCCGAAGCCAGCGTGGACCGCGTCGCTGCCGAGCTCAATGCGCTGGCCGGCTGACGGACCGCCACGAGGAACAGCGAGCTGCCGAACGGCTTCCTGGACAGCAGCCGGTTCTCGGCGCGGACCAACGCGAGCAGTGTCTTGTTGATCCATCGCGGTGGCAGCGAAATGTCCGACTGCACCGCGAACTGCGGGTTGGACCGCATGGTCCGGCGCTGCGCAGCGCGCGCGGCATAGATCAACGGCGACAGCACGAACGGCCAGTAACACTCGCGCACGACTTCGAACGACGGCCCGCCGAGCAGCCGCGTCGTGTCGGCGCGCGAGAAACGCTCGCGGATGCCGACGCTGAGGTCGTGGATGCCCGCGAACGCGCGCAAAGCCGGCACGTTCAGGATCAGCAGCCCGCCCGGCCGCAGGATCGCGGCGCATTGCCGCACGACACTCGCCTGCTGGTCGCGGTCCAGGAAGTACAGGGTGTCGTTGCTGACGATCACGTCGGCGGAACGCTCGGCGTGCAGCGTTCCGATGTCGAGCAGATTGCCCTGCCGCACGTCGAGATCACGCTTCCTGCACCAGGCCACGGCGTGCTCCGACAGATCGAAGCCGCGCAGGTTGCTCGAGCCGTGCGCGCGCAGGAACTGCATCAGCCCACCGGTGCCGCAACCTGCATCGATGATCTGCGGGTCGGCGGCTGCCGCGTGGGTGCGGATCGCAGCGAGCACGAGGTGGTGCAGCGCCTGATACCACCACAGCGTGCTCTCCACCTCGGCCATCTTCGTGTATTCCTGCGAGCGGTCGAGCATGGCTTTCTCTCGGCTCCTACGCGAGCAGCTCGCGCACGACGTGCCCGTGCACGTCCGTGAGCCGGAAGTCGCGGCCCTCGTATCGGAACGTCAGCTTCTCGTGATCGAAGCCCAGCAAGTAGAGCAGCGTCGCGTTGAGGTCGTGTATGTGCACCGGGTCGCGCACGGTGTTGTAGCCCAGCTCGTCCGTCTCGCCGTGTTGGTGGCCCGCCCGCACGCCCGCGCCCGCGAGCCACGTGACGAAGCAGCGTGGATGGTGGTCGCGGCCGTAGCTTCCGTCTTCGAGCTCGCCCTGCGCATAGACCGTGCGGCCGAACTCGCTGGTCCACACTACGAGCGTGTCGTCGAGCAGACCGCGGCGGCGCAGGTCGATCAGCAGTGCCTGCGTCGGCTGGTCGACGTCGCGGCACTGCTTGGGCAGGTCGGCCTCGATCTCTTTGTGCTGGTCCCAGCCGCGGTGGTAGATCTGCACGCAGCGCACGCCGCGTTCGAGCAGCCGCCGCGCCAGCAGCGCGTTGTTCGCGAACGTGCCGCGCGTGCGCACGTCGTCGCCATACAGTGCCTGCACCTCGGGGGACTCTGCGGTGGTGTCGACGAGCTCCGGCACTGCGGTCTGCATCCGGAATGCGAGCTCGGCCTGCTGCTGCCGTGCCTGGATCCCCGGATCGCCGAAGCGTTCGTGCGCGGCCGCATGCAGCTCCGCCATCGCCGCGAGGTGCGCCTGCCGCGCCTCGCGCGACACGCCGGGCGGATCCTGCAGGAACAGCACGGGATCCCCGTGGCTGCGCAACAGCACGCCCTGGTGCTCCGCCGGCAGGAAGCCGGCGCCCCACAGGCGATGGTAGAGCGGCTGATCGACCTTGGGTCCCGACCACGTCGAGTGCAGCACGACGAAGGCCGGAAGGTCGCGCGAGGCGGCACGAATGGCCCAACCGAGCCAGGCGCCGAAGCACGGCCGACCCGGCAGCTCGCTGCCCGTCTGCAGCAGGTTGATCGCGGGCTCGTGGTTGATCGCGTCGGTCTGCATCGAGCGGATGATCGCCAGCTCGTCGGCCTGCTGCGCCGTGTGCGGCAGCAGGTCGCTGATCCACGCCCCACTTCGGCCACGCTGCTTGAAGACGCGCCTCGTGTTCGCGATGCGCAGGTTCTTCTGGCCCGAAGTCATCGTCGTGATGCGCTGGCCCTGACGCACGGAGTCGGGCAGGTCCGTGCCGTGCCAGCGCGCGAGCGCGGGCTTGTAGTCGAACAGATCGTGCTGCGACGGCCCGCCCGACATGTGCAGGTAGAGCACGCGCACCGCGCGCGCCGCGAAATGCGGCTGCCGCGGCGGCTCGGTGCCGCCCCAGAACGCGAACGCCGCGGCGCCAGCCGAGGCCTGGGCCAGGAACGAACGGCGGTCGATGCGCGGGTGCGGGTCCATGTCAGTTGCGATGCAGGGCCTCGTCGAGCGACAACAACAGGCTGGCCACCATCGTCCACGCTGCGGCTTCGTCGCATGTCGCCGCACGTTGCGCAACGAGCGCTCGCCGCAGCGCGTCCTGCTCGACAACCGACGGCGGCCGCTGCAGCAGCAACCGGAAGGCGAAGTGCAACCGCAGCGTATCGTCGCCCGCCTGCGCGAGGCAGCGCTGCCCGAACGCGTGCGCCGCTTCGCGCATTCCTTCGTCGTTCCACACCGCGAGCACCTGCAACGGCGTGTTCGTCACCTGCCGCTCGACGACGCACTGCTCCCGGCTCGGGGCATCGAGCGTCGTGAGCAGGGCCGGCGGCGCGGTGCGTTTCCAGAACGTGTAGAGGCTGCGCCGGTGCAGCGCGTCCCCCGTGTCGGGCGTGTAGTGCTCGGTGTTGCTGCCCGGGAACGCGACGGCCTCCCAGATGCCCGGAGGCTGCGGGATCTTCACGCTGGGGCCGCCGAACTGCGTCACGAGCAGGCCGCCGGCGGCCAGCGCCTGATCGCGGATGGTCTCGGCGGGCAGACGCTGCCGGCTCATGCGGCCGAGACCCACGTTGTCGGGATCCCGTGCGAGCTGCTCGGCACTCGCGCGCGCACTCTGCCGATACGTCGCCGACGTCACGAGCATGCGATCGATGTGCCGTTCGTTCCAACCGCTGTCGCGCAGCTCGCAGGCGAGCCAATCGAGCAGCTCGGGATGGCTCGGCCGCGCGCCGTGCACGCCGAAGTCGTGCGGCGTCGCGACGAGACCGCGGCCGAAGTGCCGGAGCCAGATCCGGTTCACGGCGACGCGCGCGGTCAGCGGATGGTCGGGCCGGAACAACCACGCGGCGAGCTCGCGGCGGTCGGACGGCCCGGCTGGGTGATCCATCGGGGCGGGCAGACGCGGCAGGAACGCAGGAGTACCCGGTGCTATGCGTTCGCCGGGTCGGTCGTAACGACCACGCTGCAGCACGTGTACGGCGCGCGGCTCGGGCAGGTCGGCGCTGACCATGCACTGCGGCAACTGCGCCTCGCAGGCCGCGAGCTGCTGGCCAGTCTGGCCCGCGCGCGCCGGGAGCTCGCCGAGCTCGGCCGTCGTGACCTGCCAGGCGAACCGGCCGACCAGATGCCGCTCGTGCTGCGTCTCGTGTTGCATGCGGATCTCGATCCGCGTCGTGCCGGGCGCGAGCGGCCTCTTCAGCGTCAAGTACAGAGCCGTTGCTTCGTGGTGGCCCAGCAGCGCCCAGCCCGTCGCGGGATCGCCGTCTATCGCGAGCGAT
This sequence comes from Planctomycetota bacterium, assembly GCA_035649575.1. Classification (GTDB taxonomy): domain Bacteria; phylum Planctomycetota; class UBA1135; order UBA1135; family UBA2386; genus DASVAL01. The sequence continues at coordinate 4,287 of DASRJH010000303.1, forward strand.
GCCGCGTGGTTCGGCTGCGCGTGATCCGCGTGAGCCGCTGCGATCGCCGCGCGCTCGCTCGAGAGGCCATCGCCGGCCGTGATCTCGACTTCGCCGAGCACGAAGTTGCCGTTGTCGGCGCGACCGGGCCCGCGGTGCGGCAGCGTCTCGTCGGGCAGCACGAGGAGTCGCAAGGCAGTCACACCTTCGAAGTTCGCGTCCGCGGCGAGTGCATAGGTGCCGCGCACCGGGGCCGGGTCCGCCACCAGCAGCGAGAGGTCGGCGAGCGACGAGAACTTCGTCGCGTCGATCGACGCCAGCCGCAGCGGTGACCAACCGATCGCTGCGAGCGCGTCCTTGGCCGCGGTCGCGGCCGCGCGCAGGCGTTCGTGTTCGTCGCGCTGCTGCTCGGTCGGAGCGAGGATCGCCGGTGCCGGCGCCAACGCACCGCCGTCGTTGCCCTGCTCGGCGAACGAGGCGAAGTAGGCGAGCAGGCGGTAGTAGTCGCACTGCGTCAACGGATCCGACTTGTGGTCGTGACACTGCGCGCAACCGACCGTGAGGCCCAACATCGCCGTGCCGAACGTGTCGACGCGGTTCATCGCGTAGCGCGCGAGATACTCCTCGGGAATCAGCCCGCCCTCGTCGGACGTCGGATTGTTGCGGTTCCAGCCGCTCGCGATCTGCTGCGCCGGCGTCGCTGCGGGCAGGAGGTCCCCCGCGAGCTGCTCGGTGACGAACCGGTCGAACGGCACGTTCGCCTCACGTGCGTCGAGCACCCAGTCGCGCCAACGCCACAAGGCGCGCACCTGATCGCGCTGCATGCCGTGCGTGTCCGCGTAACGCGACAGGTCGAGCCACCAGCGTGTCGACTCCTCGGCGGCGGCGCGCGATGCGAGCAACGAGTCGACGATGCGTTCGAAGGCGTCCGGACGTTCGTCGCGCAGGAACAGGTCCAGGTCTTCGAGCGTGGGTGGCAAGCCCGTCAGATCGAGGGTCACGCGTCGCAGCAGTTCGCCGCGCGATGCTTCGGGCGACGCGGGGAGACCCATCGTCTCGCGTCGCGCCTGCACGAAACGGTCGACGTCGTTCCTGGCCTGGCTCGCGTCGCGGCACTGCGGCACCGGTGGCCGAACGGGCGCCACGAAAGCCCAGTGCGTCTCCTGTGCAGCGGCGGTTGCCGCGAGCAAGAAGGCGAGCAAGCCAAACCGGCTCGCGGCAGGTCCGATCCTGGCGTCGTCTCGGCGCATGGCCGGCAGAGCGTGCGGCCGGACCTTGCCCGCAGTCAACTCAGATTTGGCGCCGGCTTGGGCGACGCCGTCAGGATCAGCTTCAGTATGTCCTTCAGCGAAACGATGCCCACGATCCGTTGGTCATGGTCCGTGACCATCACGTGCTTCACATCGCGACGGCGCATGATCTCCACGGCGCGTTCGACCGGCTCGGTCGGGCCAAGGCACTGCACCTTCCAGGTCGCGATCGTCTGCAACGGCTGCTGCAGGTCGACGTCGCGCCGCAGCGCGGCGAACAGATCGGTGCTGGTCACGAGCCCCACGAGTCGGAGGTTCTTGTCGACGATCGGGAAGCAGTTGAATCTGTTCGCGACGAACTGCGAGAGGCACTGCTCGAGCGTCGCATCCTGACGCATCGTGAACACGGGACTGCTCATCACGCTGTGCAGCGGTACTCGCAGGCGGTCTGGTGGCACCCACGCCGGGATGATGGCGCTGGCCGGCTGGAAGCGGCGCGACGTCGTTTCCAACAGCCGGCGCAGGGCGAGGAAACACCGCGTCACTCGCTGGAACTGCGCTGCGGGAAACGAGAGCACCGTCGTCGGTGCCACGGCTACGGCCGTCGTCGCCCGGAAGCCCGTGCGCAGCAGCGAACCTTCGCCGAAGTGCTCGCCGGGGCCGAGCTCGTCGCGCCCGAGCAACACGCCCTGGTCGTCGACGCGAGTCAATTCGATGCGGCCCGAGTCGACGACATAGAACGCGGCGCTCGGATCACCTTGCCGGAACAGCGTCTCTCCAGTCTCGAGGTGGATCGCCTCGTGACGTTGGGTCTGCGCGACGCCGAGCGCATTGAGGTTGCGCGGGAAGAACAGGTTCAGCGTCCAGTCGATCACCACGCGCAGCTTGCGCTCGAAGCGCGGCAGCTTGAACAGGTAGACGGTGCGCCACAGCCACCACGCCGGGAAACCCGAGATGCGCAGCCTGCCGAGCGCAGCCACGGCGTTGCGATGGCCCAGCGTCGCGAGTTGGCCCTGGCTCTTGTGCCGGAACACCTGCAGCGGTTGCTGCTGCAACGCCGCTGCGATGTTGCGCGCCGTCACCGCACCCTGCCGCGTCGCGAACTGCGCGGTCGGTGGTGCGATGCCGCCATGGCCGTCGGGGCTGTAGGCGCAGTCGCCGAGCGCCCACAGATTGTCGTGGGCCTGCAGGCGCAGGTATTCGTCGGTCGGCAACCGGCCTTCGATCGTCGCCACGAGGTCCTTGAGGATCGGATGCGGCGCGTTGCCGATCGTGCAGACGATCGTGCGCGCAGGGATCAGCTCGCCGTTCGCGAGGTAGATGCCTTCGCGCGATGCCGCGCGGGTCCGTTCTTGCAGGCGGAACTCGACGCCGCGCTTCCGCAACCGGAGCAGTGCGTAGTCGCCGAGCCTCGCGTCGAGCTCGGGCAGGATCCTGTCGCGCGAGTGCACGCACACCACGCGCTTCGTCTCCGTCTCCAGGGTTGGAAAGAACTTCGCTGCGCTGCTCACGAGGTCGCGGATCTCGGCTGCCGTCTCGACGCCCGAGAACCCGCCACCGACGACCACGAACGTCAGCAACGCGCGCCGCTCGTCCGCATCGCGTTCGAGCACCGCGCGCTCGAGGCACGTGATGATCTTGTGCCTGAGGTTGAGCGCGTCGGCGACGTTCTTCATCAGCAGCGAGTGCTCGCTCATTCCGGGAATCCGGCTCACGTCGACGACCGAACCGAGCGCGATCACGATGTGCCTCGCGGCGAACACGACGGTCTCGTCGCTACCGTCTGCGCTCACGCTCACGGTGCCGGCGATGCGTTCGCCCTTCGGAGCGAGGGCGATCCGGCAGACGTTGCCGCGCACGACGCGCGTGCGCCGCAACAGGTGTCGCAGGGGGCTGATCACGTGCGATGGGTCGAGGCTCGCGCCGACGACTTCCGGCAGCAGCGGCTGGAACACGACGTAGTTCTCGCTGCTGACCAGCGTGATCGACTGTTCTCGCGGCAGCAGTCGTTCGAGTCGCTGCGCGCATCGTGTGCCGGCGAACCCGCCGCCGAGCACGAGGACATCCGTGTGCAGAGCTTCGGCGTTCATGGGCGAACCCGCGGAACCATATCAGGTCGCGTCGATTGCTCTGTCCGCACTGGTCGAATCGCGTCTCGGCGCATGTCGTGTTTCCGAACATCCCATGTTGGAGAGAACAAACATGCGCTGCGCGACCGTGAGCTGAGACCCCGCGATCAGGCGCGTCAATCCAGGCGCACGGCGCACACCCGCTGGCGCACGGCCGACGGCGGCTGCCCTTCTTCGCCATGCGCGTACTCGCGCACCTCGAGTCGACCCCGCACCGCGTCGAGCAGTTCGCCGGGGCGCAGCAGGAAGTCCGGGTTCTTGGGCTGGCCGAACCGTTCGTGGCCGGCGGCGAACGTCTCGTACAGCAGCGCGCCGCCCGGCGCGACGCTCGCCACGATCGCGGGCAGCAGCGGCCGCCACAGATAGTTGCTCACGACGACGCCGCCGAACGCGCGCCCCGCGAGCGGCCACGCAGCGGTTTCGAGGTCGGCTTCGACTACTTCGAGCCGATCGTCTGCGATCGCGCGCAGCGCCGCGACGTCGCGGTCCACGGCCGTGACGAGGTTGCCACGCTGCAGGAAGAGGCGCGTGTGCCTGCCGCTGCCGGCCGCCACGTCGAGCACGGCGGTCCCGGCCGGGACCAGTGCGGCCCAGCGCGCGATGATCGGGGAGGCAGTGGCAGTACAGGCCATTCGCGAGCGCCGAGACTAACCGGCGTGGTTCCGGTCAGTCGCGTTCTTGCCAGGGCAGTGGAACCTCCCACACGAGAGCTGCTTCTGGATCCGGCGAGCCTTGCGCGTTCTGCACGCGGATTCGAACCGTGAACGTCTGTCGCTCGATCGGCGTCGCGGAAACCTTCAGGTTGAGCTGCATTTGCGCAGTCGCTCCCGTGGCGAGACTGCGCGTGATGCCACGTCCGTCGCTGCGCATCCAGGGACCGCAGAGCAGGCATGCGTCCGCGGGCCCTTCGACGAGCTCGACCGTCAGGATGGTCGGGAACGGCATCGGATTGCTCGCCGTGATCGTCGTGTAGCCTGCGACGGCGCATCCGTGCACGCTGCGCAGCGGCGCGATCCGCACGAAGTCCATCAGCGGATCCCGTCCCGCGGACCAGGCGGCACTGAGCGCCGCCCGCGCACCACTGCCCTGGCGGACGAGCAGCACGTGGTCGAGCACGAGCCATCCTGGTCCAGGGTCGTGGACCTCGAGGCTCAACGGCTGACCGGCATGAACATCGAGCGGGCACACGACCGGTTGCAGCTGGTCTGTCGCCGGGCTCCACGACCGCACGACTTCGCCGCGTCGACACAGGTTCACTTGCAGGCCGAGAGAGCGCTGACCGGCGAGGAACATGACCAACATGGCCCCGGGCTCGGCCACGAACTCCTCCGATCGGGCCGACCCCTCGACCGAGGCGCTCTCGGGGTCTCCTGCGATCGAAAGCTGGCCGACACCGATGCCGCCCATGAGGATCTTCGGCGTCGGTCCCACGCGGGCGTCGCCTTTGCAGCTCCACGTGAGTCCAGGATCGTCCGGTTCGAAGGTGGCCAACAGCCTCACGCCGACATACTGCTTGCCATCGAGCAGGATCTCGTTCGCAGCAGGGTCGTGGGAGTCGACGCGATGGCGCATGACCAATCGATCGCTCGGAAACGAACGCTGCGCGTACTCGCGATCGACCGCGCGCAGCGGCAGCCAGGCATTCGGGTCGATCCGCAACGCGAAGTCGGCGGCTCGCAGCGCATCGGTCTCGCTGCCCTCGACCGGGTGGAGCGACATGTTGACACCGCGTTGCCGGAGATAGCCCGTCGGCGGCCAGCGGTCGTGGGCCATCTTGCGGCTGGCGTTGTCGTGGCTCGACGGCGTGCGTGCGATGACCGCATCGGTGAGCCCCAGCGAATCGATCACGCTGACCTCGCGCAGGTAGAACGGGATCACGCCGACCGAGCCGTCCGTGGCCATCGCATCGGTGGGGAACACGCCGTCAGGCAGTCGCTCGCAGACCTCGAAGAGGCGGCGCCGATCGCGGCTGAACGCGAGGACCTGGGTCGGCATTGCGACGAAGTGGTCGTACGTATCGTCGCGCAGGTGATTCAGGATGCTGCGAAGAGGCGGCAGGCCGGGAGCGAACTGCAGCAGCGGAGAAGTTGTCTCGTCGAAGGTCAGCCTGAACGGGAACCCTGGGGCCAACGGTGCGGCGAGCGACGCCGCCGCGAGCCCGTGGCTGTAGACGATGACCGGCACGCATGCCGCGACCGCGAGCCTTCGTTGCCAGGCAGCACGTTGCCGCTCTGCCGCGATGGGCAGCACGCCGACGAGCGCATGAACGAGCTGCACGAGACCCATCGCCGCCGGCACCGCCAGCAGGGGCAGGTAGAAGTCCATCGGCCGGAACTCGAAGTGGTCGCCGCCGAGGCGCAGCAGGTAGAGCAGGTGGGGGACGATCAGCACGAACGGCAGCGCGTGCGTGAGGTCGCGCGCAGCACCGCGTCGCCTCATGGCGGTCCACGCCAACGGTACCCACACCCACGTCCCGAGCTCGATCGCGGCAGAAGCGAGATACGTGAAACCCGACTCGTACCAGGCCCTCACGTACTTGGCGTAGTACGGGTTCGGCAGCCAGTCGCCGTAGTAGCAGTAGCGCCACACGAAGTGGCACGCGAGCACGGCCGTGAACGGCAGAGCCAGCGACCACACGCGGTCGAGCCGCAGCTGCCCGGCCACCTTGTCCTGCACGAGGCGCCACGCAAACGCGCAGGCGAAGATCAGCATGCCCTCGGGTCGCGTGAGCTCCGCCGCGGCGAACACCATCGACGCCAGCATCAGACACCGGCGCGAAGCCGCCGCACGGGTCAAAAGGAACGAACCCAACACGACGAGGAACGTGAACTGTCTCGCCTCGAGTCCGCTCGTCGACCAGACCGCGAAGCTCGGGCAACACGCAACGAGTCCGAGCGCGAGCCAGGCGACGAGTCGCCGCTGCGGTTGCCCGTCGAGGCGAAGAGCGGAGGCGACGACGAGCGCGAGCGTTCCCGCCGTCAGCGTGATGGACAGCAGGTGAGCCGAGATCTCGGGGCGCAGCCCGAGACACCAGAGGCCGGCGACCTCGAGGGTCCACAGCAGGTGCACGTAGCCCTCCACGTACTCGCCGCGGTTGAAGACGAGTCCGTGCCCCGCGACCAGATTGCGCGCATAGCGAAAGCTGATGAACGCATCGTCACAGAGGAACGCCGTCGTGGCGATCTGGTAGACGAGGATCGCGAGGAACGGCAGGCACGCCATCCCCCAGCGGATCCACGGCCACGCACCGGTCCGTCGCGCGTCATCGACGGGCGTATCCATCATTGCGTCTTCATGTCTCGAGAAACCCGTGTGTCTGTGCGCCGGAATTCGAGCAGCGAGCGCCGCACACCCTCGGCGAGCGGTGTGTACGGCAGGTGCGGAAAGCGGGCCTGGATCGCGCGGTCGTCGAGATCGCTGACGAACAGGTTCTCGGCGGCATCGCTCGCGATCGCGAGCTTGCGGCTCGACGCCATGCCGAGCTCGGCGGCGACCTGCTCGATCAGCGCGAGGAACGCCGCGACCTCGATGGTCGTGCCGCGGATGTTGAACACCGAGAAGCCTTCGAACGGAGCCGTCGCGACGGCCGCGAAGCACGCGCCGACGTCCTCGACGAAGTGGTAGTTCTCGCGGCCGCGATACGGCATCGAGAACGGTTCCCTGCGCGCTGCGCCCGCGGCCACGTGTTTCATCGCGGTCGTCGGCGCTGCCGTGCGGCCGCGGTCGCGGCCTTTGCCATACGTCGTGTTGAGTCGCAGACAGACGGTCGGCACGCCCGTGCGTTGCGCGAACAAGCGGCATAGATGCTCACCCGCGAGCTTCCAGACGCCGTAGCGGTTGGGCGGTTGCAGCGCGGCGCTCTCGTGCACCAGCGGTCCCGGATAGAGCGAGCGCGGCCCGTAGACCGCCGCCGAGCTCGCGAACACGAAGCGCTGCAGCGGCCTTCCGAGACGCTCCGCGGTCTCGAGCAGCACCTGCGTGCCGCCGACGTTGACTTGGAGGCCGCGCGCCGGGTCGGCGTCGCAATCGGGACTCTGCAGACCGCCGAGGTGCACGACATGGGTCGGCCGGTGTTCCGCGACGATCTTCCGGATCGCGTCCAGTCCCGCGAGATCCGCCGCGGCGAGGGTCACACGCGTATCGAGCGGCGCGGGCAGCCACAGGGGCAGCTGGCCCGCAGTTCCGAGACGCGAAGCGACGACGACGCGACCGGCCCCGGCGGCCAGCAGATCGCGCACGACGACTGCGCCGATGCAGCCCGTGCCGCCTGTCACGAGCACGACGGCGTCGTTCATGTGGGTTGCAGCTGCAACACGGCCTTCGGCGTGCGCGCCGCGATCGAGTCCGCCATCGCCGTCATCGCGTCCTCGAACAGGTAGACCTGCGTGTAGTCCTCGACGGGCAGCACGCCGCGTCGCAGCAGCAGCTGCGCGTTGTCGTAGTCCTCGTGGCTGCTGCCCATCACGCCCTGCATCGACTGCCCTGCACGCGTGAACGCGGTCGCGCCGAAGGAGACGTCGCACGGATAGGTCGCGATCGTGCAGATCGTGCCCTCGGGTTGCACCGCGAGCCCCGCGGTCGAGAGCGCCTGCGGCGCGCCCGAGCATTCGATCAAGACGTCGACGAGGCCGTCGTCGAACGCATCGCCGAAACGTGTGCCGTCCTGCGCCTCGACGCCGCGCGCGAGCCGTTCGTGCAGCGGCGTTTCAGCGGTCACGACGATCGGAACGAAGCCGCGGGCTGCGGCGAGCGCGAGCCGCACCCCGCGATCGCGTTCGATGCCCGTGATCGCGACGCGCGCGCCGGCGGCCCGCGCGAGCTCGGCCGCCATGAGGCCCATGATGCCGCAGCCCGAGACCACGACGTCCATGCCGGGTTGGATGCCGCATTTGCGCAGCACGCCCTGTGCTACGACCGACAGCGGTTCGACGAGTGCCGCCTGCAGCGGCGTGATGCCCGGTTGCAGCGGGATGCAGCGGTCGACCTCGAGGATCGCGCGCCGCGCCAGGGCCCCGTCGCGATGGAAGCCGATGATGCGTTTGCGCCGGCAGTAGTTCCATCTGCCGCGCCGGCAGCCGCGGCAGCGTGGATCCCGGCAGCCGCGCATGGCGAGGCCGCAGACGACGTCGCCGACCTTCATGCCGGCGTGGCCTTCCGCACCGCTGCCGAACGCGAGGATGCGCGCGCTGAACTCGTGACCGAGTGTGCGCGGCCGCTTGACCCACGCGAAGTTCGGCTTGCCGAGCGAGGCGCTGTTGTCGGAGCCGCAGACGCCGGCGAACAGCGGTTCGACGAGCACCTCTCCGGGGCCGGGATCGCCGATCACGACGTCCTCGAGCGCGAGGTTGCCGGTCGGCGAAGCCGTGGCCGGATCGATCGCCTTCTCGCCGACGAGGCGCAACGCGCAGACGAGTTGGGTCATGTGCCTCCTCGGATGGTCCTCACATGCGGGGTGTGTCCACCCACTGCCGGCTGGCGGCGGACTTCAGCACCGCGTCGCAGACGTGCTGGGTCAGCTGCGCCTGGTGGAACGTCGGCTCGGCGGCCGTGCCCGTCGCGAGGCCCTCCAGGAAATCGGCGACCTGATGCACGAACGAGTGTTCGTAGCCGATCTGCAGGCCCGGCACCCACCAGTGCTTCATGTAGGGCATCTCGCGGTCGGTGACGTGGATCGAGCGCCAGCCGCGCACGACCGTGTCGTCGCCGTGATCGAAGTACTCGAGGCGGTGCAGGTCGTGCAGGTCCCAGCGGATCGACGCATGTTCGCCGTTGATCTCGAACGTGTAGAGCGCCTTGTGGCCGCGCGCATAACGCGTCGACTCGAAGGTGCCGAGCGATCCGTTCGCGAACCGCGCGAGGAACGCGCACGCATCGTCGATCGAGACCCGCTCGATCCTGCCGGTCAAGTTGTGCTGGCGCTCCTTGATGAACGTCTCGGTCATCGCCGTGACGCTTTCGATGCCGCCGTTGAGCCAGATCGCGGTGTCGATGCAGTGGGCGAGCAGGTCGCCCGTGACGCCGCTGCCCGCGACGGCTTTGTCGAGACGCCACAGACCCGCGCCGCCCTGTGGCAGTTGCGCCGAGATCGTCCAGTCCTGCAGGAACACGGCGCGGTAGTGGAAGATCCTGCCGAGTCTGCCTTCGTCGATCAGTTGCTTGGCCAGCGTCACGGCCGGTACGCGGCGGTAGTTGTAGAAGACGATGTTGGGCACCTTGGCGCGCTCGACCGCGGCGACCATCTCGGCGCTTTCGGCGGCCGTGCGCGCGAGCGGCTTCTCGCAGAGGATCGCCTTGCCGGCCGCAGCCGCAGCCACCGCGATCTCGCGATGCGTGTCGTTCGGGGTGCAGATGTCGATTGCGTCGATGTCCTTGCGTTCGACGAGGCGGCGCCAGTCGGTCTCGACCGACTCGAAGCCCCAGCGCTCGGCGAAGGCTTCGGCGTCGGAGCGCGTGCGCGCGCACACGGCCTTCAGCACGGGCTGCAGCGCGAGATCGAAGAAGTTGCCGACCCTGCGGTAGGCATTGCTGTGGGCGCGGCCCATGAAGCCGCAGCCGATCAGGCCGACGTTCCAGGGTTTGCGGGTCATGTCGTCTCCGTGGCGCTACGACCAGCCATGGGTGTCGCGCACCTTCAGCATGGCGCCGAGGATGTCGTTCCAGGTCTGCTGCGTTGCCATGACCTTGTTCGGGAACATGCAGCCGTCCCAGCACAGATGGCGCACCGTGCGCGTGGGCTGACCCTTGTCGTCGCGCAACCAGAAGCCGGCGTGGTGCGTGATGTCGAGCTTGCCGTTCGGATCCGTCGGCAGGCAGTGGCGGCCCGTCTTGTCGTGCGAGCCCGAGCCGAACACCGTCGCGTCGTTCTGCGCGATGTGCAGGTCGAACGTCCACGGCCGCAGTGCTCCGGTCATCTTGGTGTAGGCGCGGTCGAGTACGGCGCGATCCTTCCAGTCGTAGTCCTCGGGCAGCAGCCGGTCCTCGTGCGCGTTGTAGCCGAGCGTGAAGAGCAGCGTGTGCGCCATGTCGGCCTGGAAGCCGATGACGCCCGGCCGGTCGCAGAGCTCGAGCAGTTCGGCCATGCGCTTCCAGCTGTGCATGCCGCCCCAGCAGATCTCGCCTTCGGCGGCCAGCCGTTCGCCGTGGTCTTTCGCGATGTCGGCTGCTTTGCGGAACGTCGCGGCGATGGTCTTCTGGTTCGCGGAGGGGTTCTTGCTCCACTCGGTCACGCTGCAAGCCGAGTCGATGCGGATGATGCCGTAGCGCCGGATGCCGATGTCGCGCAGCTTCTTGCCGATGCTGCAGGCCTTCTTGACCTGCGTCAGGAACGCGGTGCGCTCCTTCTCGGTGCCCATCGCGGAGCCGCCGCCGGTCGGCGGCCACACGGGCGCCACGAGCGAGCCGATCACGAGACCTGCCCGCGAGACCTTGTCGGCCAGCTCGCGCAGTTCTTCGTCGGTGGCGTCGATGCTCGTGTGCGGCGCGCACAGGAACAGGTCGACGCCGTCGAACTTGCGACCATCGACTTCCGCCTTCGCGGTGAAGTCGATCATCGTGTCGAGGTCGATCGGTGGGTGGTCGGTGCCTGGCTCCTTGCCGACGAGTCCGGGCCAGGTCGCATTGTGCAGCTTCGGGAACGCGTGGACGTGCTTGGTGGGCATGGTGAGCCGCGGGCCAGAGGTCCGCGGACTCTACTGGCGTCCGCCGCGGCCCAGAAGCACCCCCTGCTGCTTTGCCTCCACCGCAGCGGGATGCGCAGCGCGTTCGTAGTCGCCATCGGCCATTGCGGAGACGGCTCGAGCACCAGCCATTGGCAGACAGCGTCTGGCCGCTCAGTGCTGGCAGGTCGGCAGCGGCAAGGGCGCCTGAAGGACGCCGGTGGGCACGCTGAACGTCCCCTGCACCCTCGCCCGGCTGCAACTCGCTGCGCAAGAGACAGGTGGCCCATGGTCATGGTCCGCCCGCACGCGCACGGCGAGAACCCGACCCAGCAGGCGAGGCCGGCTCCGGCATGCATGTTCATGCTTCGCGCCGGCGAGGAATGAGGCGGTCCCGTGCGTTCGGCGCGTTACGGTCCTTCTTCGTTGCCGCGGCCGTTCCTCGACTACCACGGCCCAACCACCATGAACCCCACCTCCTCCCTCCGTCTCGGTACCCGCGCGCTCACAGTGATCGGCTGCCTGGCCAGCGTCGCCGCCGCCCAGACTTGCCCGTCGCTGCTCGGCATCGACAGCGCGACGACCACCACTTCGACGTTGTGGGACATCAACCCCACGACCGGCGTCGCCTCGAACCCGCGCACCGTGTCCGGCGGCATCGACCGCGCTCCGCTCGCGATCGACTTTTCGCCCAGCGGCGTGCTCTACGGCATCTCGCTCGGCTCACCCCCCAGCAGCCCGAACACGGGCATGCTGTTCACGATCAACCCGGTGAACGGCGCGACGACGTTCGTCGCCAACCTGACGCAGTACGTCAACGTCGAAGGCGACATCGCCATCGATCCGACGACGGGCATCCTCTACGCCGTCGACGGCATCGGCCCGCTGTTCACGATCAACACGACGACCGGCGTGTGCACGACCGTCGGCACGCTGCCACTCGACTTGCCGGGCGGCGCCGACTACTCGGGCCTCGGCTTCGACAACAGCGGCCAGCTGTACGTGTGGAGCCAGTTCGGCTCGGTGCTGCGCAAGGTGAACAAGAGCAACGGCGCGATCCAGAGCACGGTGTTCCTGTCGCCGTTCCCCGGCGGCGCGGTCGGCGACGTCGCGTTCGATCCGGGCACCAACAAGTGCCTGCTCGGCGGCAATCCGAGCGGCGGCGTGCTGTCGTCGTGCAACCCCAACACCGGCCTCGTGTCGCCGATCGGCCCCACTGCGCCGATGGCGGGCATGTGGAGCATGACGTTCGATCCGCGCAACTGCGCGAGGGTCGCGCAGCAGGGCAACGGCTGCACCACGCGCTACGCGTCGTTCTACGAGATGCTCAGTGCGACCGCGCAGGACTTGTCGGGCCTCAAGGTCGTCGGCACCAACACCGGCACCAACGTCGTCGTCACCACGGTCGCCGGCACCGGCTTCTCGGTGCTTCCGGGCATCACGTCGCTGCCGCTCGGCGACGACACCAGCATGCCGGTCGGCACGCTCGGCCTGTGGGTCGGTTCGAACGGCTGGCTCTCGCTCGGTGCGGGCAACACCACCGCACCGGTGCCGAACGCGACGACGTTCCTCAACCAACCGAGCGCGTGGTTGTGCGCTTGGACCGATCTCGATCCGAGCAACACCGCGGGCGGCGGCATCTACTACGACGAGCCGAGCCCCGGCGTCGGTCGCGCGACGTGGAACGGCGTGTTCGGCAAGGGCACGACCGGCCCGAACTTCATCCAGATCATCTGGGACGTCGTCAACCGCAACTGGTCGATCGAGTACGGCGCGATCGCGACGACCAACCCGCAGTGGTGGCTGACCGGTTACTCGCCGGGCGGTCCGAGCGCGGATCCCGGCCCGAGCGACATCTCGACGTTCGGCAGCAATCCGCTGACGCTCGACCTGTTCGACACGCTGCCGCTCGGCCTTGTGTCGATCGGCCGCCCGGTCCAGGGTGCTCTGGCAGTGCTGTTCCAAGCGACCACGACGAACATCGATCCGCTCGCGATCATGCACCTCGGCATCATCGGGCTCGTGAGCCCGAACTTTCCGCTCGCGGGCTTCGGCTTGCCGAACGACTGCTTCCTGCACGCCTCGCTCGACGTGATCAGCGGCCCGCAACTGTTCCCCATCGCGACGCAGACGTGGACAGCGATCACCCTGCCGGCGCTGCCGCCGTCGTTCAGCGGCTTCCAGTTCTACCTGCAGGGGGCGACGCTCACGAGCAGCGGCCTCGGTGCGACGACGCGCTTCAGCAACGGCCTGAAGTGCACCATCGGGTTGTTCTGACCGCTCAGTGGACCCGGTTGCCACGATCTCGCGCGAACCGGCGTCAGACGGGGGGATCGTGCAGCACAACCCCGCAGCGGCGTTGTTCCTGGTTGCTGCAGGATTGAGCCGGGCACTGCTGCTGCGTGCACCGGGGAGGTAGCTACGGGCCCTTCTTGCTCTTGCGCACCTTCTCGAGCTGGGCGACGTCCAGCAGATCCTTCGGCCGGCGCGCCGCCTTCTTGTTGGCGATCAGTTCATCGAAGCCGATGAAAGCCACACGCCTACCACTCCAATCCACTTCCACACGCGACTGCCAGGCCCTGTCGAAGGTGACCCCCGAGATCTCGGTGAGGATGTCGATGCGCCGCGGCGGGACGCCGATCTGGTACACGGTGTCCGGCTTGGCGAGGTCGGCTTCGACCAAGCCTGTGGCCGCAACCGGGGCACCGAAGCGCAGGAGGGCACGCCAGACGCGCGCCGCGTTCCCAGCAGTCGGTCGAACGAGCAGGTCCATATCGCCCGTCGTCCTGGGGTGACCGTGGAATGAGACCGCGTAGGCGCCGACTACCAGGAACTCCGCACGCTCCTCGCACAGCATGCCGACCATGTCGCGGAAGTCCGGATTGAGACTGTCGAGGCTCGTCATTCTTCGAGGTCGCGGCGGGAAACCTTGCGAACAGGCGTGTGGGCGCGGTCGTAGTCGGGGATCGCGCGTCCCGCGATGGCCCAGGCCTGCGTGACGAGTTCCCACATCATGGCCAACCGTTGCTCCGCCGTGGTGTCGAGAGCGTCTTCGGAGTCGTCCCCCAGTCGGGTCACCCGGATGGGCCAGCTCGACCGGTCGGTGTTCTTGGCCTCGACGTCGTCCGGCATGCATACATCATACTTGGCGTCGGCGAAGAATGAGTCGGCCGCATGCGTGCAGCACGAGTTCGCCCACGCCGCTGCCAGGGAACTGCAGGGAGCGCTCGGCCTCGCCCAGAATGCTGAAGAGTCGACGTGGAAACTCGAATACTCGACATCGATTGGACTGACGCGACCATGTCGCTCGTCTCGCGAGGCTGTTCGCCTTGGACCGCGGGAAAACACGACCCCTCGCCGCTATCGTCTTTCGCCCCATGACCGAGCCCAGCAAGGTGCTCGCCACGTTCACGGTGAACGGCGAGCCGCACGAAGTGGCGTTCCCGCCGCACAAGACGCTGCTCGAAGTGCTGCGCGAGGAGATGGGCCTCACGGGCACCAAACACGGCTGCGAGCTCGGCGAGTGCGGCACCTGCACCGTGCAGGTCGACGGCACGCCGATCCTCAGTTGTCTGATGCTCGCCATCGACGCGGTCGGCAAGCAGGTGCGCACGGTCGAAGGGCTTGCCGACGGCGCCGAACTGTCGCTGCTGCAGCATGCGTTCGCGGACCTCGGTGCCGCGCAGTGTGGCTACTGCACGCCGGGCATCCTGATGACTGCCGACGCGCTGCTGCGCGCGAACAAGAATCCGACCCGCGAGGAGATCAAGCAGTACCTCGCCGGGAACCTGTGCCGCTGCACGGGCTACCTGAAGATCTTCGAGGCCGTCGAGCTCGCGGCGGCGCGCGGCCGCGGCGAACCGGCCGAGCCGAGCAAGGAGTCGATCTATGGTTCTTGACGATCCGGTGAAGCGGCCGGCACCGCTGCTGCGCACCGACGCGCCTTGGCACCACGACGTGAAGAAGGACGATCTGCGGGTCATCGGCAGGCCGATCCGCAAGGTCGACGCGCGCAGCAAGGTCAGCGGTCTCACGCGCTTCGCGGACGACCTGTCGCTGCCGCGCATGCTGCACATGAAGCTGCTGCGCAGCACCATGGCGCACGCCGAGATCGTGCACATCGACACTCGCAAGGCGGGAGCGTTGCCCGGCGTGAAGGGCATCCTGACCGGCAAGGACCTGCCGATCCCGTTCGGCATCCTGCCCGTGAGCCAGGACGAACACGCGCTGTGCCTCGACCGCGTGCGTTTCGTCGGCGACCCGGTCGTCGCGGTCGCGGCGACCGAGGAGGAGATCGCGTGGAACGCGTGCCGGCTCGTCGAGGTCGAGTATCGCGAACTGCGCGCGATCGGCGGCATCCACGAGGCTGCCGCGAACGACGAGCCGAGGCTGCACGACTACGGCGTGCGCGGCAACATCCACCGTCTCGAGAACCTCGAGTTCGGCGACCTCGAGGACGGCTTTCAGCGCGCGGCCCACGTGCGCGAGGACACGTTCTTCTTCGAAGGCAACACGCACCTGCCGATGGAGCAGCACGCGACGCTGGCGCACTTCGACAAGGACGGCAAGCTGACGGTCTGGTCGAGCACGCAGACGCCGCACTATCTGCACAAGGCGCTCGCGCGCACGCTGCATCCGCTGCCGCCACACCACATCCGCGTGATCGCCTGCCCGAACGGCGGCGGCTTCGGCGGCAAGAGCGATCCGTTCAACCACGAGATCGCCGCGGCGAAGATGGCGATGCTGACGGGCCGCCCGGTCAAGATCGCGTTGACGCGCGAAGAAGTGTTCTGGTGCCACCGCGGCCGCCATCCCGTGCTGATGCGCAGCCGCATCGGCGTCTCGAAGACAGGGCGCATCACGGCGCTCGACTTCAGGAGCTACCTCGATGGCGGCGCCTACGGCAGCTATGGCACGGCGAGCACGTTCTACACGGGTGCTTTGCAGACCGTGACCTACGCGGTCGAGAACTACCACTTCCGCGGCGTGCGTTTCTTCACGAACAAGGCGCCGTGTGGGCCAAAGCGCGGCCACGGCACGCCGCAGCCACGCTTCGCGCTCGAAGTGCAGCTCGACAAGATCGCGTGTGATCTGGGTCTCGACCCGGCGCAGCTGCGTCTCGACAACCTTGCGCCGCGCGATTCGCTGACCGCGAACTTCCTGCGCATCGGTTCGATGGGGCTCGGCGCGTGCATCGAGAAGGTCGTCGCCGGCTCGGGCTGGAAACAGCGGCGCGGCAAGCTCGGCCGGCAGCAGAACGGCAAGTATCGGGGGCTCGGCCTCGCTTGCAGCAGCTACCTCTCGGGCGCGGGTCTGCCGATCTACTGGAACGGCATGCCGCACTCGGGCGTGCAGCTCAAGCTCGACCGCAGCGGTCTCGTCACGGCGTTCTGCGGCAGCACCGACATCGGCCAGGGCAGCGACAGCGTGCTCGGCTGGATCATCGGCGAAGTGCTCGGCATCGACCCGCTCGGCATCAAGGTCGTGACGAGCGACACGGACCTCACGCCGGTCGACCTCGGCAGCTACAGCTCGCGCGTGACGGTCATGACCGGCAACGCGGCGATGCAGGCCGCGGAACGCGCGCGCGAGATCATCGGCAAGGGTGCCGGCGAGAAGCTCGGCGTGCCCGTGGGTCGGCTCGTGTTCGCCGACTCGCGCGTGTTCGACGCCGAAGAACCCGGCACCGGCATGACGTTCCAGGAGGCGGTCTGCGCGGCCGAAGCACGTTTCGGCACGATCGGCACGGTCGGCAGCTACACGCCGCCGCCGTCGGCCGCGAAGTTCCGCGGTGGTGGCGTCGGACCGAGCCCGAGCTACAGCTACTCGGCCGCCGTCGTCGAGGTCGAGGTCGACGCCGAGACCGGCATCTACACGGTGCCCAAGGTCTGGATCGCGCACGACATCGGCAGGGCACTCAACGCCGCGGTCGCGATGGGCCAGATCGAGGGTTCCGTCTACATGGGCCTCGGCGAAGCGATGATGGAGGAGATGGCCTACCGCGATCGCACGCACAAAGGCAACCGCATCTTCGTGCACAAGATTCCGTCGCTGCTCGAATACAAGAGCCCGACGACGCTCGAGATGCCCGAGGTCGTGACCTACGTGGTCGAGGATCCCGATCGCAGCGGACCGTTCGGCGCCAAGGAAGTCGGTCAGGGCCCGCTGCTGCCGATGATGCCCGCGGTCGCCAACGCGGTCTTCGATGCAGTCGGCGTGCGCGTCGACGAGATTCCGGTGTCGTTCGAGAAGGTGTTCGCGGCGCTGCAGAGCAAGAAGGAAGGCAAAGATGCGCGCCACGGCCCCGCGCTCGATGCGAGCGGAGTGCCGGCCGTGGAATTCGGCGAGTCGCTGAGGATCAAGACGCCGTGGCAGGGTGGCGACGGCACGGCGTGGAACGAACCCAAGCGCGAGAAGAAGGCGGCCAAGTAATGCTGCGACTGCCCACGTTCACCTACCACCGCCCGAAGACCGCGGCCGATGCCGTCGCGATCGCGAGTGTGCACGGCAAGCAGGCGATGTATGTCGCGGGCGGCACCGATCTCTACCCGAACATGAAGCGCCGGCACCAGGCGCCGACCCACGTCATCTCGCTGCAGGGCATCCCGGGCCTCGACCAGGTCGAGGTGCATCCGAGCGGCGGCGTGCGCATCGGCTCGCTCGCGAAGCTGTCGCTGCTCGAGCACCACCCGTACCTGCGGCAGCACTTCCCGGCGTTGGCGCACGCGGTGCGCGAGATCAGCACGCCGCTGTTGCGCAACATGGGCACGATCGGCGGCAACCTGCTGCTCGACACACGCTGCACCTACTACAACCAGAGCCACGAGTGGCGCGAATCGATCGACTTCTGCATGAAGAAGGACGGCGCGATCTGCTGGGTCGCCCCCGGTTCGCCGCGGTGCTGGGCCGTGCAGAGCAGCGACACGGTGCCGGTCGTGTGTGCGCTCGAGGCCGACGTCGAACTCGTCGGCCGCGATGGCACGCGCCGCATCAAGGCCAGCGACCTGTATCGCGACGACGGCATCCAGTATCTGTCGAAGAAGCCCGAAGAGCTGCTGACGCGGTTGTTCCTGCCGCCGCCCGGGAACTGGAAGGCGAGCTACCTGAAGCTGCGCCGCCGCGACACGTTCGACTTCCCGATCCTTGGCGTCGCGGTGTGCCTGTGGTTCGAGCGCGGCGTCGTCCAAAAGGCGAACGTGCGGCTCGGCGGCGCCGGCTCGTATGCGATTCCGGCGGTCGAGGCCGAGAAGCTGCTCGTCGGTCAGAAGCTGACCGACGAGGTGATCGCCGCCGCGGGCGAAGCAGCGATGAAGCCCGCGCGCACGATGGACAACACGGACCTGGACGTCTACTGGCGCCGCAAGATGGCGCCAGTGTTCGTCGCGCGCGCGCTCGCCGCGTGTCGCTGAGCGCTACTGCAGCATCACCGACACCGGATTGCTCACGAACGCGATCGATGACTGCTGCAGCGCGACGACCGCGTGATGGAAGACCACGCCGTGCAGCTGCGCCGGGAGCGGAGGGGCGACCAGGGTCGCCGTCGCAAGTCCCTCCGGCCCGACGAACCCCAGCGTGTTTCGCAAGACGCCCACGTTCGGCGTCAGCGCGGTCGCGAGCATCCAGAAGTCGTAGTTCAGCGGCAGCGTGAAATCGCCGAGCGGGAGTCCCGGCGTCGTGCCGGTGACGCTGCCGAGCACGAGATAGAACGCTCCCGCGAGCTGTGGCGCATCGAAGGTCAACTCCTGGATGCCACCTCTCGCGAGGTGGATCTCTGCGGTCGGACTGCGCAACGCGACGCGGTTCGTGAAAGCACCGGGGTCGATCGGCTGGCTGCGCACGTTGCCCGCGAGGTCCGTGTCGATCGCGTACGAAGGGCTGCCCCGGTTGTCGATCGCGCCTGCGACCACCGGTCTCGCGTCGAAGTGGAACGTCGTCAACGAGACGTCTTCGAAGTCCTGCAGACCCGAACCCATCGCGAAGCCGCCGTTCGCGTTGTGCACGCTGCCGAACGCGAGGTTGCCAGCCATCTGCACGCCAGCGCTGCCGTTGCTGAACCAGATCGACTCCGCGGTCAGGCTGTAGACGACGTTGTTCGCGAAGACCATTCCGGGGCGCCCGTTCCACGCCGACATCGAAGCAGCGCGGCCCTGGCTCACGATCGTGTTGTGCACGAACTCGAGCTCGACGCTCTGACCCTGATGGTCGTGGCTGCCGAACCCGATCGCGCCGCCGAGCGCGATGTTGTTGCGCACGAGGGCTTCGCCCTGCACCTGCAGCACGACGTCGTCGCTGTCGCAACAGATGTTGCCCTCGACGACGTTCTGCCCGTTGCCGCCCGTTCCATACACGAGGATGCACGGGTTCTGGCAGCCGTGCACGTAGTTGCCGAGCACCCAGTTGTGGTGCGAGCCCTGCTTGAGCTCGATGCCGTCACCCTGTCCCGGCACGGCCCCACGCGTGTCGTGCACGTAGTTGTGGGCGATCACGGACCAACTCGTGGCGGCCGCGCCCCAGTTCGCGCCGAGATACATGCCCTCGCCCGTCGTGCCGGGCCCCGGCCGCGCGATCTCGTTGTGGGTCAGATGGAGATGATCGGTGTCGACCACGTTCGCTGCGATCCCGACGCCGAGGCCGTCGTGCAGGTAGCAGTGGTCGATCCAGATGTGCGCGCAGTCGTACAGCTTGAGCAGATCGGAGCCACCCGTGATCTCGAGGTCGCGCAGCACCCAGTAGCGCGCCGGGCCGACGCTGCCCATGTTGACCGCGTTCTGGTTGGCGTTCGGACGCGTGATCACGGGCCGCTGCGAAGGGATCGCGGCGAACAGCCAGTACGGGGCCTGCGGCGTGCCGACCCCAGAGAGGTCGAGGCGGTTCGGGACGGTCCAGGTGCCGGGGCCGATCGCGAGACCCTGGCCGGGACCGAGGCCCAGGATTGCCGTGTGCAGACGCGCGCCGTTGGCGACTGGCGGCAACGTGGGGTCGTAGGCAATCGCGACGATGGTTGCGGGCGCGCAGGCACCCCAACCCGGATACGGCGACGGTGGCAGCCAGCTCTGTGCTGTGAGGATTTCTGCACAACAGAGCGCGGCGGTGAGGATTTCGAAACGACGGCCGGCATGGGTGCTGGTCATGGAGTTCGTGAGCTCGAGCGGCGGGCGACGGCTGCCTCCCCTACGCCTGCCGCGACGTCACCGGCGCGCCTTTGTGGGAAGGAAAACTGTCACCGCAGGTACCCGGTCATCACCCGAGCGCGGCGAGAACGCGCGCGTGCACGGCAGACGCTGCGTCGCGCGCGCGGCTACGATTCAGCTTCATGCAAGCAATCTGGAACAAACAGGTCATCGCCGAGAGCATGACGACGCTGGAAGTCGACGGCTACCACTACTTCCCGCGCAAGGCGGTGCGCATGGATCTGCTGAAGGCGGTGCCCAAGACGGCTCACGATCTGGAGTGCCCGCACGGCGTGCAGTTCTACGACGTCACCGACGGCAAGCAGCGCAGCGAACGCAGCGCGTGGTCCTACGAAGCGCCGCGTGCGGACATGAAGAAGGTCGAGCGTTGGATCGGCTTCTGGGACGAAGTCGAAGTCGTGGCGGAAGCAGAATAGTCGGCCAGGCCCGGCGCGCGGTCTAGCTCGCATCACGCGCGATCAACTTCACGGCTACCTTGGACGGGACTCTGGACACCGGGCGTCCGCCGCTCTTCGATGCACGTGACGTGTACTTCCAGCCCCAGAGCCAAAGGGAGCCGCGGATCCGGTTGTTCCGGTCCGACTTCCTCGAAGCACTGACGCACATCCATCCCGCGGTCGTCGTCGTGGTCTGGTCCCCCGTGATCGTATGGTTCGCCGCCGATGCATGGCTCGCGCGCGGTTCGACGGGCATGACGGTGGGCTTGCTCGCGGCAGCCTTCCTCATCGGACTCTTCGTCTGGACCTTCGTCGAGTATCTGATCCACCGCTTCGTGTTCCACTTCTCGCCGCGGACCAAGGCGCGCTGGGTCGAGCGGACCATATTCCTGTTCCACGGCGTCCACCACGTGCAGCCCTGGGACAAGGCACGCCTCGTGATGCCGCCCGTGGTCAGCATCCCGCTCGCGGTGCTGTTCTATTCGCTGTTCGCCTGGGTGCTCGGCGGTCTGCTCGCGTCACCGGGATGGCTCTCCCCCGTGTTCGCCGGGTTCCTCACGGGCTACCTCGCCTACGACGTCCTGCACTACGCGACGCACCATCTGCCGATGCGAGGCCCCCTGCTGAAGTGGCTGAAGCGGAACCACCTGCTGCATCACCACGCCACACCGGACGAGCGCTTCGGCGTCAGCTCGCCGCTGTGGGACATCGTGCTGCGCACGTCGCCGCAGTCGGACGGGCGCGAGGTCGACGAGCGGGTCGGTCTCGGCTAGCTCGAACGCAGGAAGCGCGTCGCCGATTGTGTCGGGCGCCCCTTGCCTGCGCGTCGGGCGCGGCCATCATCGCAAGCATGCTCCCCACCACATCGCTCGCGCCCCCTTTCACCCTCCCCGACCAGAACGGCACGCTGGTCTCCCTCGCCGGCCTCCGCGGCCGTTGGATCGTTCTCTACTTCTATCCCAAGGACGACACGCCCGGCTGCACGATCGAGGCGTGTGACTTCACTGCGTCGCTTCCGGACTTCACGGACCTCAACGCCGAGGTGCTCGGCTGCAGCGCCGATGACGCGGCGTCGCACACGGCATTCATCAACAAGCACAGGCTCGCGATCCGCCTGCTCACGGACGCCGATCGTTCGGTGATGAGGGCCTACGGTGCGTATGGCAAGAAGCTGCTCTACGGCAAGGAGGTCGAGGGCGTGATTCGCTCGACGGTCCTGATCGCGCCCGATGGCACGGTTGCGCATCACTGGGAGACCGTGAAAGCCGAAGGGCACGCGGAACAGGTCCGCAACAAGCTCGAGGAACTGCAGGGGGCGCCAGGGCCCGTGCAGAACTGGCTGTTCGACACACCGGCCGCGACGGCTGCCGCGACGAAGACTCCGACCAAGAGCGCTGTGGCGAAGAAGCCGGCGAAGGTGACAACGCAGAAGCGCGCTGCAGCCAAGAAGACGGCGAAGAAGCGCGCGGCCAAGACGCCCGCGAAGGAGGCCGCGGCGAGGAAGTCGACGGCCAAGAAGCACGTCGCGAAGAAGACCGCAACCCGCAAGCCCGGCAAGGTCACCGCGAAGCCGGCCGTGCGTCCGAAGAAGTCGAAGGCCTGATCGGGATGCCGGTGCCTCGCAAGGAGATCTCTTCGAGCAAGAACCCCGCGATCCAACGGTTTCGCGACGCGGCCGTCGGAACGCTCGAAGGAGTGATGCTGGCCGAGGGCGCGAGGCTCGTGGCAGAGGCGCTCGACGCCGGGCTGGTCGTGCTCGAGGCGGCGGTGTCGCCGCGGCTCAGCGATGCGCGGCTGCGCGAACGGCTCGAGCAGGTGGCGGGGACCTTCCTCGACTGCTCGGAAGAAGTGCTCGCGCGCATGAGTGCGCTCGAGACGCCTCAAGGCGTCGCGGTGCTGGTCCAGAGGCGCGAGGTCAGAGAACAGGATCTGCTGCGCGGCGATCGAGTGCCGCTCGTCGTCGTCGCCGCGGGCGTTCGCGATCCGGGGAACCTCGGCTCGCTGCTGCGCACGGCCGAGGCGGCCGGCGCAACCGGCTGTATCACGATGCGCGGCGGCGCGGACCCGTTCCGCGACAAGGCCGTTCGCGGGTCGATGGGTTCCATCTTCCGGCTCCCGGTGTTGCACGGGCTCGACGCAGGAGGTGTGGTCGCGTTCTGCGAGCGTCACCGGCTTCAGCTCGTCGTCGCGGATGGAGCCGGCGATCGCACGCACACGCAGGTCGACCTCAAGCAGCCGATGGCGCTCGTCGTCGGCGCCGAAGCCGCGGGTGTGCCCGAGCCGTTGCTGCGCGCGGCGTCTGCCCGCGTCCGCGTGCCGCTCGCGCCGCCCGTGGACAGCTTGAACGTGGCCGTGGCGGCCGGAGTGCTGCTGTTCGAAGCGCAGCGGCAACGACAGTGAAGGCGAGCCCGTGAGTCTCTTCGGCGAACCACCCGTCCCGGCGCCGCAACGCAAGGGACCGCCGCCGCCGCTCGCCGATCGCATGCGGCCTCGCACGCTCGCGGAGTTCCTCGGCCAGGACCAGGTCGTCGGCGAAGGACGCGCGCTGCGGCTCGCGATCGAACGCGGCCAGGCCGGTTCGCTGATGCTGTGGGGGCCGCCCGGCGTCGGCAAGACGACGCTCGCGCTGCTGATCGCGCAACACGCGGGCCTGCACTTCCACCCGTTCTCGGCGGTGCTGTCGGGTGTTGCCCAGGTGCGCGAAGCGGTCGCCGAGGCCGCGGCACATCGTCAGCGCGACGGGCGCGGCACGATGGTCTTCATCGACGAGATCCACCGCTTCAACAAAGCGCAGCAGGACGCGTTCCTGCCGCACGTCGAGAAGGGCGACCTCGTGCTCGTCGGTGCGACGACCGAGAACCCGTCGTTCGGAGTGAACAGTGCCTTGCTGTCGCGCTGCCGCGTCGTGCCGTTGCAGCCGCTGGGACCCGAGGCCGTGGCGCGCGTCGTGCGTACGGCACTCGCCGATGCCGAACGCGGTCTCGGCCAGCGCGGGCTGCGCATCGAGGACGCGGCACTCGAACGGCTCGTGGCGCTTGCCGGCGGCGATGCGCGGCGAGCGCTCGGTTGCATCGAGGCGTGCGCCGCCACGTGTGTCGACGGCGACGAGATCGTGCCCGCGATGGTAACGGAGGCGTTCCAGCACCGCGCGCTGCGCCACGACAAGGACGGCGACCAGCACTTCGATCTGTTGTCGGCGCTGCACAAGAGCCTCAGGAACTCCGATGTGCAGGCTGCCGTGTACTGGCTCGCGCGCGCGCTGGAAGCGGGGGCCGATCCCGTGCACGCGGCGCGTCGCATGGTCGCGATGGCCGCCGAGGACATCGGCCTGGCCGACCCGATGGCGCTGCAGGTCGCGGTCGCGGCGCTGCACGCGTTGCAGTTCCTCGGCTTGCCCGAGGGCCGGTTGCCGTTGACGGAAGCTGCGATCTACCTGGCCGCGGCACCGAAGAGCAACGCCGTCTGCCGCGCGATCGACGCGGCTGCCGCTGCGGCCCGCGACGGCGAACAGCATCCGGTGCCGCTGCATCTGCGCAACGCGGTCACGGGGCTCGCGCGCGAACTCGGTCACGGCAAAGGCTACGTCTACGCCCACGACACGACGGCCGGAGTGGCGGCGATGGAGTGCCTGCCGCCCGAGCTGCGCGGTGCCTTGTTCTTCACGCCAGGCGAGCGCGGCTTCGAGAAGAAGGTCATGGAGCGCATGGCCGAGAACGACCGCCTTCGTCGGCCCGACCGTGGCTGAGCAAAAGGCCATCTTCGGCGTCGCTGGGTGGTCCTACGAGGACTGGAAGGGCATCGTCTATCCGCGCAACTGCAAGGACACGCTGCGGGCCGTCGCCCAGCGCGTCGGTCTCATTGAGATCAACAGCACGTTCTACCGGCCGCCGTCGGCCAAGAACTGCGAGTCGTGGGTGCAACGCACCGCAGATCTCGGCACGCAGTTCACGGCCAAGCTGCCCAAGGAGTTCACGCACGACCGGCAGTTCAACGACGCGCTGCTCACGCAGGTGCGCGAGGGCTTTGCGCCGTTGTGTGCCTCGGGCCGCATGATGGGTTTCCTCGCACAGTTCAACTACGAGTTCGCGTTCGGCGTCGAGGCGGTGCGGTACCTCGAGGGCCTCGCGCGCGCATTCGAAGCCGATGCACGCTTGTTCGTCGAAGTGAGGCACCGCACCTGGAACACGGAGCAAGCGCTCGCAGCGCTGCGCGAGCTCGGCGTCGGTGTGCTCGAGCTCGACTATCCGGGCATGAGCAGCGGCTTCTCGCGCGACGTCACGGGAGTCCGCGCGCCGGGCGGCATCGCATACTTCCGGCTGCACGGGCGCAACCCCGCGTGGTTCAAGAAGGGAGCGGGGCGCGACGAGGTCTACGACTGGCAGTACTCACGGGCCGAGGTCCGACAGGTCGGCGAACGCCTGCGCCGCATCGAGGCCGACAGCACGCGCGCAATCGTCGTCGCGAACAACCACTTCCACGGCAAGGCTCTGAAACTCATCGAGGACTTGTTGGCGTGGTACCGCGAAGGTGACTCGTGAAGATCACGCAATCACTTCGTCTGGCGTCCGCGACGAGCCCTGTCCAGTTCACCGCATCGCGATATCTTGGCCCGCATGAGTGGCGTGCGAGTTCGCGTTCGGAAGGGTCGGGCGGTCATCGCATGTGCGTTCGGGTTTCTCGCGACCCGCAGCTTTGCGACCGCGCAGCAATTCTGGTTGCCCGAATCGCATCGCCGCGCTGACCGCTGCCCGACGCTCGTACGATCGCTCGGCGCAGACCACGAACTGCACTTCGCGCGTGCGTTCGGCGCCGGATGGGCCTTCACTGGCTGTCCACCACCCCAAGTGGCCCACCAGAAGCTCCCATGCGCACATTCCCCACGTCTCTCTCGATCCTGTTCGCTGCCGCCGCGACGGCCACCGCCCAGACGACGCCCAACCTGATCGCGCTGACCCTGAATACACCGCTGATCCACCAGAGCGTGCACGGCACCTGCACCGCGTTGAACCAGTGCACGCCGCTCGGCCTGCCGCTGCCGACGATCGTGCCGTTCCCGTTCTGGGCCGGCGGCACGGCGTGGGATTCGGCCAACAGCGCTGTGTGGGCGACCACCGGCCAGTGGCTTGGCCGCTACGGCATGAACGGTTGCTCGCTGCAATGCGGCCCGCTCCCGTGCCCGAAGTCGTCGGCGGTCGCCGAAGCGACCGGGCTCGACATGCACGACGGCCAGAACCGGCTGTGGGTCATCGACAGCGCCGGCTGGATCACCGAGTGCAGCAACACCTGCCCGCCAGCCGTGATCAACTCGTACAACACCGGCCTGCCGCTCACCGGCAACGTGGTGACGTCGGCGATCTCGATCGACGAGCTGCGCGGCCTCGTCTTCTACAGCACGTGCGATTTCGGCGCCGGCAGCGGCCGTATCTACGTCGCACCGCTGGCCACGCCCGGCGCGTGGTTCCAGTGGACGCCGATCTTCGATTGCCTGCCACTGCCGACGCTGATCACCGGCCTCGCCGTCGACGCCGCCAACAGCGCGATCTACTGGACCAACGGCCGCGGCACGTTCCGCTGGACCTACACCTACAACCCCAGTGGGCCATCGGTCGCGTTCACGCCGGGAACCTGCTGCATGCAGCTGGCGCCGCTGCCGGATCCGTACACCGACTTGAGCATCCGTTGGGGCGGCGCGACCTCGATGGGCGTACCGTGTGCGAACGGCGCCTGCCCGCCGTGCCCGATGGTCCACTCGCTGCGCAATGCGCCGCTGCTCGGCACCACGCTGCAACTCGGACTCGACCAGGCGTCGCCGACCTCGCTGGCGCTGTGCGCGGTCGACTTCGGCGCCTGCGGCGTCGGTCCGACGGTGGCGCCGTTCTGCGGCCCGATCCTGGTGCCGCTGACCGCCGCGATGTTGCTGCTCGGCCCGAACATCCCCATCGGTGGCAGCCCCTGCAACGGCAGCACGACGTTCCTCTTGCCGCTGCCGGCCAACCCGATCTTCGTCGGCACGCCGCTGGCCTCGATGTGCGTCGCGCTGTGCTCGCCGTCGGGCACGATGATGAGCAACTGCCTGTCGTTCGTGTTGCAGTGACGCCGCGCTGAGCCGGCCGGACCGAAGATCGGTGCGCGCCGGCGCGGTCACAGCGCGCCGATGGTCGCGGCGAGCGCGTTCGTGGCGGTGTAGCCGACGAAGCCGAGGGCGGCGTCGAATTCGATCGGCGTCGCCTGCTGGTGCACCACGATGCCCACGATCGACAGCGCGTCGGGGATCGCGAACTGCGTCTCCAGGATCGCGCCGGTGGACTACGCCGCAGTTCGCGAAAGCTCAGCAGCGCGCCGGTTGACTCGTCCACGCCGGTGACACGCCGCTTCGGACTGCCTATGCTTGTCGCCCGGACCGGTGACCGAGGCACGCATCGGACTTGATCGAAGACCCGCCCATGCAGATCGCTCGCAGGTGTGTCGTTTCCGTGCTGATCGCAACGGTTGCTGCTGCGTCCGTGTTCGCGCAGGAAAAGGCGAAACCGACACGCGACGAGTGCGCCGCGCAGCTCTCGCGCGCGCTCGACGAAATGGCCGAGGCCGGCTTCTCGGGCTCGGTGCTGGTCGCGATCGGCGACGACGTGTTGCTCGACCGAGGCTGCGGGCTTGGCGATCGCGCGCACGGCAAGCTCAACCGCAGCGACACGATCTTCGACATCGGATCGATCACCAAGCAGTTCACGGCGACGGCGATCCTGAAGTTGCAGGAGCAGAAGAAGCTGTCGGTGAAAGACACGCTCGAGCGCTTTTTCGAGCAAGTGCCCGCGAACAAGCGCGGGATCCAACTGCACGACTTGCTGACGCACACATCCGGCTTGCCCAATGACGTGGGGGTCGGCTCCGCGACGACGCAACGCGACGAGCTCGTGCGCAAGGCGCTGGCTGCGCCGATGAAGTCGAAGCCGGGCGCGGAGTTCGTCTACAACAACGTCGGCTACATGCTGCTCGGCGCGGTCGTCGAGATCGCCTCGGGCGAGCGCTACGAGAACTACGTTCGCGCGCACCTGTTCGAGCCGGCGGGACTGAAGTCGAGCGGTTTCCTGCGCACGGACGGCATCGACACCGAGCGCACGGCGTGCGGCTACGACGGCAAGGTCGCGTACGGGCCGGCCGAGCTCGGCTGGTACTCGTGGGGCTTGCGCGGCTGCGGCGGTGCGCTGTCGACGACCGGCGATCTGTTGCGTTGGTCAAAGACGCTGCAGAGCGACGTCGTGCTCTCGAAGGCCTCGCGCGAGCAGCTCTTCAAGCCGTTCCTGCTCGACTACGCGTACGGCTGGTGGGTCCGCGAGAACCCTGTGCACGACAAGGTCATCACGCACGGTGGCACGACGCGCGGTTTCGAGGCTTCTTTCACGCACTACCTCGCCGACGACCTGCGCGTGATCGTGCTGTGCAACGACCGCGGCCGCAGCGATGCGGCTGCGAGTCGACTGGCATCGATCGCTGCCGGTCGACAAGCGGTCGAGGCGACGGTGACGCTCCCTTCGGCCCAGCTCGACTCGCTCGCCGGCGACTACGAGCTGTCGCAGGGCGGAAATCTCACGGTGCGCGTCGACGGCGACGCGCTCGTGCTCGAGCCCAGTACCGAAGCGGTGACTGCGCTCGTCGCCGGCGGCGCGAAGCTCGACAAGAACCGCGAGCTCGAGAAGCGCGCCGAGCGCGTCTCCGATGCGCTCGCGACCGCCGATGCGCGCGCGGCGCACGAGCTCTTGAGCACGCAGTGGCCCGGCTGGAGCGACCAGATGATCAAGGTCTGGGCGACCTGGAGCGACGAGCGCGGCAAGTTGACCGAGCAACGCGTGCTCGGCTCTTGCGGCAACGCGAGCACGCTGGTGCAGCTCGTCCACGAGCGCAGGACGGTGGTTTGGACGCTGTCGTGGAAGGACGGCGTGCTCAACGGTTGGAGCATCGACGGCGGCCTGCCCGAGGCGGCGCGCTACCGGCCGCGCTCGGCGACGGAGTTCGCCTACAGCGATGCGACCTCGCACCCGCCCGAGGAATACGTGCTCACCTTCGAGCGCGCTTCGTCGGGCGCGGGCCGCTCCTTCGCGCTCAATGGCAGGATGCTGCACCTCAAGGCCAGGCGCGGGCGCTGACGCGACGTTCGCGGTCGCCGCAGTGCACGGGTGCGAGCTCGGCGCACAATGGCGCCCCCGAATCCGCGATGCGTCTCGCCGCGCACGACTACCCGCCGAAGCTCGACGTCAGCGTGCTGCTCGCCGACATCCAGAACGGCAAGCGCGAAGCGTGGGACGCGTTGATCGGACGCGTGTACGCCGACTTGCCAGCGCTCGCGCACAGGCAGAGCGGCGCCGTGGCGCTGATCCTGCTGATCATGTTGGGCTTTCTGTCGATGCGCTGGGGCTCCAGGTTGTTCGGGGCCCGCAGGTCGCTCTACCGTAGGCATCGACCATGACAATCTCCTCCTCTGTTCTCTCCGCGATCGGCAGCACACCCGTCGTGCGACTGGGCAAGGTCGTGCCGGCCGGCGCGGCAGACGTGCTGGTCAAACTCGAGTTCTACAATCCGACCGGTTCCTACAAGGACCGCATGGCGCTCGCGATGATCGAAGGTGCCGAGAAGCGCGGCGTGCTGAAGCCGGGCATGCGCGTGGTGGAGTTCACCGGCGGCAGCACCGGGTCGTCGCTTGCGATGGTGTGCAGCGCGAAAGGCTACCGCTGCCTTCTGCTGTCGTCCGACGCCTTCGCCGAGGAGAAGCTGCGGACCATGCGGGCGCTGGGCGCGGAGCTCCGGATTGTGCCGAGCGAGGGCGGCAGGGTGACGCCCACGCTCTTCGAACGATTCAGGGCGCAGATTGCGGTGCTTGCGGCTGAGCCCGGCACGTTCTGGACCGATCAGTTCAACAACGCTGACGCGCTCGATGGCTACGCGGGGATTGGCGCCGAGCTGCTGGAGCAGACGGGCGGCCGCCTCGATGCGTACTGCGGCGCAGTCGGGACGGGCGGCATGCTCGCGGGCGTCATCCGCGCGCTGCGTCAAGGAGGCAGCCGTGCGCGGATCGTCGCGCTGGAACCGGAGTCGTCGCCGGCCATGACGGAAGGCCGCGCCGGCGCGCATCGCGTGGAGGGCATCGCCACCGGTCGCGTTCCTCCGCACATGGCGGGGAAGCCGTACGACGAGGCGCGCGCCGTTTCTGAAGACGACGCGCGGGCGATGGCGCGACAGCTGGCGCGCGAGGAAAGCTTGCTCGTGGGCACGTCCAGTGCGTTGAACATCCTGGCGGCGATTGGCCTCGCGCGTGAGCTCGGCGCGGGGAAGGCAGTGGCGACTGTCGCGGTGGATACGGGCCTGAAGTACCTCGCGGGCGACTTGTTCGAGGGTTGACTTCCGGGGCGCGCGAGCGCCCTGCGCGGCGCTGTTGTCAGGAACGCCACGGCCCCGGCCCGCGGCCGCGGCTTGCCCTGCCCTCTGGCTCGCCGCTCGAGTACCCCGACACCGCCCGCACCAGAATCCGTCGCGACAACGCCAACGAACGAACAAGGTTGATCGATGAGCTCCGCTCGTCGCCTCGGCAAACGCGGACCCCAGCATGCACCGGACCGCGAACGGTCCAATCAGAGTGCGGATGGAAGCACGGCGGACGGTGTCCTTCTTTCGCGGCCGGAGACGACGAAACGTCGCTTGACGATCACGGCCTTCTCATGGAAGGCACTCAACTTGAGCTTGCACTCCTCGTGGTCCTGCGCCTGCAAGCTCGGTTCGCACGCGCCGTGGTCGGCATCCCGACGAGCCCGCGCAGCATCTCGGGTGCGTGCCCCCGGATGGCGTCCGATCAGCGCGCGGTCCTGGCGCATCGGGACTTCGTGACACGGATGGCGGCGCCACGTCGTCCCAGAACACGAGCCCGCACCGGAACCGGCGGTGGCAGGGGGCTCATCGCCTGCAGCGGCCGGCCGCGGCCAGTCGATACGGAACCAGATCTGTTTGAGCACGTCCCTGCGCCGCCATTTCCCGGAGAGAGGTCCGTCGATGCGTCTGATGTCCCCGTCGTTGCTCGTTGGCTTCACGCTGTTCCTCACGCCCCAGGACCCGCAGCAGCCCCCACGCACGCAGCTCGCGCAGGACGGCACGGTGGGAGTGGTGCTCGACCGGCAGGGCACGGCGTTGGTGCGACCCGTCGGCCGCGAGCGATGGACGCCGCTCCACGACCGGGCCCGCCTTCAGCCGGGCGATCAGGTGCGGACCGAAGCGCGGGGCGCCAACGCGGTGGAAGTGGAGCTGGTGGGCGGCGGCAGCTTCATCCTCGGCCCCGGCAGCCTGGTCGAGCTGACGACGAACTCGGCGCTCCGGCTGAACAAGGGTGAAGTCGAGGTGAAGGGCGGCGTGCACGCGGTGAAGCTGAGCGGCCCCGGCTTCGAACGCGCGATCGACAAGGCGCTCGTGCTGCGCAGCGACGGCCAGAAGAGCACCGAGCTGAAGCAGGCGCCGGCCTGGCTGCTCGGCTACCGCTCCTCCACGACCGACGAGTGGATGGGCTCGCTGATCGCCCAGGTCGACGGCCGCGACGTGGCGCTGCACGTCGGCTACCACAAGGTGACCGTCGAGGTCCACGACCAGATCGCGCGCACCACCATCGAGGAGTCGTTCGTCAACACGACCAACAGCACTCTCGAGGGACAGTTCCTCTTCCCGCTGCCCGGCGACGCCTCGATCAGCGGCTTTGGCATGTGGATCGGCGACGAGCTGGTCGAGGCCGACATCGTCGAGAAGCAGCGCGCGCGCGCCATCTACGAGGACATCCTGCGCAACCGGAAGGACCCGGGCCTGCTGGAGTGGTCGGGCGGCAACATGTTCAAGGCGCGGGTGTTCCCGATCTGGGCACACTCCGAGAAGCGCATCCGGATCAGCTACACGCAGGTGCTGCCGCTCGAGGGCACACAGGTCCGCTACCGCTACGCGCTGCGCAGCGAGATGCTGCGCAAGCACCCGCTGCGCGAGCTGTCGATCCAGGTGGTGGCCAGCTCGACGGTGCCGATCGAGAAGGTCGAGTGCAAGAGCCACGAGGCGCGCGTGCGCAAGACCGGGAACTCGGCGTCGGTGGAGTTCACCGCGAGCGAGTTCGCCCCGGATCGCGACTTCGAGGTGCAGATCGGGCTGGGCCGTACGCAGGGCCTCACGGTCGTGCCGCACCGGCGCGGAGCCGACGGCTACTTCATGCTGCTGCTGTCGCCGCCCGGCGCCGACGGTGTGCTGCAGCGGCAACTGGTGCCCGAGGGAGCGCCGCTCGACCTCTTGCTGATCGCCGACACGTCGGGGTCCATGGACCAGGCCGCGAGGAGCGCGCAGCAGAGCTTCCTAACCGCGCTGCTCGGCTGCCTCGGACAGAAGGACCGCTTCCGCCTGATGACCTGCGACGTCACCGCGCGCTGGCTGCGCGAGGAGGAGATGGCGGCCGACGAGAAGGGGGTGCAAGCGGCCATGCAGTTCGTCGAACAACGACCCTCGCTGGGCTGGACCGACCTCGAGCTCGCCGTGGGCCAGGCCATGGCCTCCGCCAAGGCGGGCACGACCGTCGTCTACGTGGGCGACGGCATCGCCACGAACGGCGCCGGAGACGACGGTCTCGCGCAGCGGCTGCGCGAGCGGGCCAAGGGCAGCACCTGTACCTTCCACGCCGTCGTCACCGGTCCGACCCACGACCGCACGGTGCTCGAAGCACTGGCCTCGATCGGCGGCGGCTCGGTGCGCGCGGCGGACAGCGATCCCGCCGAGTGTGCCAGGGCGCTGCTGGCCGAGGTGGCGCAACCGGCGGTGAAGGACCTCGCCGTCGCCTTCGAAGGCATCGCCACGGCGCGCGTCTATCCCGAGCGCCTGCCCAACCTGCCGGCCGACGCGCAGCAGGTCGTGCTGGGCCGTTTCCTGCCGGCCGGCGTGGACGGCGAAGCACAGCGCGGCACCGTGGTCGTGACCGGCGTGCTGAACGGCAAGCCGGTGCGCTACACGGCCGAGCTCTTGTTGAACGCCGGTGACGAGGGCAACTCGTTCGTGCCGCGGCTGTGGGCCAGGCGCCACATCGACGCGCTGCTCGACCAGGGCCGCAGCAAGGAGATCCAGGAGCAGATCGTCGCCTGCAGCGAGGAGTTCGGCATCATGACGCCGTTCACCTCGTTCCTGGTGCTCGAGAACGACGCCGACCGCGAGCGCTACGGCGTGCAGCGCCGGGTCAAGATGCGCGACGGCGAGCAGTTCTTCGCCGACGCGCGCGCACGCGCGACCGCCGAGCTGATGCGGCAGCAGATGGAGCTGGCCCGCACCTGGCGCGTCGACCTGCGCCGGCGGATGCTGCGCGAGCTGGCGACGCTGGGCCGGCACGTGCAGGCGATCGCGCTCGGCAGCGGCGCGCGCGAGGGCCAGTATGGGCAGATCGGTGGCGCCAGGCTCATGCCGATCTCGCGCGCCGCGGCCTCGGAATGGAAGGACGGCGCAGAATTCAGGGAGCAGGGCGACGATCAGGAGCTGGGCGACCGGGAGCTAGGCGACCAGACGCTCGACGTCCCTGCGAAGAACGCCGAGCTGGACGCCGAGGAATACGGACCCCCGGCGGAGGCGGAGCCCAGCGACAAGCCCGCCGCACTCGACCAGGGCAAGCGGCAGGTGCGCCTCGAGATGAATGAACGCGCCGCCTCGGGCAAGGCGATGCGCAACCGCTACGACTGGGACAGCCTCGACGAGCTCAACGCCGCCAACTGGCACTTCGCGCGCGACCAGCGCGGCAACTACGTCCCGCAGCCCGCCAACTACCTGTTCCCCAACCTGCCGCCGCCGAAAGCACCGCAGGCCGACGTTCCCCCGCCGGACTGGCCGGCCGAGGTGCTTGCCGAGATCGCCCAGCTGTACCGTCAGGAGGTCCTGAGCGGCTTGACCACTGGCCTGCGTCTGGTGCAACGCGGCGGCTACGTGCACCCGCTGCGCGGGCACGCCACGTCCTGGGATCGGGCCGAGGGCGGCATCGGCCCCGACGGTTGGTTCGTGCGGGGAATGGGACGCAGCCAGCAGACCACGCTGCAGTACGTGCTGGGCGGCAAGCGCGGCATCGTGGCGGTCGGCGTGCGCCTGGGCCGCGAGCGCGCCGCCGTGCCCGCCGACCGCGCCGAGGTCGCGTTCCCGTTCCGCGACCTGTCGCTGACCGACCTGGTGCGCGGCTATGCGAGCTACCGGGCCAAGGTCGAACAGTCCGACGCCGAGCTGATGGTGGTGACGCTGACCGCGCCCGAGCCGCAACAGTACGCCTTCCGCCTGAAGATCGACCGGCGCCGGCACGTGGTGCTCGAGAGCGAAGGGCTCTACCAGGGCAAGACCTCGGGCAAGACGCGCTTTCAGCAGTTCGTGCAGGCGGCCGGCATGTGGTGGCCCACCCACATCACGACCCTCGACGGAGAGCAGCGCGTCATCGGCAGGCACGAGCTCGAGCTGACCGAGTGCACGGCCGACGAGGCCAAGGGCCTGGTGGCCGCCGCCGCGCGCACCGACGACGTGATCATGCTGGGCGCCGAGGACCCAGCCATCGACGCCGCCAAGCAGGCGGCCTTCGAAGGGCGCGCCGGCTTCGCCGAACACTTCGCGATCGCGATGCACTTCGCGCAGAGCCAGCAGTGGGACCGGGTCTCGGAGGCGTGGCAGGCGGCCGAGCAGGCCGTGGCGGGCAAGCCCGGTGCAGCGTGGGTGCGCGCCCTGTTCTTCGCGTATGGCCGCAAGCAGCAGGAGCTGAAGGAGCTGCTGGGGCAGCTGGCGCCAGCACTCGCGGCTCGCAAGGACGGCGACGTGGTCTGGCTGGCGCAACACCTCCTGGGCACGGCGAGCAACGCGCTCGCGCCCAACGAGATGCTGGCGCTGCTCGACTCGCTGGAGGGTGCCTTCGGTTCCGGCGACGACGTGCCCTGGCAGCGCGTGACGTGGCAGCGCCTGCGCGCCACCTGGCTGCAGGCCGCGGGCCGCGCGCCCGAAGCACTCGAGCTGCACCGGCAGATCCTTGCTTTGCAGCCGTTCGAGATCGACGCCGTGACCGCCTACGTCGACGCGCTGTGGCGCAACAACGAGCGCAAGGCCGCCATCCGCTGCGCCGAGGAGAACTTCGGCGGCAAGTGGGCCGATCACGAGCTCACCCAGCTCTACGAGCGCGCCACCAACTTCCTGTGGGAGACGCGCGAGCTCGCGAAGCTGAAGACCGTGCTCGAGGCCTGGCTGCAGCTGTGCCCCGCGCAGGAGGGGCCCTGGCAGCGCTGGCTGTCGACGCTGCTGTTCCTCGACCAACAGGCCGAGGCCGACGCCTGGGTCGCGGCCACCTTCGCCACCGAACTCACCGAGACGCTCGATGTCGCGCCGCGCGCCCGCATCGGCGCCGCGATCAGCTACTGCCTCGGCCAGGGCTGGAACTTCTCGGCCCAGAACGTCGACGAGCGCTGGCTGCGGCCGCTCGCCGACCTGGCCCGCGGTCTCTTGAAGGTGGAGGACGCCGGCTGGTACCTGTCGCAGCGGATCCTGAGCGACTGGCGCTTCCTGCAGAGCGACGCCGCGGCCCGGTTGCGCGGGCAGCTCGCCGCCGACCTAGCGCAGCCCGAGGCCGTCGAGGCGATGGCGTTCGACCGGCTCGGCCGCTACCTCGCGGTGATCACCTGGGACCGCGCCCAGGTCGACCAGCAGCTGTGGCGCACCACGGTGGACCGCCTGAAGGCGCGCTGGACCAAGGCGGCCGACAACGACCGCGCCACGCTGGCCGGTCTCGTGCTGCGCCTGCTCGACGCTCACCTGGAGCCGCAGGAGGCGATCGCCTTCACGCGCAGCTGGCTCGCTGCAGCGAACGCCGAACAGGCGCCCGAGGTCGCGCGCCAACTGATGCGCCGCCTCGTGCAGCAGGACTGGACCGAGGCCCTCGAAGACGAGCTCGTCACCCTGCTGCCGCGGCTGCAGCCGGTGACCGCCGAGGCGCTGCAGCGGAAGGCGATCGGCGCCGGCGCCGCGCGCTGGCTCACCGACCGTCTGCTGCGGATGCGCATCGCGGCGCTGATGGGTCCGGAGCAAGACTCCGAACAGCTGCCGCGCGCGGAGCTGCGCCAGAAGCAGGCAACGGCGAAGAAGACGGCGCGGACGGCACTGGCGGCGCGCCTGCCGAAGCTCCGCGCTGCGGCCGGCGAATGGACACAGCGTCCGCTCGAGCTCGAGCGCCTGTGCCTGCTGGCCGAGGCCTCTGAGCAGCTCCAGCAGGTCGACGGCGAAGTGCGCGAGCTGTTGGTTGCCTTCCCCGAGCCGCTCGACGCGATGGACACCGTGCTGCGCGAGCGCTGTGCCTTCGTGGTCGCCTACTGCGCAACCCGCCGCCAGGCGAGCGCCGGCCTCGCCGACGGCGCCGTGGCCCTGTTGCGGGGCATGGCGGCGGCGCCCGCTGCCGCCGAGCCGGGCTACGCCACCGACTGGCGCTACCACCTCTACCGCCTGCTGATCGCACTCGACCGCCCCGACGCCCTGATGGCGACGCTGCGCGAGTGGATCCAGCCCGAGAAGGGCGAGAGCCGTTGGCGCCTGGGCTACGGCTGGTTGCTCGCGGAGACCGGCAAGCTGGCCGAGGCGGCCAAGGCGTTCGAAGCGGTCGCCGCGAGCGACGAGCTCGGCGCCCGCGAGTACGAGGCGATGGCGCAGTGGTACCTGGTGCTCGGCCGCAACACGGAGCGGGAGACCGCGCAACTGGCGCGCTACCGCGTGATGCCCGAGCACGAACTGAGCAACCTGATCAGCCAGGCCGCCTATGCGATGCAGAGCCGCGGCAACGGGATGCCCGCCTCGCTCGACCCCGACATCATGCGGGCGATCCAGGCCCTGCTGCACAAGGCCTCCTACCCCGCCAACCACCTCGGCTCGGTGCAGCGCCTGTACGAACAGTGCAAGGACTTCCGTCTGCTGGAGAGCCTCGCCGACGGCGTGCTCGGCCACACCGCGGAAGCGATCTATCCGTTCCTGCAGCAGGTCTCTGGCGTCACCTCGGCGATCCACGAGGAAGCGACCTGCGACCGGCTGGCGGCGCGGATCGCCGAGCTGCAGGCAGCGGCCAAGACGGACGTGGACCGGCGCGCGCTGCTGCTGCTGACCATGATGGTCGAGCGCCGCGCGGCCGAAGTGCTGAACCAGCCCGGTCCGCACACCGGCACCGCCGTGCGGGCGATGCAGGCCGCGTTCCGGCAGGGCTGGCTGCCGGGCGAACGGCTGCTGATGGCGGGCCTGCTCGGCTCGCTCGGCCGGCTGCCGCAGCCCGAGCTGGCGGCGGAGCAGATGCGCCAGCTGAAAGCACTGCACGAGCTGGCGCCGGCCGGCACTCTCGAGCGGCTGCAGATCGCGCTCTACCTGGACCAGGCGCGCTGGAGCTACGGCCAGCACGACCAGGCGCTCGACCACCTGATCGCGGCGCTCGACGAACTGCGTGCTTTGTGCGACGGCAAGCTGGCCGCCGACGCCAACGACGCGCTGCAGACGGTGACCGGCTGGTTGGAGCACCGCAAACACTTCGCGCGCGGCGAGACGCTGCTGCGCTCCGAGCTGGCGGCGCAGCCCGGCCAGCAGGCCTGGCTGTCGCAGCGCCTGTTCATCCTCTACGTCCGCTGCCTCGAGAACGGCGGCAGCACCGCGCTCGGCAGCGGTGCTTCGCTCTACGAGAAGGTCCGCCTCGAGCTCGAGCAGTTCCTGTTCCGCGCCGGCGAGAGCCAGCTCCGGGAAGGGATCACCACCTTGTGCAACCTGCACCGCGCCGCCATGCGCGCGCACGTCGCGTCCGCGGGCGAGGACCTGCAGGCGTTCGCGCGCCAGCGCATGCCGGAGCTGCTCACCTGCCAACCCTCCGAGGTGTGGTCCGTGGTGTCGACCGTGGCGCAGACGATCGTCGAGCTGAGCGGGCCGAGGCCGGGCCTGCAGCTCTTGATCGAGCGGCTCGAGGCCGAGCCGGCCTTTTACGCGCGGCTCGGCCAGGACGGCTGGAACTCGCTGGCCTCGATGCTGGCCGAATGGCGCGTCAAGACCGATCGGCTCGGCGATCTGGAGCCGCGCCTGCTGCGCATCGTGCTGCGCGAGCTCGAGCGCGACCTGCGGTCGATGCAGCACCGCAACCGCTCGATCTACGCCTCCGTGCGCAGCGGCCACTTCTGGACCGAGAAGTTCGCGGAGTTCGCGGCCGTGGCCGAGCGCGTGATCGAGCAGAGCCAGGACTCCCCGGCCCGGCTGCTCCACGTCGCCGACTACCTGTGGAACGACCTCGAGCTGAAGGAGCGCGCCATCGCCGTGATGACGGCGGCCATCGAGCGCGAGCAGATCCGCGACGACGGCCGCTGCCGCCTGGTCAGCTGGCTGCACTCGCTCTGCCGGTTCGAGCAGTCTCTGCCCGTGATCGCACCGCTGCTGGCCGACCACCCCGAGAACCTCGACTACCGCGTGCTGCAGGTGCGGGCTCTGCACGGGGTGAAGCGCGACAGGGAGGCCGAGGCCTTCGTCGCCGACACCGAGAAGCTGTTCCGGGCCACCGGCCGCTGGACGGAGCAGGCCCTCAACACGCTCGCCCACCTTTCACTGCAGTGCGGCTACCACGCGCGGTCGATCGTCCTGTTCGAGGAGCTGATCCCGCTGCACCAGCGCACCCAGCCGAACCGCGGCGTCGGCAACGGCACGCTCTCGTACTACTACCAGGCGCTGGCGCAGGCCCGCGTCGCCACAGGCCAGGTCGACGAAGCCGTCGACGCAGCGGCCTCGGCGATCGTGGCGTGGGGCCGCGACCAGGACAACCGGCGCAGCGCTCTCGAGGCGCTGCTGTCCGTGGTCCGCCAGGTCGCGGAGCTCGACGCGCTGGTCGCGCGCCACGACTCCAAGGTCGCGTCGAGCGGCAACGACGCGCCCGTGCTGCGCAAGGCCTTCGCCGCCGTCTACGCCGAGCGC
>DASRJH010000304.1:0-4113 GCA_035649575.1 Planctomycetota bacterium
AGTACGGGCACCGGCGCCCGCGCGATCGGCGCGTTGGTGCCGCTCGGACTCGCGGTGTTGCTCGCCACCGATACGTTCCTCTACGCGACCGAGGAGCGCGGCCGGCGCGCGCCGTGGCGCGCGGCCGCCCGCGAAACGCTGAGCGGTCTCGCCGAAGGCGAGCTGTTGGTCGCCGCCGGAGTCGGAGCCGACATTCTCACTTGCTACCTGCGGCCAGGCCACTGGAGCGAACCCGGGCGGGATCCGCATCCCGGCAGGGTCGTGCTGCAGTTCGACTGCGACAGGCTCGGGGCCGCGATCGAAAGCCTGAGCACCAACGCCGCGGCCGGCCGCATCATGATCGTGCTGCGGCACGACGAGATGGCAAGACTCGTGCGGGCAAAGGCAGAGGATCCATTGCGCTCCTTCGAGCTCGTGTCGGTGCTGCCGGGCCGGCTCGAGCAGCGCGACGAAACACTCTACGTCTTCCGCCGCGTCGCCGAATGAGCGACACTGCGGTCCCTCGCCGCGTGCCTGCGTCTCAGCCGCGCGGATGCAGCTGCTGGTGCACGGCGCGAAGCCGTTCGTGGTCGACGTGCGTGTAGACCTGCGTCGTCTGCAGCGAAGCGTGACCGAGCATCTCCTGCACCGAGCGCAGGTCGGCGCCACCCGACACGAGATGCGTCGCGAACGAATGCCGCAGCGCGTGCGGTGAACACGCGGCGATCACGCCACTGCGCGCACAGGCATCCTGCACGATCTGGTAGATGCGCACGCGATCGAGTGGGCGGCCAGTGCGCGACAGGAACAGCACGTCGCCGGGGTCCTTCTTGGCGCGCGCGCGCAACAATGGGCGCACCTCGGCCAAGTAGCGTGAGACCCATCGCAAGGCGATGTCGGCGATCGGCACGAGCCGTTCCTTGTTCCCCTTGCCGAAGGCGCGCAGCAGCCGATGGTCCGCGATGATGCTCGTCGTGCGCAGCGTGACAACTTCGGTCGCGCGGCAGCCCGTCGCGTAGAGCACGTGCAGGATCGCGAGGTCGCGCACGGCGTAGGGGTCCTCGGGAACCTGGTCGAGCAGCCGCGCCATGCTCTTCTTGCTCAGCGCCTTCGGCAGCCTGCGCTCGAGCTTGGGCCCGAGCAGTCCTGCGGTTACGTCGCCTTCCACGAGCCCTTCCACTTGCAGGAAGCTGTAGAAGCCGCGGATCGCGGCCGCAGCGCGCGCGACCGAGGCCGGCGCGTGCGTCGACACGAGCCTCTGCAGATGCTGATCGATCGCCGCTCGGTCCGGCAAGTCGGTTCGGCCGCGCAGCAGCTGCATGAGGTCGCTGCGATAGGCGGCGACCGTATGTGGCGATACCTGGAGCTCGACGCCGAGGCAGACCAGGAAGTCTGCCAATGCACGCTGGGCGGATGTGCGGTTCGGACTCGCCACGCTGCCGAACCGTAACCGCCGTCGTCGCCAGCCGCGAGCCTTGCTGCTGCAACCCGTCGTCTCCCTGGCGACCGACGTCAGGAGACCCGCTTGACGCGTCGATCCACCCTACGTATGGTCCCCGCCCCTCACGTGCATAGCGTCCCCGGTGCACGCGGGACAAGGCCGGGAAACCCGGCCGGCGGTGGAGGTTGGTCTCTCACCGTTCACCAGCAACCAGGTTCAACACCCAGGTTCACCACCCTTTGTCGCAGCCGATCATGTCGAAGCCGACCAAAGTCGAGACCGCAAAGTACAAGACGATTCTGGAGAAACAGCTGGCGTCCCTGCGAGGCGACGTCGGCTCGATGAAGGACGAGGCCTTGCGCGCTTCGGATCAGGATGCCTCGGTCGACCACCTCGCGGACCAGGGGACCGACAACTACGACCAGGGCTTCATGCTCGGTCTGATCGAGAACGAGGAAGAGACGATCAAGCTCATCGAGGAAGCGCTGGACCGCATCGCCGGCAACGGTGAGTGGGATTTCGGCGCCTGCCCGATCTGCGAGGAAGAGCTCGAGAACAGCAAGCCCAAGAAGGGCAAGGACGTCAAGAAGGCCAAGACCCAGAAGGCCGTGGACGTCTGGATTCCGAAGGCCCGCCTCGAGTATCTGCCCTGGGCGCGCTACTGCGTGCGGCACCAGGAAGCGGAAGAGCGCAACCGCGAGAGTGCCTGACCTGTGGTGAACCCCGCCGACCGCGCGGCGGATCGCGCCGCACAGCCACCCGCGCGCGCCGTTGCGCCGGCTGCGGCGGCCGGTGTCCGGGACCCGTGGTTTCTAGGCAAGTGGTGGTTCTGGCTGCCGTGGCCGCCGCTCGTCGCACTGGACCTGTGGAGCAAGGCCTGCGTGTTTGCGGCGCTCGCGCAGGCGCATCCGCTGCGGCCCAACAACCCCCTGCTGCCCGAGCACAATCGCACGGGCATCCAGGTCTTCGACGGGGTCGTGCGCTTCGAACTCGTCAGCTGGGGCAATACGGGCACGATCTGGGGCCTGTTCCAGGACGGCACGATCGTGCTCATGGTGTTGCGCTGCGTCGCCGTGGTCGGCCTGTTCTGGTTCCTGCGCCAGACGGCGCGGACGGCGCGGCTGCAGCAGTTCGTGCTGAGCCTGATCCTGGCTGGCGCGGTCGGCAACCTCTACGACAACTTCATGCGCGACGACCGGTCGGTGCGCGACTTCCTGCGCTTCTCGGGCACGTGGCCCGTGGCGTGGGAGTTCCCGGCCTTCAACGTCGCCGACTCGTGCATCACCGTCGGTGCGATCGGGCTGTTCGTGCTGCTCTGGCGGGAGGACCGCGTGAAGCTCTGGCGGGAGGATCGCACAGACCGGCAGAAACCGGTATCCTAGGCCGCCCCGCGAGCCGGACTCGCGGCGGTCACATCGTGCTGCAGACGAAACTCGGCAACATGCTTCTCCACAACCCGGTGCTCAGCGCGTCGGGTACGTTCGGCTCGGGCTGGGAGGGGCGCCAGTTCTCGGATCTCGGCCTGGTCGGTGGGCTCGTCAGCAAGACCGTCACCGTACTGCCGCGGCCCGGCAACCCGCCGCCGCGCATCTGGGAGACGCCGTCGGGCATGCTGAACTCGATCGGGCTCGAGAACAAAGGAGTCGACTACTTTCTCGCCCAGACCTTGCCGAAGATGAAACAGCTCGCGGCCGGTGGCAACGGTCCGCGGATCATCATCAACATCGGCGGGGAATCGATCGACGACTTCGTGAAACTCGCGGAGCGCTTCTCCGAGGCCGGAGTCGACGCGCTCGAAGTGAACCTCTCCTGCCCCAACGTGCAGGAGGGACGGCTCTACTTCTCGACCGAACCGAGGCTCACGGAACAGGCCGTGCGCGCGGTGAAATCCGTCGCCACGGTGCCGGTGTTCGCGAAGCTGTCGCCGAACGTGACGGACATCACGGTCATCGCGAGGGCCGCGGAACAGGGCGGCGCCGACGGCATCACGGCGATCAACACGTTGATCGGCATGGCCGTCGACTGGAAGAAACGGCGCACCGTGCTCGCGCGCGGCATCGGCGGTCTGTCGGGACCCGCCATCAAGCCCGTGGCGTTGCGGCTCGTCTACGAGGTCGCGAAGGCCGTTCGCATCCCCGTGATGGGCGTCGGCGGCGCGCGTTCGGCCGACGACGTGCTCGAGTTCGTCTGCGCGGGGGCGTCGGCGGTGCAGGTCGGCACGGCGCTGTTCACGGATCCCGCGCTCATGGTGACCATCGTCGATGACCTGCGCGCCAAGCTGAACGCGGCGGGCACCACGATCGCCGCGCTGCGCGGCTGTCTGCACGGTGCCGAAGAGGTCCCTGCACTGGGTTGCCAGCGATGAGAATGCAGGCGCTCACTGCCGACATGGTGCAGCGCGCAATCGCGATCTACCAGGACCTCGCCTATGGCACCGGTTGCCGCCCGCGGCGCCCGATCGAGCTGCCGGCCGGCTGTGGCGTGGATTCTCTGCTCGCGATGTTCCAAGAGGAGAGGACCGAGACGATCCCGGGCCACGTGTGCCGCTGCTACAGCCTTCGTCTGGGCAACCGCAACTACCCCTTCATGAAGCTGCTGCTGCAGGAGCATCTGGTCGCCGGCGAGTCCTGCTTCGCCGTGGACACGCACGACCAGATGGAGATCAAGCCCTGCTACCCGGATCACGAGCAGTG
>DASRJH010000305.1:0-16777 GCA_035649575.1 Planctomycetota bacterium
TGTCACCCTGTGGTCCTTGCGGGCCGATGGGGCCGGCGTCGCCCGGCAGACCCTGTGGGCCAGCGGGGCCGATGTCACCCTGTGGTCCTTGCGGACCGATGGGGCCAGCGTCGCCCGGCAGACCCT
Organism: Planctomycetota bacterium; assembly: GCA_035649575.1. Lineage (GTDB taxonomy): Bacteria > Planctomycetota > UBA1135 > UBA1135 > UBA2386 > DASVAL01. Next base: position 127 of record DASRJH010000305.1, read on the forward strand.
GCGGGCCGGCGGCGCCGATGTCGCCCTGCGGGCCTTGCGGACCGATGGGGCCAGCGTCGCCCGGCAGACCCTGTGGGCCAGCGGGGCCGATGTCGCCCTGCGGGCCGGTGGGGCCAACGTCACCCTGCAGGCCTTGCAGGCCTGGTGCGCCGACTGGGCCAGCGTCGCCCTGCAGTCCCTGCGGACCCGCGGCACCGGCGGGACCTTGCGGGCCCTGTGGGCCGATCAAACCTGTCGGCGAGCCGACCCAGTTACCAAACTGGTCGATCACCGGCAGGCCGCTGACCGTGACTGTGCGTGGGTTGATATCGCGGTTCCTGACGTCGACTGCATTCTTGGCGAGCTGTGCGAACGCCTGCGATGTCAACTTCGAGCGCGGGTTCATTTCCGCGTCCCCACCGACCTGGATGCTCACGTAGAGGTCACCGTTGTCGAACAGCGTCGACGGGATGCCCGTGACGCTTCCGAGCTCCACTTTGAACAGGCCTCGAGTCACCTGCACGAACGGGTGCGTCTCGGTCCACAGGGGCGACCCACCAACGGGCGTGGCGTAGATGCGGAAGGACATCCCGACGAACGCGTTCACATCGGCGCCGCTGCCTTGCAGCGTCAGCCGAGCTTGGAACGGCAGGGTTGCCGGGGGCGTTGATTGCGCGAACAGCGGCGCCCCGAATGCCAACAGTGTTGATGCGAGGATTACAGGGATTCTCATGAGAGCGATTGGGAGAGCAGACCGGTCGATTCTATTGTGATTGTGACGACGAAGTTCTGAGGGCTCCAAATGGCATTGGAGTCCTTCGATGGGCGGTATCCCAAGGATCACCCACAACTGCACGTTGTCAAATCGAGTGAGCTTTGCCTGACCACCTGGACGACACAGCGGCTGCTCGCCAAGCACATTGATGTGTGACAGTGTTGCCGCCCATCACAAGCCAGCAATCCCGATGGCATGGCGCGCGCTATGAGATGCGGAGCGTCTTGCTCCGAACAGTTTCCCAACCCCCGATCTCAATTGAGGATTCACTCGATGCGGCCAAGAAAACTGGAACTGGCACGCACCTGTTGCAGAACCGAGCGCGAACTCGCTTGCGATATGACTGAGTCGGCAGTGCGAGGCCGGCCTCGCGAGCATGGCGATCGCTCCGCGGTGTGCCACGACACGCGAGCTCAGCGATGCTGCGCGCGTTCCCGGCAACGCGCATCACTGACTCCCGGCAAGCAGCGCGGCCGCACAGCCTCGAGGCTGCTGCGGCCGCGTTCGCCATGGGGCGCAAGCGATCGGGGCTCTGGGCCCCGGTCGATCAGTAGGTGCCCACGGTCATCTTCATGCCGTTGCTCGTGAGAGCGCCCATGCCGAAGGCCGGGTTCATCGGCGTGCCGAAGATGATGCCCTGCGCGTTGATCTCGAAGCCCACGAACGCGGGCGGCAGAGCCGGCAGGTTGATCGCCGTCCAAGTCACCGATGCAGGCGGGGCGACGACCGTGCCAGTGATGATATCCAGGCTGGAATTCAGGAAGCATCCAGGCATGCCAATGATGGCCAGCGGGACGCCCGGCTGCGTCAGGCCCACGATTCCAACGTGCAACAGGGCCGAGGCCGGGATGTTTCCGGTCGTGACATCGTAGTTCACAGCAGCCGGGCCCTGGATCGGGCGGCCAAGGGCTGCCAGCGACAGCGGCGCAGCGTCCGTCTGGTAGGTCACGAGCGCGGTCAGGGCAGACAGATCGGCGTTGCCCGGGTCGACACTCGCGCCGCTCGGCGAGTAGCCGATCAGGTGACCGATTCCACTTGCACCGAGGGTCGACATGGCGCCCCAGCAGATGACGACGTTGCCAGTGGCAGTGTTGATCTGGAACTGGATGTTGTTGGCATCGGCGACCGAGGTGCCACCGTAGTCCCACACACCATCGTAGGTGACCTGAGCCTGCGTACCAGCTTCCTCGTACTTGACCTGACCGCTACCCGCGATCGACGGGTTCATGTCGTGCCAGGAGTACCAACCCGTCGACGGGTTGCCGAGCATCAGCGGGACGGCAACGTTCCATATGGTGGAATTGCCCGGACCGCTCGCAACCCATCCGTTGGAGCAGACCTCGAGGCCCAAAGTACCGGCCGAAGCACTGCTGTCGTCGAGCAGTGCGAGGGTCGTCGCGGAAGAGAGACTGCCCACCGGGTTGTAGGTGCCTCCGCCAAGCGTCACGGCGTAGCCGGTGCCCGTGCTGGTCAACGTAATGCTGTTGTTGCTGAGGTCGAACGCTGCCGACGTGGCGAAGAGTTCGTAGAACGAAGCCAACTGGGCGAGGCACCCAGCGCCTTGCGCGACGGCGGTGGCCACTCCGGCGCAGGTGCCGGGGCCGTTGATGTTGAGCGGGAAGTCACCGACATCGCCTCCGAACCCGCCAACGCGGATGTAGTAGGGCGTGCAGGCCACTGCAGTGAAAGTCACTGAAGACTGCAAGCCGCAGAGGGAATCGTCGTTGCAACCCATGCTCACGAGGCCGCCGCAGCCAGCAGTGGCGTCGAAGACCTGGAGCGCGGTGTCAAAGTTGGCGCCGCACGTGTCGATAGTCACCGGCCCGGCAGCGGCGGGGACGTAATAGAACCAGATGTCGTTGCCACCCGCTGCACACGGCCAGCCAGGCGCCGACGTCGTGGAGGCGGCGTTCACAAACGGACCGTTAGGGCCTGCGGCAACCTGGACGGCGCCTGAGCACTCATCGTTTACTTGAGCGAGTGCATTACAGGCCATGGCCGCCGCTACGGCTAGAGAAAGTACAGGGAATCGCGCTTCGAGCATGAGAGTGGTCTTGGGGAACGAAACAGAGTCAAGTGATCAGCAGGGAAGGACAGGGTCACAGTAGTAGCGGAGTGGCTCGCGTCAATGTCTCGATTGTAATCACCTCTTCGTGCGCTCTCCTGTCGGCGCACTTGCGTTCCCTGCTGTCGACGCCATCGTCGTCTCCCCTCTTGACGTCGTCGTCTCAATCTGAGCCATCCACGTACACGTGCCCGACACGCTGTGCTCGCGGCACAGTGCTTCGCTCGGAGAACGGGTCCGCTGCGCGAGACTTCGCGTGATGTGCAGTCGCGGGCGGCGTGCGAGGATGCCGAGCGGCGCGTCCGGGTTATCCTTGACGGCTCGGTATCGCTGCACCCCGACAACCCCTTCGCTCGCCGCGCAGGGAAGGACCCAAGAATGAAGATGCCGCTCCCGCTCGCCGTCGTCGCACTGCTGGCCCCGCCGGTCCTGGCGGCGTGGCAAGCTCCGCAGCTGACGCGAGCACAGATGGAAGCGGACCTCCGGCAACTCGCGAACGAGACGGAGGCCAAGTGGGCCTATGCCGAAGATCGCCGACAGCGTTCCGGTGTGACGCCGAAGACCTTGGCCGACACCGCGATTGCACGCCTCGACGGCGTGCACGACAGGGCTGCCTTCTTCGGCCTTCTGCACGAGTTCGTCGCAGGTCTGCAGGATGGTCATGCCTACGTGAAATGGTCAGGCGACGAACGCCTGCCGTTCCGCCGCTGGCCGTTCACGGTGATCGACACGGCCGAGGGCCTCGTGATCGATGAGGTCCTGCCGACGTGGACGCGCGAACCCGCCGCCGTCGTGCGCGGCGATCTGCTGCTCGAGGTCGATGGCGTCTCCATCGCACAACGCATCGCCGCGGCCGAGCGGCGCACGAGCGCCTCGACAGACGGTGGCCGCCGCCGGATGGCGCTGCATTCGGTGTGGTACAACGAAACCGATCCCGCGCGCTACAGGGTTCGGCGCAGCGATGGTACGGAGACGATCGTCGAGGCCGCCGCCGCGGGCCGCCACCCGGAAGCCGAGGCGAGGGCGCGAGGCATCGAGAGCCGGAAGCTCGCAGCCGATGTCGCCTGCATCCGCATTCCGACGTTTCTGTTCTCCGACCAGAAGGCCTGGGCCAACGCGAGCGCCGGCGAACGGCCGGGCTTGCTCGAAGGGGACATCGCCGCGATTCGCGACGCTTTCGCCAGCGCCGCGGGATGCAAAGCCATCGTGCTCGATCTGCGCGGCAACGGCGGGGGCACGGACCTGCTCGGCATGGAGGTCGCCGGGTGCCTGCTGCCCGCTGACTCCGTCTACTACAAGCTGGCGAGTCGCGGTTGGTTCGGCTGGGGCAAGCCATCGCCGCAGCGCCTGCCGGTGAAAGGAACGCCGCCGCTGTTCGGGGGCCAGCTCGTCGTGTTGATCGACGAGGGCGTCTTCAGCACCACCGACAATCTGTGCCGCTGTCTCGACGACCTGCACCCCGACGTCACCTTCGTCGGTCGCCCCACCGGTGGTGGCACCGGTGCGCCGCGACCTTGCGTGACGCTGACTCATAGTGGTGCAGTGATCACTTTCTGTACGATGCGCGTCTACGGTCCGGCCGGCGAGTTGATCGAAGGACGCGGAACGCAGCCCGACGTGCTCGTGTCGCGCACTCGCGACGACGTGCTCGCTGGGCGCGATGCGGAGCTCGAGGCTGCTCTGCTCGCCGTGCGTTGAGTCGCGCACGGCGCTGTAACCGGACTCCGGCGGTTGGGTTCGACGTCGCGCACTCGTCTCAAGTTGCGCGTCGCGCGTGACCGATCGGTTCGGTGCTGCCCTGCAAGCCAGATGGCAACGCAGGGCCCGTCACCAAACCAAGGCAAGAACATGAGGCTCCTCGTCGCCAGCGTGCTCATCGCTCCTCTCGCGTTTGCCCAAGCCCCGGCCGCCGGCGCGGCCAGCCCCAAGGTGGTGAGCGGGCGGATGGGCCTCAGCTTCACGAGTCACTACTACTTCCGCGGCATCCTCCAGGAGAACCAGGGGATCATCGCGCAACCGTGGCTCGAGGTCGGCTACGGCCTCTACGAGGGCAAGGACACGTTCAGGAACCTCGGCCTGACGTTCGGCCTCTGGAACAGCTTGCACGACGGACCCACTGGCACCGGCGGCGGCAACACGATGTGGTACGAGAGCGACTTCTTCATCGAGCTCTCGGCCGACATCGGCGAACGTCTGTCGGTCGGCGCGACCTACACGTCCTACTACGGCGCCAACGGCGTCAAGCCGAACGTCGAAGAGCTCGCCTTCTCGGCCACCTACAACGACGAGAAGGGCAAGCTCATCTCGGCGCTCGAGAGCGGGCTCCAGCCCTCGGTCGTTCTGGCGTTCGAGTTGGACGGGCAACAGGACGCTGGTGGCCCCGGCAACCTCGGCACGTATCTGCAACTCGGCGTCGCACCCTCGTTCCCGCTCGGGAAGCTCGGCAAGACCGATGTCACGCTCTCCGTGCCGGTGACCATGGGCTTGAGCCTCGGGGACTACTACGAGTTCGGCGGCGATGACGAGTTCTTTGGCTTCTTCGACGTCGGCGCCGAGGCTTCCTGCGCGCTCCCGTGGATGCCCTCGCGGCTCGGGCCGTGGACCGCGGAGCTGGGCCTGCACTGGATCACGCTCGGCGACAGCACCCAAGACGTTCCCGGCTCGGACAGCACCGAACTGATCATCTCGTTGGGTCTCAGCACGAAGTGGTGAGCCGGGTTGCGCGCGGCGCCGGGCGCCGTAGGTAGACTCTGCATCCTGAGCCAGCCGCCTCGCTGGCGGGTTGGCTCAGTGGCGGAAGTGAACCGCCGGCAGGCGGGCCGCGCGCGTCGGTGCGCTCTCCTTGCTCGTCGTTGCCTCCTTGCTCGCTTCGCCTGCGCTCGGCGCGACGACGTCGGCGTGGGTCGTGCGCGCCCCGACATGGCGCATCGTCACGGCCACGTGCACGACTCGCGTCCCTGTTCCCGCCCCCGTCGAGTGCGTGGCTTCGACCTGCGCCGAAGCCACACCGGTGAGCACGACCGAACCGAGCAGTAACGGACCGACAAGCATGTGGGTCTTCATTCCGGCATGCTACCTGTCGGCCGCCGGCCTTGCCCTCCCAGCACCCGTTGCGCTGGAAGCAGCGCTCGCCATTGCACCTGCATGAGCGGGCGTGTTCGGAGCCGGTACCGAGGCGGGGCGGCCCGGCGAGGGTTTTTTCCCGCCGTCTCCCATCAGTTGCCGTGCGCGCCACAATCACGAGGGCGTCTGCGGTCCGTCCATCGGAGGCGACGTCGGCGCGTTCCACACCTGCACACGGAGGACTCTGCGATGCTAGTCAAAGGTCTCGTACTCACCGCTCTCGTTGCTTCGACTCCTCTCGCCTTCGTCGCGACCCAGGACCCGCGCCCGGGGTCGGCCGGTTCCGAGACGACGGCTGCGAGCGAACTCGCGAAGGCCAAGGCCGAGGTGCAGTGCCTCGAAGCGTTGACGCGCAAGAACGCGGCCGATCTCGCGGGCGCCCGCCGCGAGCTCGAGGCGGCGCGCACCGACCTCGACCAGCTCCGCAAGCAGCTCGAGCAGGCACTCGATGCCTTGGACACCCACTTCGAGCCGCCACGCGATCGCAACTGCTCACCATCGCGTTCGCGTGCGCTGTTGACGCACTACCAGTGGCTGCGCGGCAACGGCCATGCGCAGCGCGCCGCGACGACGCTCGCCAAGGTCGTCGAACAAACCGGCGACGACATGAACCAGCTGAACAGGACGGCGTGGGAGCTGATGACCGGCAAGGAGACCGCTGGCAAGTTCGATGAAGTGGCGCTCGCGTATGTCGCGCGCATGCAGGCGAGCGGTCAGACCCTCGATGCGCGGCAACTCGACACCGCGGCGCTCGCCAATTTCCTGAACGGCAAGATCGACCAGGCCGTGACGCTGCAGCAGCAGGCCATCGAGCACGGTGGGCGCGACGAAGACTTCCGGCGCCGGTTGCGCACCTATGAGGCCGCCCAGGCTGCGCTGGTCAAGGCTGCGGCCGAGGCCAAGTTGCCCGCCACGACGACGATGGTTGCCGGCGGCGACAACTGATCGACGCTCCCCGGTGCTTTGGTGACAGCCGGAGCCGACCGCGGTCCGGATTCGAGGGGATTCTCGAAGTTGGCTTGACGGGGTTTCGAAGTGCCGACAGCATCCCGGGGTCAGGCCCGGATGAGTCTGGCCGCGACCTGCGATCCGTCTACCCCAGCGTCTTGCCCCGATGGCCCGGTTCGAGTTCACAACGCCGAGCGGCAACAGTTCCTACGAGATCACCGACGAGTTCGTGACGATCGGCAGCGATGCCGGCAACCACCTGCGTGTGAACGATCCGTCGGTCGCACCGGTGCACCTGCGCCTGATCCACGTGCAGAACGGCTACCGGCTCGAGCTCGCGAACGCCGAGCAGAAGGTCAAGGTCAACGGCGAGGAGTGCGTCGCTCGAGCGTTGAAGCCGAACGATCGGATCCAGATCGGCGACACGACGCTGACGTTCGTCGACGAACGCGCGGCGTCGCCGGCGCCGCCGCAGCCGCAGCCCCAGCGCAAGCCCCAACCGCAAGCACCTCAAACGGCGCACGCGGCCGCGCCGCAGCAACCGCGCCGAGCTGCGCCGGCCGCGGCGGGTTCTGCACCAGCGCACCGTACTGCCGGCCACCATGCTGCCGGCCACCATGCTGCGGGCCACCATGCAGGTCACCATGCGGCCGGGCACCACGCGGCCGAGCACCACGCGGGCGGGCACCACGGCCATCACAAGCGCAAGGAAAAGCGGCCTGCGTGGATCAACTGGGTGATGTGGGGCACGCTGTCGTTCGTCGGCCTGCTCGTCGCGCTGCGGTTGCTGGGTGCGGGCGAGTACTACCGCGAGCAGGGGTCTCCGCAGCATTGGCTCGAGACGGCAAGGACCCAGCTGGCACAGGGGGAGTTCTCGCGCGCGCTCGATTCTTGCAAGAGCGCCGAGATGCGCGAGCCCGACGCCGAGACCCTGAGGCACATCCAGGAGCTGCGCGAGCAGATCAATGCTCGGATTGCGCGCGACAAGGACCAGTCGAACCTGACCCTCGCGAAGAACTCGCTCACCGCGATGGAGGAGTTCGAAAGGACGCACCTCGGGATCGATCAGCCGCGCCCGGCCGCGCGCGAGCTCGCGCGCAACGCGCAGCTGTGGCTGAAGAACTACAAGGACGTCGTGAGCCGCTATCCGGACGCGGCGGCTGACGTGGCGAAGGTGCAGAGCCTGTACAACCGCTTTGCGCCCATCGCGCAGCTCGAGAAGCCCGACGACGCCGACGACGTGCTGTTCGCGGTCGACAGGTTTCTGGCCTTGCGGCCCCCGCTCTACCGCGAAGCGCTGATGACGATCGACGGCTACCTCGCCGCGCATCCGAACGACAAGCGCGGGCCGAAGCTCAGGGAACGACGCGACGTCATCGAGAGAGACATCGTGGCTGCCGAGAAGGGGAAATAGGCGCCGTCGCCGGGTGCTGCGAGCCGGGTCAATCGCGCTTCTGCCCTTGGGGCACGGCGAAGATCAAGAGCGCGCTGAGAACCGCCATCGACGCACCGAGCAGCAGCACGCCCGCGTCCGAACCGCCGTGGCGGATCGTCCCCGCGATCGGCTGCACGATGAGTTGCTGCGTGCGGCCGAGGTTGTAGATGCCCGAACTCGCCATCGCGCGGAGCCGTTCGGGGTAGTTCGCGGCGAACAGCGGGCCGAACGCCGACCACGTACCGAGTCCGAGCGCCGTGAACGCCATCGCCGCCGTGATCCAGGCACCGTTGCAGACCAGCTCGTCGAGTTTGCATGCGATGAACAAGAGGCCGGCCGTGAACACGCAGCAGTACGCGACGAACACTGGGCGTCGCCCGAACCGGTCGGCGAAGAAACCGAACGACACGTTGCCCGCGAACTGCGCCGCCGCCACCGTGATCTGATAGTGGCCGAGCTCGTGCATCGTGAAGCCGCGGCCCAGCAGGATGCGCGGCATCCAGCTGTAGCTGCTCCAGAATGCAGCGAGGTGCACGGCGACGAGCACCCACATCGCGAGGCTGCGGTAGAGGTACTCGCCGCGCACGAGCTCGAGGAACGAACCCGGTTCGCGGGTGCGCAGGTCGCTGTGGTCGGGCACGGCTCTACGCGCGAAGAACACGAGGATCGCGGGCAGCCCCGCGAGCAGGAAGCAGTTCCGCCAACCGATCGCATCGCTGCAGTAGCAGCCGAACGCTGCGGCCAGCGCGATGGCGAACGGCGTGCCCGCCTGCAGGATGCCCGCTGCGCGACCGCGCAGGTGCAGCGGGTAGGTCTCGGCAATGAGCGCATGGCCGATGCCCCATTCGCCGCCGACGCCGATCGCGGTGACGACGCGGGCGGCGAGCAGGGTCCAGTAGCCGTCGGCGAACCCCGTCGCGACCGTGCCGAGGGAGTAGATCAGGATGCTCCACACCATCGCGGGGCGGCGGCCGCAGCGATCGGCGACCCAGCCGAGCCCGAAGCCGCCGAACGCCGTCGCGAACATGACCCAGCCGTCGATCCAGGCGATGTCGAGGTTCTCGTCGAGCCCCAGGTCCTTGGCGATCTTCTTGTTCAGCAGGCTGAACAAGAAGAGGTCGAAGAAGTCGAACACCCAACCGAGCCAGCAGAACAGCAGTACGCGGCCGCGGCCGTTCCCGAGCAGCTCCTGGCCGAGGGTCATCGCGCGCAACGCTGGGCGATGGGCGACGCGAAGTCAACGACGCGTTCGCCGCAGACCGTCGAACGCGCTCGACCACCTAGCTGCTGGCGCGACCGTTTCTCGAGTGCCTCGTGCGACGAGCGCACGATGGACGAGGCCGGCTAGATGCCGGCGCGATCGCTCACGGGGCGTAGTAGGTGACGACGAGCTTCGCTGCGCGGTTGCGGTTCTTGTTGTAGGAGCTCGCCACTCGGAGGCCGCTCCCGCTGACCACGAAGGCCATCGCGTTGCCGGAAACCCAACCCGGGCGGTTCGTGATCTCCTGCACGACGTTCTTGAGGTTCGGCGTGCGCTGGTTGTCGCCGGCCTGACCGACGACGGTCCACGACAAGGGCTGCCACGTGACCCTGGCTGCTGTGACGGGGCGCAGCGAGATGTTGTTTGCCTGGCCCTGGAACGTCAGTGCGTTGTCGCTGGCCTGGCCGGCGATGAACAGCTGGGTCCCGGTCGTCGTGGCAGTCTCCGTCGTGAACTGGATGTTCGCCGACATGATGACGGCACCGGCCGGAATCGTGAGGCTCGCGAACCGGTATCCGACGAGCTGATTCACGCCGCCATTGAGCACCATCTCGAGCGTGCCGTTCTTCAGGTCCACTTTGGTGCCCTTCTGTTCGGCGTCGTCGTTGCCGCTGATGATGGCCCGCTCCACGGTGAAGACGGGTCGCACCGTGACCACGACCGTGTCCGTGCTCGTGAACTCGCCATCGAAGCCGCTGAGCTCGAGCGTGTAGCTGCCCACGGCCGAGAACGAGACGTCGGTCTCGAGTTGCGTCGGCGCCGTGAACGTCGCTGAACCGGGGCCCGAGAGCATGCTCCATTGCATCGTCACGGGGCCAGGCAGTCCGTCGTCATTCGCAGTGCCCGCGAGGTGCGCCGACGAGGTGCTCGGGATCGTCACGCTGGGCCCGGCATCGACGACGGGCGGCAGGTTTCCTTGCTGCACCGTGATCACGAGCGGGTCCGCACTCACGAGCTCGCCATCGAAGGCGCTGAGCTCGAGCGCGTAGCTGCCCGCGGCGGAGAACGAGACGTCCGTCGCGAGTTGCGTCGGCGCCGTGAAGGACGCCGTGCCCGGGCCCGAGACCATGTGCCACTCGAACGTCAGCGGGCCGCCAGGCAGGCCGTCGTCGATGGCAGTGCCCGCGAGGTGCGCCGCCGAGGTGGTCAGCGCGCCGGCATCGGGCCCTGAGTTCACGATCGGCGGTTGGTTGATCTGCACGGGCGCGGGAATCCCGTACTCGCGCATCTTGCCGTCGTTCTCGGTCGGCTCGACGTCGTTGTCGTGGCCGCGGTCGACGAGGAACAGGCTCTCCCCGGCTCCGACCGTGCTCGGAGCGAACACGATGTTCTGGGGCCTGATCATCGAGGTGGCCGGCAGCGTGATCACGCGCACGAGCTGGCCCAGGTGATTCATGTGCAAGAGCCGCGTCTTCGGGACGCCGAGTATGTAGAGGCCGCCATCGCCGGAACGCAGCGCGACACCGCTCGGATCCGTGACTCCGAACGGAGCCACGTCGAAACTCGTGAGCACATCGTCACCGTTCGGCGGCGTGCCGTCGAAGATCCCGTTGGCGCCCGCCTGCAGCTTGTGCAGCAGGTGGGCGGCGCCGCCGGCGATCCACAGCACGCCCCGCGCGCCGTCGAACGCGAGGCCCTCCGCGTCGGGACAGAAGTTGCGCACGCTGAACGAACGCACGGAATCGTCCGCTGTGTTCAGCAAGCCGTCCGCGCCCGTGGCCACGACGTAGATCTTGTCGCGGTCGTCGTCGCTGATGTAGAACTCGCGCTTCGCCGGGTCGAGGGTCAGTCCCGCTGGTTCGGGCGTGTAGGCCAGGGTCGTGGTCGAACGCGCCACGATACCGGCGCGGCTGATTTCGAACGTGTTCTTGCCCGCGTAGATCGGCATTTCGTCGACCTCGCTGTCGGTGACCACGAGCCGATCGTTGAGTGGATCGTAGGTGAGGCCCGACGGGTCCGGGCTCGGCGGCACCCACTCACTCGTCATCACGGTGGCCAGCAACGTCGCCGTGTCGGCGTCGGTCGTCGCGAGATTCCACGTCCATTGGTCGGTCAGCAAGGTCTCGTCGCCGCTCGTGACGAACAGGTCGTGGTTGGACGAGGCGGTCGGCGCGAAGCCGAACGAGAGCACCGCCGACAAGGGCCGCAGCGAGCCGGCTTCGATGGTCGGTTCGAAGGCCGATTGCTGCAGCAGTTCTCCCGTAGCCGGGTCGAAACCGAGGATGCGGTCACGCGCGACGTCGTAGGCGATTCCCTTGACGCTGCTCCACGCAGCCGGCAACAGCTGCGTCTTGAACTGAGCGTTTCCGGCGCGCAGGTCCGCGAGATTCGCGCGCAGCAAGCTCGGCACTGCGGCATCGAGCACCACGAGTTGCTGCTGGTTGGCGTCGATGCAGAGACCCGTGGGCGACGACCACGTCAGCGCGGGAACGGCGACCACGTACAACGCGAGCGACGGCGTGGCATCGAGCAGCACGATGACGCCCTCCGGCGCTGCGCACACGAGTTGCGCCACATCGGCGCCAGCGTAGTTCGCCGAGCACAACATCGGATCCGGGACGTAGAGCGGTGACCCACCAGCCACGAGTGCGGGGAAGGGCACTGGTGAATAGGCGAGCTGCGCCGAAGTGAACCCATGAAGGGGCAGCAGGAACTGCGAGGCGGCGGCGGGTTCGAGGACGCCGGCCAGCTGGGGCGGGTCGATGACCGAGCCCGATTGTGCAACGAGAGCCGTTGCGGCGAGACCAATGGTGAGAGGCGTGCGCATGGAAAGAGCTCAGGCCAGGTGAGCCGGCCAGCAGGTGCAAGGTGGTCGGGAGATCTCCCGATGCCCAACGTTATCTCTGACCGCATCTCGTTGCCGTTTGCGCGCAACAGTCAATTCCATTGTGAGACGGGGCGCGCCGAGATTGCGCGCGGGAAGCGCGCGCGACGAGGTTCACCTAGCTGCCGGCGTGGTAGGTGACGATGAGCTTCGCGGCGCCGCTTGGTCTCTTCTCGTAGGAAGTCGCAATGCGGCAGCCGGTCCCCGAGATCTTGAGGACGATCGAGTTGCCGGCGTTCCAGCCCGGACGGCTCGTGATCTCCTGCACGATGCGATTGAGGTTCGGAGTGCACTGATTCGGGCCCTCCTCGTGGATGATCTTCCAAGCCGCGGGAGCCCAAGCCACGTCTGCTCTGGTGGTCGGCCGGCCAGAGACCTGGTTGCTCCTCGGCTGGAAGGGGGCGGCGCTGTCGCTGGCCTCGCCGGAGATCGATAGCTGCGTCGGGATCGACGAGACCTTCTCGGCGGCGAACTGCACGTGCGCCGACGAGATGACGGCACCACGCGGAATCGCAACGTCCTCGAATCGGAGCCCGATGACCTGGTTCACCGAGCTGTCCGTCACCATTTCGAGGGTCTTGCCGCTGCGGTCCAGTCTGTTGGGCTGCTGTTCGACGTCGTCGTTGCCGGTCGTTATGGCCCGCTCCAGGATGACAGGAAGTTCCTGCACCGTGACGACTACCGTGTCCGTGCTCGTCAGTGCGCCATCGAAGGCGCTGAGCTCGAGCGTGTAGCTCCCCGCGACCGAGAACCAGACGTCGGTCACGGGTTGTGTCGACGCAGAGAAGGTCGCGGTGCCGGGACCCGCGAGCAGGTCCCAATGGACCGCCAGCAGACTGCCAGGCAGGCCGTCGTCAGTGACGGCGCCTGCGAGGTGCGCCGCGGCCGTGATCACGGTGCCGACGTCGGGCCCCGCCTTCACGATGGGTGGTTGGTTGGATTGCCGAAAGCGGGCCACGACCGTGTCCGCGCTCGTCAACTCATTGTCCAACGCGCTGCGCTCGATGGTGTGGCTGCCCGGGAGCTTCGCGATGGGTTCGAGAAGGCCCGACGACCGGGGTTCGTCGAGGGGCGAGTGTGATTGTGCAACGAGCGCCGCTGCGGCGAGACAAATGGCGAGAGGAGTACGCATGGAGGTGGCGGCCAGCAGGGCGAGCGGGTTCACCCGCGGGGACGCGAAACGTTATCTCCACTCTCACGTCGCAGTTCGGCTGCAGCACCGGATCTGTTCATTGTGAGACGAGCGCGCCCGAGGCTCGATCGCTCACATGTGGTAGGTGACGACGAGATTCGGAGCGGCAGCGTGGCTCCTGTTGTAGGAGGTCGCAGTGCGGCAGCCGGTCCCCGTGATCACGAACACCATCGCGTTGCCAGAGGCCCAGCCCGCGCGGTTCGTGATCTCCTGCACGATGCTCGCGAGACTCGGCGTGCGCTGGTCGAGGCCGGCCTGACCCACGACGGTCCACGGTGCCGGTGCCCAGGCGACACTGGCCGTGGTGTCGGGGCGGCTCGAAATGTTCAGCAGCGCCGTCTGGAACGGGGCCGCGTTGTCGCTGGCCTGGCCGACGATCGAGAGCTGGGTCGCGACCGACGTGACCCTCTCGGTCGTGAACTGCAGATACGCCGACGTGATGACAGCGCCCTTCGGAATCGCAACGCTCGTGAACCGCAGGCCGACGACCTGGCTCACCGTGCCGTCGAGCACCATCTCGAGAGTCTGGCTGCCACGGTCGATCTTGGTCGGCCTCTCTTCGGCGTCGTCGTTGCCGGTCGAGATGGCCCGGTTGAAGGTGATGCTGGCCGCTGGCTGCGCGGTGACCACGACCGTATCCGTGCTCGTGAGCCCGCCATCGAAGGCGCTGAGCTCGAGCGTGTAGCTGCCCGCGAGCGAGAACGAGACGTCCGTCACGGGTTGCGCCGGCGCTGTGAAAGACGCGAGGCCGGGGCCCGAGAGCTGGCGCCACTGGATCGTCAGCGGGCGCTGCAGGCCGTCGTCGCTCACCGTGCCCACGAGGTGCGCCATCGATGGAATCACGGTGGTCACGTCGGGCCCGGCATTCACGACGGGCGCGAGGTTGGGTTGCGCCACCGCGACGACGACCGTGTCCGTGCTCGTGAGCTCGCCATCGAAGGCGCTGAGCTGGATGGTGTAGCTGCCCACGGCGGAGAACGAGACGTCGGACACGGCCTGGTTGGGCGCCGTGAAGGACGCTGTGCCAGGGCCGGAGAGCTGGGTCCACTGGATCGCCAATGGGCCCTGCAGGCCGTCATCGCTGACATTGCCCGCGAGGTGTGCCGCGGACGTGCCCACGGTAGCGACGTCGGGTCCGGCATCGACGACCGGCGGCAGGTTGGGCTGCGTCACCGTGACCACGACCGTGTCCACACGCACGAGTTCGCCGTCGTAGGCGCTGAGCTCGAGCGTGTAGCTGCCCGCGGCCGAGAACGAGGCGTCGGTCACGGGTTGCGTTGGCGCCGAGAACGTCGCCGTGCCAGGGCCCGCCATCGGGTGCCATTCGACCGTCAGGAGACCGAACGGCAGGCCGTCGTCACTGACCAGGCCTGCGAGGTGCGCGGCCGAATTGGTCGACGTGGCGACATCGGGTCCGGCGCTCACGACAGGTGGTTGGTTGGTCACCACGGGTGCCGGCAGCGTGTACTGGCGCAACTTGCCGTCGTTCTCGAATGGCTCGAGGTCGTTGTCGTGGCCGCGGTCGACGAGGAACAGGCTGTCCCCTGCCCCGACCGTGCTCGGAGCGAACACGAGACCTGCGGGCCTGACCATCGAGGTGGCCGGCAGCGTGATCACGCGCACGAGCTGCCCCTGGTCGTTCAGGTGCAGGAGGCGGGTCTTCGGCAGGCCCAGCACGTAGAGGCCGCCATCGGCGGGACGCAGCGCGACACCACCCAGATCCGTCACTCCGAACCCTGCGACGTCGAAACTGGCGAGCACGTCGTCACCGTTCGGCGGCGTGCCGTCGAAGATCCCGTTCGCGCCGGGCCGCAGCTTGTGCAGCAGATTGGCGATGCCGCCCGCGATCCACAGGGTTCCCGTCGCGCTGTCGAAGGCGAGGCTCTCCGCGTCGGCGCAGAAGTTGCGCACGCTGAACGAACGGATCGAATCGTCCGCCGTGTGCAGCAGCCCGTCTGGCCCCGTGGCCACGACGTAGATCTTGTCGCGGTCGTCGTCGCAGAAGTAGAACGTTCGCGTGACAGGGTCGAGCGTCATTCCCGACGGTTCGGGAGTGTAGGTGACCGTCGTGCTCGTGCGCGCCACGACACCGGTGCGACTGGTCTCGAACACGTTGGCGCCCGCGTAGATCGTCATTTCGTCGACCTCGCTGTCGGCGACCACGAGCCGATCGTTGAGCGCATCGTAGGTGATCGCTGCCGGGTCCGGGCAGGGCGGCACCCACGTGCTCGTCAACACGGTGGCGCGCAGCGTCGCAAGCTCGTCGTCGGTTGTCGCGGCATTCCACGTCCACCGGTCGGTCAGCATGCGTTCGTCGCCACTCGTGATGAACAGGTCGACGTCGACGCTGCCGGTCGAGGGGTTCACGGCCGGCGCGAAGCCGAACGAGAACACCGTAGCCAGCGGCCGCAGCGATCCGGCGACGAGGCTCGGCTCGGACGCGGTGTGTTGCAGCAGGTCGCCCGTAGTCGGGTCGAGACCGACGACGCGATCACGCTCGCTGTCGAACGCGATGCCCCTGACCGCGCTCCAGGCGGACGGCAGGGCGGTCCACGTGAACTGCGCGTTTCCCGCGCGCAGGTCCGCGAGCGCGATGCGCAGCAAGCTCGGCTGGGCAGAATCGAGCAACACGACCTGCTCCCTCGCGCCGTCGATGCAGATTCCGGTCGGCATCGACCAGGTCCCTGCAGGAACTGCCATCACATGAAGCGCCAGCGACGACGAGGCATCGAGCAGCACGATGACGCCCTGCGGCACGGCGCACACGAGCTGCGCCACGTCTGCACCGGCGTAGCTCGCAGAACACAACAGCGGGTCCGGCACGTAGAGCGCAGAATCGCCGGCTCGCAGCGCAGGACAAGGCACAGGAGAATAAGCGAGCTGCGCCGAAGTGAACCCATGAAGCGGCAGCAGGAACTGCGCGGCTGCGAGGGGTTCGAGAACGCCTGCCAGATGAGGCTCGTCGATGACAGGACTTGATTGTGCAACCAGAGCCGTTGCAGCCAGACAGACGGAGAACAGAGTACGCATTGGAAAAGAACAGGCCAGG
>DASRJH010000306.1:0-5112 GCA_035649575.1 Planctomycetota bacterium
CGACGCCCTCGAGATCACGGACGAGCTGCTGGCGCAGAACCCTCGGCTGCGCGAGGCCCGTCTCGTCGCCGCCGAGGGCGGACTGCGCCTCGCGAGGATGGGCGGCAAGATGACCGAACTGCTGCTGCAGGATTCGGTGCAGAACTTCCAGCGCGCGCTCGAAGGCGTCGAGGAGAACGCCGAGCCGCGCGCGTTCCGCATGCTCGCCGATTGCTACTTCGACCTCGGCGACTTCGAACACGGCAGCGAGGCGGCCCTGCGCGCCGCGCAGGGCTTCACCGCGCTCAAGACGACGTCGGGAAACCGCCTCGCCACCGAGGCCAACTTGATGGCGGCCCGCTGCGACATGCGCTGCTTCGTCGCGGCACGCGAGGCAGAGGTCAAGGCCGGCAAGCCCGACGCGCACGGGAACGTTCCCGTCGAGCAGCACACGAGCGAGCTCGCCTCGCGCGCGATGAGCCTCTTCGCGAGCGTGCGGCCCGAGTATCCGGGGGAAGCGACGACGCAGATTGCGGTGATCCACGAACAGCTCGGTCAGGCCGCAGCCGGCATCCAAGAACTCGAACGCGGCCTGCGCCAGTGGCCGCAGGAGTCCGAGATCCACGACGCCTACATCAAATGGATGGTAGGCGCAGGCCAGCACGACGCGCTGATCGGCGCCTACGGGCGGTTCGTGCGCGAGAATCCGGGCGCGACGATCCTGCGCTGGCATCAGGGCCGCGCCGTGTACACCCGCGCCGACCAGCTGCGCCAGGAGGGCAACTTCCAGGGTGCCTTGGCGACGTACGGCAAGGCGAGGGCGATCTTCAGCGAGTACCACGCGATGGTGCCCGGCCACGCCGCGAACACCAACCAGTGGCTCGCGCTCTGCGAACTGTCGCTGGCGCGCACCTCGCTCGACATGGGCAACCTGGCCAACGCCGAGACGCACCTGTTCGCGGCCGACGACCGCACCCCGCTCACGACGACCTACGAGGACGGCAGGCCGCAGCTGCCCGACAGCTTCGGCAGCCACTACACGGGTCTCGTGTTCGCCATCAGCCGCGCGCTGTCGGAGAGCGGCGAGGATGCGCTGCAGAAGACGCTCGCGTTCAACGAGAAGGTGCTGCAGCGGCACCCCGATCGCTGGGGCTTCGTCTACAACAACGCCGGGCTCGCCGCGCGCGACCTCGGCGTCAGGGTCGCGAAGCAAGGCGAGCAGGAAGCGGCGATGCAGCTCTGGGAACGCAGCTACGCGCACTACCAGAAGGCAGTGGAACTGTCGCCTGACGACGCGCGCATCACCAACGACAGCGGTCTCATGCTGATCTATCACCTGAACCGCGACTTCGACCGCGCGCGCGCGCTGTTCGATCGCGCGATCGCCATCGGCCAGGCGCAGCTCGATGTTCTGCCGCGCGAGGAGCCGCTGCGCGAAGGTGCTTTGCCCGACCAGCGCACCGCCGACGAGCGGGACGCCCGCAAGCGCGAACGCGAAGTCCTCGAAGAGGCCGTTGGCGACGCCTGGCAGAACATCGCCGTGCTGCTCAAGGAGCACGGCAAGCAGCCGTTCGAGGCCTACCGTCCGTTCTGCGAGAACGCGGTGCGCTACTACCCCTACCAGCGACGCGAAGCGGCGAGCCTGCTGCGCCAGAAGGGCGCGACCGAGATCGCCTCGACGCAGCGCAGCGCAGTGGGGCCCAAGGCTGCATCCCAAGGCGGCGCTGCCGAGGTGCTCGCGAAGGTGACCCCAGCCGTGACGGCCAAGGTGGGCGCCCAGGACTTCGACGGTGCTTTGACCGTGCTCGACGGCATCGGCAAGGAATGCCGCGACTACGCGCCGTTCCATCACCTGCGCGGCGAGATCACGCTGCAGCTCGCGCGGGCAGGCCGCGACTCGGGCCGCAAGGGTGCCGACCTGCTGTTCCAGGATGCCGTCACGGCGCTGAAGCGCGGCGTCGAACTCGACAGCGAGCCCGTCCGGCCGCGGCAGCTGCTCGGAGAAGCCATGTACGAAGCCGGCGACGTCGAGGGCGCGACGAAAAACGCTTCGGGCCTGTTGCTGCACCTGCAGTCGCTGGGCGGCGGCAAGCAGGACGAACTGCTCGCGGTGCACACGCTGCGCGCGAATGCCGCGTCGCGCGCCTACGCGGCCAAGAAGCAGGCGGGCAGCGACGACAAGGAACTGCTCGTCGCGGCGCGCGCCTCGTTCCGCCTGCTCGAAGAGAACGATCGGCTCGACGCCGCCACGTGCACGCTGTGGTCGACCACGGAGCAGTGGGCCGGCGCGCCCGCCGAGGCCGTCAACGTGTTCGTGCGGGCCGCGAAGAGGCGCCCCGACGATCAGGCGCTGCTCGGGGCCCTCGTGACCACGGCGGCGGCGCAGCAGCAGCTGCCGCTCGCGATCGAAGCGCTGTCGCCGCGCACCGACGCGACGAGCCTGTTCTACCTCGGCAGGGCCCGCTACCTGCTGGCCGGCGCCGAGCGCGAGAGCGGCGACAACGCGCGGGCCCAGCAGACCCTCGATGCCGCGCGCGAGAGTTTCTCGCGGTCGATGGCGCAGAACGTCGACTACCGCGACAGCTGCGAACAGTGGGTCGCGATGTGCCTCGGCAAGAAGGGCAACATCGCGCTGAACAGCGACGACCTCGCCAACGCGGAGGCCTGGCTGCTCGAGGCCGTGCGGTTGCGTCCCGACCGCATCGGCGAGGACCTCGGCCTGCTCGAGACGACCAAGCTCGGCATCATGCGCGTCGCCGACAAGCACTTCCGGGCGAAGGATCTCGCGAAGGTCGAAGCGATCTACCGGATCGCGTGCGACGCTGCCGACAGCGACCTCGAGATGCTCAACAACGCGGGCTTGTTCGCGCGCGATCACGGCAACGAGCTCGAACGCGCCGGCAAGCGCGAGGAGGCCAAGGCCATGTACGAACAGAGCTACAAGGTCTACCAGCGCGCGCAGCAGCTCGACCCGCAGAGCGTGCGCCTGCGCAACGACTGCGCCTTGATCGCGATCTACCACCTCGAACGCGATTGGCCGCAGGCCAAGAAGCTGCTCGACGCGGCGATCGCCGACGGCGAGAAGGCGCTGCGCGACAGCCCGCCCGACGATGCCAACGAGCGCCAGCAGCTCGACGAGGCCGTCGGCGACTGCTACGAGAACCTCGCGCTCTGGCACCTCAAGCACTCGCAGGACGCGGCCGCTGCGAAGGCCGCGGCGCTGCAGAGCCAGAAGCACTTCCCCGGCGAACGACGCGGCGGTGCCCGCCGGCACCTGCAGGCAGCGGAACGGCTGTTGCAAGGCAAGTGAGATGCTGAGTCCCTCCTCTTGCGTGCTCTGGCTCGTGCTCGCCGCGACTCTTCACTGCCAGGCAGAGACCACGGCGCCCCCCACGACCCAGGAACCGTCGCTGCGCGAGCGCGCGTTCGGCGCCGAGAACCGCGGCCGCTTCAGCGAGGCGGCCGATGCATTCCTGGCGCTGGCCAAGGCCGAGCCGCAGCGGCCCGACTGGGTCGTCGCCGCGGGGCGATGTCTCGGCCGCAGCGGCCGTTTCAAGGAAGCCGTCGACCTGCTCGATGCAGCGCGAAAGAGCTTTCCCGGCATGATCGAAGTGCAGGGCATGCTGGCCCGCACGCTGCTGTTGCAGGCCGAGATGGAACGCGGCGCGTCGAACCCCGAGATCCTGTGGGCCGATGCCGCCGAAATCGCGGAGAGCGTGCTGCGCGCGGCGCCCGACGACGAGGACAGCCGCCTCGTGCTCGCACAGGCGCGCTACCTGCTCGGCGACTGGGAGCAGGCCATCCACCAGGCCGAAGAAGCGGTTCGCCGGCATCCCACGCGCGCCGGCGCTCACATCCTGCTCGGCCGCATCGCGACGGATCGCTTCCGCGGTCTGTTGCAGCAGCACAACGAGCAGAAGCTGACCGGCCAGGCTGCCGCCGATCTGGTCGGCGCCATCGACGTGCAGCGCCAGCTCGCGATCCGTTCGTTCCAGCGCGCGTGTGAGCTCGATCCGACGCGCGCGCACCCGCACATAGCACTCGGCCAGCTCGCCTTCATGGACCAGCGCACGGCCGCGGGCCGCGCCCACTTCGTCGACGCGCTGGCCATCGATCCGGACGCCTCGCTCGACCACAACGCGTTCCTGATCGAGATCGACTGGAAGACGCGGCGAGCCGCTTATGCCGAGGCGCACCGTCGCTACGCGGCCGGAACGAAAGCACAGCCCGAGAAGGCCGCGACGCTGCGCTTCCACGAGGGCCGCGCGTGCTTCGACGGCGGCAGCTGGGCCGAGGCGCAGAAGTGCTTCGAGGACGCGCTGGCCGGCAACCCCGCGGCCACGAACAACCTCTACTACCTGTTCCGGTGCGCCTACAACCAGGACGACCACGACGCGGCGGAACGACACGCGGCGAAGCTCGCCGCGATCAGCGCCCCGGCCTTCGCGGACATGGTGCGCGCGCTCCCGGGCGACAAACGCGGCGAGGTGGGCGCCACCATCGACTTCCTGGCCCACCGCGCCTATGCCGGAAAGCGCGTCGAGAACAGCCGCGACCTCAACCACGTCGTCGCCTGCCTCAAGGACTCGGCCGACGCGTGGAACAACCACGCGTTCCTCTGCCGCGAGACCGGGCGGTTTCCGGACGCGTGGAGCTCCTACCAGAACGCGCTCGAGAAGGAACCCGACTCACCGCAGCTGCTCAACGACGCCGCTGTGATCCTGCAGTATCACATGACGTCGGACGAGAACCTGAAGAAGGCGCGCGGCATGTATGAACGCGCAGTCCAGCTCGCCGGCAAGATGCTCGCGGACGCGAACATCACCGGCGTCGTGCGCGAACGCGCCGAGAAGGCAAAGGCCGATGCGACCTTGAACCTCGCCGCGTTGCCGCGCTGAACCCGCGTTGTCGCGGCTTCACTCCGTCGCTTCGGGCAACAGCCGGCGGCCGAGGTTGCCGTAGTTGCGATACTCGGTGATGTCCGGTGGCCCCGCCGCGTAGCGCCAGAGCAGCCGTGTCTGGTCGTGCGCGGGGATCGCGATCAGCGAGCTCGACACCGTGCCATACTCGTCGCCGCGCTTGCAGATCGCGTGGCGGCCTTCGCCGCCGCGATCCTTGAGCACCGGCAGCAGT
>DASRJH010000307.1:0-25118 GCA_035649575.1 Planctomycetota bacterium
ATTTCGCTGCCACCGCGATGGATCAACAAGACACTGCTCGCGTTGGTCCGCGCCGAGAACCGGCTGCTGTCCAGGAAGCCGTTCGGCAGCTCGCTGTTCCTCGTGGCCATCCGTCAGCCGACGAGCGCATTGAGCTCGGCAGCGACGCGGTCCACGCTGGCCTCGGGCAGCTCCGGGTAGAGCGGCAGCGACACCACTTCTGCGGCGAGGGCCTCGGTGTGTGGCAGATGGCCTGCAGCGAGCCCGAGGAACGCATAACCGCGCATGCGATGGATCGGATCCGGGTAGTGCACGCCGGTCATGATCGCGCGCTGGCGCAGTGCCTCGCGCACGCGTTCGCGCTCGGGAACGCGCACGACGTAGAGGTGATAGCCGTGCGCGACCTCGGGGCCCGCGACGATGCGCCGGATCCGCGGCGACAGCGCGCGGTCGTAGCGGGCTGCCAGCTCGCGGCGCCGCGCCACGAACCGGCCCAGGTGTGGCAGCTTGACGCCGAGCAGGGCCGCCTGCAGCGGGTCCAACCGGCTGTTGATGCCTTCGCGCTCCGCGTAGTAGCTGGCTTCGAATCCGTACATGCGGATGCTGCGCATGGCTGCCACCAGCGCCGGGTCTCGCGCGAAACAGAGGCCGCCGTCGCCGAACGCGCCGAGGTTCTTGGTCGGGTAGAACGAGAACGCGGCAGCATCGCCGAACGTGCCAGCCGGCCTGCCGCGCAGCAAAGCGCCATGGCACTGCGCGCAATCCTCGACGATGCGCACGCCCGAGCCCAGAAGACGCGAAGCGAGCCGCTCCACGTCGACGACGTTGCCATACAGGTGCACGGGCACGATCGCGCGTGTGCGCGGACCGACGCGACGCACCGCATCCTCGAGATCGAGCAGCGCCGTGTCGGGATCGACATCGCAGAACACCGGCATTGCACCCGTGCTCCGGATCGCGCTGACGGTGGGCACCGCCGTGTTCGTTACGGTCAGCACTTCGTCGCCGGGACCGATGCCGAGCGCGCGCAGCGCGATCGCCAGCGCATCGGTGCCGCTGTTGACGCCGACCGCGCCGCCGTGGCCGAGTGTGCTGGCAAAGGCGCGTTCGAAGCGCTCGACCTCCGGACCGAGGATCAGCGTGCCCGAATCGAGCACCCTCGTCACCGCCGCCATGAGCTCCGCGCGCAGCGTGTCCAGCTGCTCGCGATATTCGAACATGACGACGGGCTTCATCTCAGATAGACGTCGGCGTGTCGCCGGAAGAACTCGATCGTGCTCGCCAATCCCTGCTGCAGCCCGATCTGCGGCCGCCAGCCCGTCGCGGCGGCGAAGCGCGACCAATCGCCGTAGTAGTCGCCGATGTCGATCAGCCGGCGATCGCTCGGGAACGGCACGTGTTCGACCGAAAAGTCCGTGAGCCCCGCGAGCATGGCGGCGAATTCGTTCAGCGAATGGTGTGCTGTCGCACCGAGGTTGAAGACGCGCCCGCGGCAGTTCTCGGTGACCGCGGCCAGCAGCATCGCGTTCACGACGTCGTCGACGTGGTTGAAGTCACGGCGCTGCTCGCCATTGCCGTAGATCTGGAGCTTCTCGCCGCGCATGGCCCGGAACAGGAAGACGCCCGCGAACCCCTGCCGGTCGTTCTTGATCTGCTGCCTGGGGCCATACGTGTTGGTCAACCGCAGCACGACCGATTGCAGGTCGTAGGTGCGGTGGTAGAGCAGGTGGTAGTACTCGGCGGCCAGCTTGTTGATGCCGTTCACGTCGACGGGGATCGTCGGATGGTCTTCGTCGACCGGCAGGCGTGCCGGGCAGCCGTAGACCTGACGCGTGGACGTGTAGAGCAGCACGGCGCGTGGATTCTCGTGCCGGCACGCCTCGAGCAGGTTGATGGTCGACGAGCAGTTGACGGCGAGGTCGAGCTCGGGATCGCGCATGCTGTCGCCGTGACTCACTTGACCCGCTAGATGGAACACGAAGTCCTGGTCCTTGACCACGACGCGCAGCGCACCCACGTCCCTGAGGTCCGTCACGTGGATGCGCGCACTCTCCGCGATCGGCGCCACGTTGCGCATGTCGCCGCCATGGTTGGCAATCAGCGAGTCCACGATCGTGACCTCGGCGCCGAGGTCTGCGAGCTCGAGCGCGAGGTTGCTGCCGATGAAACCGAGTCCACCGGTCACGAGGACCCGCTTGCCCGAGTAGCTAGGTCTCATTCCTTGCCTTGTCATCGCCGGCTCCGCCGCCGCAATTCACGCGGCCACGCACGACGAACTGTTGCCGGCCGTTGTCCTGCAGGAACAGCCGGCCCAGATACTCGCCGATCACGCCGAGCACCAACAGCTGGATTCCGGACACGATCAGCACCGTCACGATGATGGAAGCCCAACCGCTCGGGATCTCGGGATGGTTCAGACGCTCGATCAGGAACCACACGCCGAGCAAGGCCCCGATCAGCGCCACGGTGATGCCGGCGAACGACGCGAGCCGCAACGGCAGCACCGAGAAACCCGTGAACATGTTGAGCCACAAGGAAACCAGCTTGCGCAGCGTGTAGCCCGACTTGCCCTCCTGCCGCGCGTCGTGCTGGACCAGCACGGTGGTGTAGTTGCGCGTGATCCGCAGCACCAATCCGTCGAGGTAGGGGAAGGGTCCGCGGTAGCGCACGACCTCGTCGATCACGAAGCGCGAGATCGCCTTGAAGGACGACAGGTAGAGACCTCGCGGCTTGCCGAGCATCAGCGTCGCGACGCTGTCGTTGAACCGGCTGCCCAGGTTGCGGAACCAGCCGTGCCGCTTCACCTCGTAACGCGACCAGACGACGTCGAAACCCTCCCCGAGTTTGTCGACGAGCTTGCGCACCTCGCATGGCGGATTCTGGAAGTCGTCGTCGAGGATCACCGCGGCATCGCCGCTGCAATGGTTGAGGCCAGCCATCACGGCGTTGTGCTCGCCGAAGTTCCGCGACAGGTCGATGAAGCGCACGTGCGGCCGTGCGTTCGCGAGCGCGCGACACACCGCGCCCGAGTTGTCGGGCGAGCCGTCGTTGACGAGCACGATCTCGAGCTCCCGCTCCTTCAGCAGCAGATCATCGGCCTCGAGACGCTCGACGAGCGGCCCGATCGTGCTCGCGCCGCGAAACACGGGGATCACGACCGACAACTTGCGGATCACGGCCCCTGCCCTGGAGTTCGCGTCAGCCGTGAACAAGGCACCCGCGTGCACGCATCATTGCGTGGCTCGCCAGCGGTCGTTCCTTTCCACTGCCACATGCCGGGAGTTGTAGAGGACAAGCCCCACCGATCCAGCCTACGTCTGGTTGCGGCGTGACGGAATCCCCGAGGCAGCGCTCACCGCGCTCCCCGTTCCTCGACGACCAGATCGTTGACCCTGAACCCGAGCAACCGCCGGTCGGAGGGTGAAGCGCGCACGGGCGCCCCGTGCAAGAGCCACCGGAGCACCGTTTCGCCGGGGTCCAGCTCCATCTCGAAGGAACACGGGATGCCGACGTTCTTGAGCTTGTCGCGCCAGAGTTGGCTGCCATTGCCGTCCTGGACCGAGAGCTCGTGCGGGCGCAGGCCCATCACGTTGCAACGGACCCGCACGGGCTTCCTGTCTTCGGTCGGGTTCCACAGGATGCAGGTGGCCTCCTCCGCGCCCCATCGCCAATACGAGGTGCCGCTCTTCTCGGCCGGGAACCACCCGGTCCCATCGAGCGTCGCGAGTTTCTTCGCCTCCGTCGCCACCCCGTCCCACGGCTCGTGCCGGTTCGGCCCGGTGAGCACGGGCTGCTGCGGCGAAGCCGACGGTTGTAGCCTGAAGACCATGTGCGGTCCGGCATCGAAGGTGACCCTCATGCCCGCCTCCTCGAATCCGCGTCGCAGCGCCTTGGCGCCGTCGACGTAGGCCGAGCGACAGACGTAGACCGCCGCGAATCCGGCCGACTCCAGTTCCGCTCGCATCTCCGCCGGCGCCATCCTTGCAACGCGGCGTTGCCACACCATGGCATCCTGGGTCGCGAGGATGCCGTAGGAGAACCGCATCGTCTTGGTGAAGAAGAACGGTCGGAAATGCTCGTAGTCGGTCATGCCGACGATCGGATTCTGCTCGAGGAAGGGAACCGCCGGCAGCTGGAAGATCATCGACCCCCGAGGCAGCACCTCCTCGAAGTGATTGCCGAGTCGCCAGTCCACCTCGGGCGACCTCGCGCGGACCACGAGGTCGTCCTCGGTCGGGACTGGGCGCAGCTGGTCCCACAACCCCCCGAGTATCAGCGTCGCGACGATCCCATACTTGGCCACTCGAGGGAGCCGGCGCCACTTCACCGACGCCAACGCAGCCAGCGCAAAGAGCCCGACCGCGAGGATGAACACCGTGTAGCGGTTGCCCGCGCGGAAGACGACCGTCACCGAGAGCGCGAGCACGCTGTTGAGGCCGCCTACCATTCCGAACGCCACGATGAAACCGATCGTCGCCACGTATGCAGGCCGCAGGCTGCCCCGCCGCCGCAGCAGCGCGCGCACGAACGAGAACACGACCAGGCCGACGCCGATGATCCCGATCACGCCGAGATAGGAGGAGAAGTGTTCGCCCTCGAAATGCGTGAACCTGCCGTATTCCTGCGTGAACTCCTTCGCTCCGGGGAGCCGGTGGTAGGGCGGCGGAACGACCCACTCGATGGGACGCAGGCCGTAATGCTCCACGCTCGCAAAGCTCCGCACGATGGCCTTGCGCTCGCCCACCACCATGTCGTGGATCGCGGCAAAGTGGCATACGCCCGTCACCAATCCCCAGACGCCCAGCGCTGCGACCCCGGTCAGCAGATTCTCGAGGCGCCGGCTCGTGAAGACCTGATACAGGAGGGCCATGACGAACAGCATCACGAACATCAGTCCATAGTAGGGACTGCCGGTGGCCGTGATCGCGGCGGTGGCGACGCAGAACCACTGCCAGCGTCTCCGCCGCAGGAACTCCCGGCTGCTGCCGACCAACCAGGCGCCGAGCAGGATCGCCGGCGCAGTGAACGACAGCATGAACGAGTAGTGGCTCAGGCCGCGCGACAAGTTGCAGTGACTGAACGCGAACAGCAGCGCTGCACCTGCCGCGAACGGCGCTTTGTGTCCGAGCGTGCGGCTGCAGAAGTAGAACGTGAGCACATTGGCCAGGTGCGCGAGCAGGATGGCGATGTGACTCGCCGCGATCAGACCGAAGAACTTCGCGACCTTCCCGAGCAGCCAGAAGGCCGGCATGTCGGGCATCGGATAGCTCGACCAATCCGCGCCAAAGGGCGCGCCGAGCCTCGGCATGTTCCTGTCCACGAAACCCGACAAACCCATCTCACCCGCGAGCTTGATGCGAGCAAAGACCTCGAGCGCGTCGATGTCGTATTCGGGTGGCGCGAGCCAGCCGAGCTCTCGCCACAGTGATTTCGCGAAGAGCCAGATGCAGGTGGTGATCGCCACCAGCATTGCAGCGCGCTTCCAATCTCGTCGCGACAGCGGTGAGGTCATGTCTCAGTCGAGAGCGGTACCGGGCGCCGCCCCACCTTCAGGGGCTCGGCGACACGCGGTCCACGAGGTAGCAAGAGGACTAATGGAGGCCGGAATCGGACGCAAGCGCGGTCGCCCACTGCCGCCAACGCGCGGCGCAAAGCCGCCCGGGCGCAACCCGCCGCGTCCGCGCCCGCGAATTGCTTGGCCGTTCGGGCGGAAAACGGCGCCTTGCCCCCCATGAACTCCACCACCCTCGTGCTGCCTCTGGCACTGGCCCTCGTGGCCGGCCTCGCGGCGCAGCGTCTTCCCGAAATCGAACCCAACAACACCGTTGCGCAGGCTCAGGTCCTCGTCGCGGGCACCCAGGTCACGGCCAACCTCGCCGCAGGCGAACAGGACTGGTATCAGTTCACGCTGAGCGGCGCGGCCGAGATCCACTTGCGCACCTCCGGCAACTTCGGCGTCAACCCGAGTGTGGACACGGGCGTGTTCCTGTTCGACGCGACCGGCGCGAACCGCCTCGCCTGGAACGACAACGCCCCGGGCACCATGAGCGACTGCGGCGTCAACCTGCCGGGTGGCACCTACACGGTCATGGTCGTGGGCAAGCTCGCGACGACGACCGGCGACTACGGCCTCGACTTCGTCGTGCTGCCCGCCGCCGTGATCCAAACCAACGAAGGACCCGAGCCCAACAGCGGCCTGGTCCCCGGCGGTGTGCCGACTCCGATCACGCTCGGCGACACGGTCGCAGGCTTCCTGTCCTCGACGACGGACGCGGACTGGTACTCGTTCACTCTGGCGAATCGCAGCATCGTGCAGGCGATCTGCTACGACGACGGCGCCGCGCCCCAACTCGACAACACGCTGTTGTCGTTGTTCCAGGAGACGGCTCCGGGCATCTACACCGCCATCGGCACCACGAGCACGCTGGCGACGAGCCACCGCGCGTTCAACCTCGCGCACCCGCAGACGCTCGCCGCCGGCACCTACGCGATCCAGGTCTCGGCCGGCACGGCTGCCGCGGGCGTAGCACCGTTCAACTACACACAGACCGGCAACTACGCGATCCGCACGCGTTTGATCGCGATGTCGGGCGCGGCCATGCTGCCCGAGGGAGCCGAGCCGAACAACACGCCAGCCACCGCGCCGTTCTTCCCGCTCGGCGAAACGCTCACCGGCAACTGCAGCGGCAGCAACGAAGAAGACTGGTGGGCGTTCGCGGTCAGCGGCCCCACGACGATCGCAGCGATGAGCGACAACGGCACGCCGACGCCGATCACCGACACGACCATCAAGCTCTACGACTCGACCGGCACCTTCGTGACGAGCGCTTCGAGCGGCGGCCCGGGCAGCCACGGCAAGCTGGTGTTCACGATCAACGAAGCTGGCGTCTACTACATCGCCGTCGCGGGCGGTGTGTTCGCCGCGACCGGCGACTACGTGCTCTACACCGGCAGCTGCGACCCGACCTTCGTGGCGAGCGGGCTCTCCACGACGCCGCCGTCGACCAACGCCTGCCCCGGCTCGAACGCGCTGCGCCCCGCGTTGACCGCTGCCTCGACCGAATCGCCACAGCTCGGCTCGACGTTCGTCGTGCGCCTGCAGAACACGCTGCCCAACGCGATCGCGGCTCCGTTCTTCGGCTTCTCGCGCAGTCTCGCCTACAGCGGTTCGCTGCCGCTGCCGTTCGACATGACGCCCGTCGGTGCGCCGAACTGCTTCCTGCGAGTCGATCCGTTGATCATGAACGTGATCGTGACTGACGCCGCTGGTGTCGGCTACCTCGACATCGTGTTGCCCGCGACGCCCTCGGCGCGCGGCTTCACGTTCTTCATGCAATCGATGCAGCTCGATGCCCCGAACAACGCGCTCGGCATCTCGATGTCGAACGACGTGCGCATCGTCGTCGGCGACCGCGGCTTCTGAAGCGGGTCGCCCGCGGCGCCAAGCGCCGCGGGCGAACCGCTCCAGGACCTTGCCGCGCGCCCTCGGCGCGCCGCTTCGGTTCTGATCCGCACGCGGGGCGGTCCTCGCGCGAATCCGACCGCCATGCCCCCGCTTGCCAGCCTCGCGCCGGCACGGACAATCCGGCGATGCGCCACTTCCTGCTCCTCGTCGCGCTGGCCGGCTCCCTGACCGGCCAGCAGCTCGTCCAATCCCTCAACGACAATCCATCCTACGGCGGCTACGCCGTGGGCTGGCCGGCCAGCGTGATCGGCTTCCGCTTCACGGCGACTTCGCCGACCGTGGTCGCAGCACAGATCTTCACGGGCAACCAACCGCCGGCGACTCACACGCTCGAGATCCGCACGCGCAATGTCACGACCGGGCTGCCGGACCAGCTGGTCGGGGCTCCGGGTTCGTGGTCGACGACGCACACACGCTGCTGGCAGGGTGCCGTGTTCGCGCAGCCTGCGACGCTGACCGTGAACGACGACTACTTCCTCGTGTGGCGCGTGCAGGGCATGTTCCACCAGCACTCCGTCAGCGCCGACACCGAGCCGTCGAACGTGCTCATCGAGACGCGCATCAGCGACGGCAACACGTGGCACGCGAACGCTCTGACGCCTGGTAAGTATCGGCTGTTCGGTCCGTACGCGGCCGGCACGACGTCGACCTACGGTACCGGCAAGGCAGGCATCTACGGTGTGCCCACGATCGGCCTCCAGGGCTGGCCCGCGATCGGCAGCCCGGTCGACGTCTGGCTCGACAACGCAGCGCGCAACGTGATTGCGCTGCTCGTGCTCGGCCTGCCGATCCCGACCGGCGTGCCGCTCGGTTTCGCCGATCTTTGGGTCACGCCCGAGCTGCTCCTGACCATGACGACGCGCACGCACACGAGTCCGCTGGTCGGAGGCATCAGCTACTCGCTGTTCGTGCCGAACACGCCGGCCGCCATCGGCTTCCCGCTGTCGTTCCAGTGGGGCGTGTTCGACCCCGCGGCGCTCGACGGCTTCAGCCACACCGGCGGCGCCACGGCCCTGATCAACTGACGCAGTTCACGGCACGCGGAAGGCCAGGCCGTTCGACCACGACCAGCCTCCGGCCACTGGTTCGAAGCAGACGTGCTGCGCGTAGAAGCGATGGCCCGAGAACGACGGCGGCAGCGCGAACGCGAACGCGAGCGTCGCTGGGCTCGTGCCGCTCGTCAACGCGGCCGCGGTCACGTCGAGGCTCACGTTCGCGTAGCAGCCCGCGGTGCCGAACAACGGGTCGAGCAGCAGCGGCAGCGGGATGCCGAGGTAGGTCGTGTTCGAGATGCCGAGGATCAGCACACCGAGCGAGAACGGCTCGTGGTTCGTCGAAGTCGTCGTGACCGTCGAGCCCACCACGAAGGGACCCGTCGCGCTCAGCGACACGGGACCGGCCGCGCCATTGCACGTCTGGCCGAACGGAATGCCGAAGCCGCCGCCGCCCCCAACGGCGATCCCGTTCAGCGGGCCCGGGGTGTTCGCGAGGAACACCGGCGCACCACCGGAATGCGGCACGCGGTAGACCTGCCCCGTGCCACCACCCGTCACGAAGTCGCCGTTCTGGTCGACGTCGAGACCATTGGGGCCCGGGATGGAAAAGGGCGGAGCAACGTTGGTCACGGTGGCCAGACTGTCGACGCGGATCAGGCGGTTCACCGTGAGCACGGTCGCGATGATCTCGCCGGTCGTGGGGTCGAACGCGACCGCCGAGACGAAGCCGCCGAGTCCGCCGACGATCAGCGTGCCCGTGGCACTGCCGTTCGCGAGCCGGTAGAGCGCTCCGTCGCCGCCGACCACGACGTCGCCGGTCATCGCGTCCCACGCGCCCGCGCTCAGCGAAGTGCCCCACGGTTGGGTGCCGATCGAGACATCCGTGACCAGTCCCGTGACCGGATCGAGCCGGCGGACCTGATTCGTCCCGCCATCGGCGACGATGATCTGCCCGGCGTCGTCCCACGACATCTGCGCCGCGGTGCCGATGCCGCTCGTGATCAACGCGTAGCTGGCCACCGCGGGGCCCGTGATGCTCGCGCGCCCGACGAAGCCGACACCGCCGACGATGAAGTCGTTCGGGTTCGCGCGGTCCCAGAGGATCGATTGCGAGGTCCCGGTGCCCAGGAAGCCGGGCGTCACGTAGTTCGCAACCGAGGCGCCTGCGCCGATCACGGCGAAGGTGGTGGTGGAGAACCTCGTCACGGCGATGTCGCCGATGGCGACTTGAGCCGACGCGGTTGCGGACAGGAGACAGATGAGCAGTGCTGAACGGTTCATGGTGCTGTGCTTGGATCGAGCCGCCAGATCGATGGACATGGTGCCCGACGCGTTCGTGGTTGGTGGTGAACAGTCATGGGTTGCAGGGATTCGGCAAGATCTCAACGCACCACGGCCGGGATCTCGGAAGGCACGCCGACCTTGCCGGTCGTCGATGACAGCTCGATACGCAACGTTGCGGTGCCGGCGACCGCAGCGGCAGGGACTCGCACGGAGTCGTCGTAGAGGATGCCTCAACAGTGTTTCTTGATGCGCGACGTCTCGGTCACCGTCTGTCCCTTCTCGTCCTTCGCGATGACCGTGACCGTCAGTGCGTCGCGCTCGAGGTCGAGGAAGTTCTCGTCGACGACGCACAGCGTGTCGGAGCGCGAACCGACGATGCCGGCGATCACGTTCACGTGCGTTTCGCCGCCCGGCTTCAACTC
The DNA here is from genome assembly GCA_035649575.1 of Planctomycetota bacterium. Lineage (GTDB taxonomy): Bacteria > Planctomycetota > UBA1135 > UBA1135 > UBA2386 > DASVAL01. The sequence continues at coordinate 10,146 of DASRJH010000307.1, forward strand.
GATCGGGTCGTCGCCCCAGGTCGCGAAGTGCAGCGGCCCGAGCGGACAGGGCCGCAGGATCGGCACCTTCGCGAGAGACTCGCTCCACGCAGTGGTGTTCAGGCCGAGCGACCCATAGCCGCCGGACATCTCCTGTTTGCCATCCCACAGCATCTGGAACCAGAAGCCCGAACGGTCCTTCTTCGGCGCGGTCGACATCAGGAACTTCTTGTGCACGAGCGCAGTGCCGGGCACGGGGATCTGCGCGATGCGGAACGACATCTCGAGGCCCGCATCCGCGCGCTCCTTGTCGTGCACACCGACGAACCGTTCGCCGGGTTCCGTGAGGTCGCCGTCGGCGTCGAGGTCCAGGTAGAGCACGTCGTAGAACGGCGCGTCGGGCGCCGTCTTGTCGACGACGGCCATGACGCGATACGCGCCGGCGGGATCGAGCACGAACATCGCGTAGAGCGGTGCGGCGATGTACTTCGGCTCCCTCTGCAAGCGCCGTTCGACCTTGCTGTAGTCGACCTCCACGTAGCGCACTGCTGCAGATACCTGTGCAGGCGTCTGCGCGAACAGCGGCAACCCGGACAGCATCGACACGACAGGAAGCGACCAGCGGCAAGCGTTCATGGTGAGTCGCGCATGCTATCCGGTCGGTCGCGTCGCGGCCGCATTCAGGTTCGCCGCGCCAACACCGCGAGCGCGACGCCGCCGAGCACGAGCACGGCAGACAGCAACAGCCGCGGCGACAGCGCTTCACCGAGGAGAATCACCCCGCCGACTGCTGCCAACACCGGAACCGTCAGCTGCGCCATGGCCGCCTGCGTCGCGCTGAGCTTCCGCACCGCGGCATACCAGATCACGTAGCCGAGACCCGACGTGATCGCGCCCGACACGCAGGCACACACCACTCCCTCGAGCCCGAAATACGGCGTCGCGAAGCACAACGCTGCACCACTCGCGAGCAGGCACAGCGGCCCCGCGCGCAGGAAGTTCGACGCCGTCGCCGCGACGGGATCGGCGACGCCGCGCCCGCGCAGCGAATAGACGCCCCAGCTGATCCCGGCCACGGCCATCAGCGCGAGGCCGGCGGGGTCGGGCGCCGACACACCGGGCAGCAGCAGCAACGCGAGACCCGCCGTCGCCGCCGCGAAACCGACCCACGCGAGTCGCGGCGGCCGTTCGCCGTGCGCGAGTCCCCACGCGAGCATCGTCACCTGCACCGCGCCGAACAACACGAGCGTGCCGGTCGCCGCGTCGAGCGCCACATACGCGAGCGCGAACGCAACCGCGTAGCCCGCGAGAGCCAGGGCCGAACGCCACGACCCGGCCTGCACGGTCGCGCGCGCGGGCCGGCGCGCACACAAGAGGCTCAGCGTCAGAGCACCCGCGACGACACGCAGCAGCGTGAAGCTCGTGGGATCGATCGCGCGCGGCCTCAGCGCGAGCCGGCACAGCAGCGAGTTGCCGGCGAACGCGAGCATCGCAACGGTCGTGAGCAACAGCGCGCCGAGACCGACGGAGTGTCTGTCGCGCAGCTTGTTGCTGATGGTGACGTCGACCAATGAGCCAAGCGTAGTGATCAACTCGGACGGGTCACGAGTTCCCACGTCGCGATCGCACCAAGAGCGCGAGCCGCGAGTCTCATCTGGTCAGGGGAGCAGCTCGTCGAGTGTCGATGCCGCGAGGATGCGGCGCATCCAATGGTCGATCTCGGTCGCCCTGGTGTTCTCGACGCGTCGGACCACATCCACTGGCACCTTGCCGAAGCGTTGCTCGATGAGCGTCAGCATCGCCAGTTGCATGCCCCTTTGCATGCCCCTTTGCATGCCCCTTTGCAGGCCCACCCGTTCGCCTTCCTGGCGTCCCTCTTCCCTCAGCTTCTCGGCAACGGTCATGTATTGCTCCTCGCTGGTCTTGCTGATGCGCGCGTAGGCGGCGCGCAGGTGTTTGGGGTCGTCGTTGCTCACCGTAGCGACGTAGGAGTATAGCCGGTTCGCGATCTGCGGTCCGCCGGGCATGGCCAGGAGCTGCCGGTACAGAGGGCGCCAGGCGAGCAGCAGGACTGCGGTTGCCACGTTCCGCCGCACCTGCTGCAGATGCAGCAGCGGCAACAGCGTCTGCACGGTGAGCCGGCGTCGGCGCAAGCCAGCCTTGTCGGTGCCCCCGAGGTCGAACAGCTTGCAGGTGAACGTCGGCTGCAGCGCCAGCAACCCCTCTGATGCGCCGCTGGCATCGAGCAACTCGGTCAGATTGCATGGCGAAGCCCACGGACCATCGCCGGTGTGCACGAGGATCGGCAGCACGAGCGGCAGGTGGGTGGCGGTAGGTTCATCGGTGCGAAACTGCTCCCAGATCCGGACCACGTAACGCATCAGCTGGAACACCGCATAGCGGACCGGGCCGGCCTTGTGCTCGAGCACGATGTAGAAGTAGCAGGTCCGGCGGGAGATCTTGGCGCGGAACAACAGGTCGGCCCGATGATCGCGCAGTTCCTCGTCGACGAAGCTCGCATCGAGGCGTTCGAGAGACGACCAGTCGGTGGCCGTGAGGTCCTTGCGCATCACGCCGCGCAGCAGTTCAGCGGCGCGCTGCGGATCGGCAAAGACGCCGCGGAACAAGGCGTCGTGAGGATTCTGGATCGGCTTCTTGTCGGTCACGTGGAAAGTGCTCCACGTGTTGAGTGCACCAGTCGCCGCAACGGTTGCACGAATCGCGAACTTTGTCGTCGTGGGTGTTGGGCGGACCGTCGCGGTTGCAATCGGTGCGCCTCCGGCCGGTCACGCCGTAGCGCGAGCGAAAGGGATGGCGTCGCCGCTCAGCTTGGACGTCAGGTCGCATCGAGCGCCATGCACACTCGAACGCACAGCTTTGCAGTTTTCTTGGTAGCGGGGTCCGTCGGCGCGTTCGTCACGGCCTTCGCGTTTATCGCCGTCCTTCAGCTCACGTTGCCACCAACAAACCTTGCATACGGGCAGGGCATCATCGAGACGCTGCGCGATCCATTTGTGCGCGCCATCGCAACACCAGTTGCCATCGCGTCGGGTGCACTTGCTACGCCACTACTTTACTTCTGCCTTCGTCATCGCCGACTCTCCGTCGCATTGCCGATTGTGTTCGCTTCGGTCCTGATCGCCGTCGCCATCACCACCCCTTTGCACCCGTGGCTCGGCTTGTACAGCGCGTTCGCAGCCCTGGTCTGTTCATGTATCGCCTGTTCACAGATTCGAGCCACCAGGCATGAAGTTGCACAGGATGCCGATTGATCCGAGTCAGTCCCGGGGCCATGGCGCGCGCGCAAACTCGGCGAGCCGGCGTTCGAACACGGCTGGATCGAGCACGGCGTTGGCCGCGCGCGCGAGCTCGCCGCAACGCAGGTAGTGCTCGCGATCGCGCATGCGCTCCTCGCCGTTCACGAGCGTGAAGTCCTGCTGCAGCCCGTTGGCCCACGCGAGGAACGCGAGCCCTGCCTTGTAGTGCTGCGTCGGTTCTTCGAACACGTGGCGGCCGAGCTCCTCGCAGCGGTCCGTTATGCGCAGGAAACCCTGCTCGTCGCCCCCGGCAAGACAGCGCAGCGCCTGCCGCATCGGCAGCGCGATCGCGTCGAGGATGCCGAGCAGCGCGTGGCTCCAGTCGCCGAGCGCAACTCGCCGGCTGCCGATCGTCGTCGTGCCGCTGCCGGACGGCTTGCCACCGCCGCCGGGAGCGGGCGGCGCATCGCCGCCGAGGATCATGCGGCCGAAGTGAAAGTCGTCACCCGTGAGAACGATCTGCTCGCGCGGTAGCAGTTCGCGGCGCGTGCGGACCTCGAAGTCCGCGTCGAGCAGCGACACCTTGCAACCGCGCACGACCGCGGGGTCGAGCGCCATCACGCGCTGGAAACTGCGGCCCGGGAAGTAGCCGCTCAGAGCCGGCAGGAACATCGCCCCGAGCCAGTGCACGAACACGGGGCCGCGCACCTGCCGCACGATCGCCTCGTAGACATCGACGTAGTCGCTCTCGCCAGCGTCCTGCTCGCACAACCACGGCATCGGCAGGATCACGGGGATGCCGCCGTGCGAGGTGATGTACGAACACTGTTCGACGACGGCGTCGACGAGGTCGAGCATCGAGCGGATCGCGGGCACCTGGTCGGTGCCCGCGCCGGCACAGAAACCGTTCGCGAGTTTCAGCGCGCCGCACTCCGCGATGAGCCGGCGCGCGGAGGGCCACCCGAGGTGGAAGCGCTGCGCCGTGTCCATCGCCTCGGCGACGCCGAGGCCGTGCCGATCCATCGCGGTCCGCAACCGCATCGTCGCGGCCCAGTCGATGTGTTCTTCGATGACGCGCGGATCGCCGGGTCTGGCGAGCGTGTGACCGAGCCGCTTGTACTCGGGGCGCAGCACTACGTGCAGGGCCGCGTAGCAGAGGCGCAGCACAGTGTTCTCGCGGCTCGTCATGGCTCCCCTGCGCGCAGCGCCTTCACGGTCTTGGCCTCCGGCATCGCGACGTAGTGTGGATCGAGCGGGAAACAGCCGCTGACCATGCCGTTGCGCGGCGCCGTCGTGCAGTCGCTGAACGTGCGGCAGAGCTGCTTTCGCTGCAGCAACCGGCCCGCGAGCAGGTCGCGCGGCAGATCAGGGTAGGCCAGCATCATGCGGCCGAGCCCGACGAAGTCGACGTGCCCTGCTTCGACCTCGTGCTGCGCCATGTGGCCGACCCACTCCTGCAGATACGTGTAGCCCGTGCCGACGAAGCGCAGCGCCGGCACCGCGGCCTTGGCCGCGCGGACGACCTCGAGGTGGCAGCGAACGAACCGCAGCGGGTCGTCGGGCGGCTGGTAACCATCGCTCGGCGGGTAGGCCGCGGGCCGCTGCAGGTGCGGGTTCCAGTAGGGCGAACCGAGCGTGACGTTCACGAGCTCGATGCCGAGCGCCTGCAGGCGGCGCAGGAAACGCAGCGGTTCGTCGAGGTCGAAGCGTGCGGGTGCGCGCGCATCGACGCCAAAGCCGTGTTCGTATGGCAACGCTGTCGCCATCGCGCGGCCCGCCCCCGTCGCCGGATCGCGTTCGAACGGCACCGTGTCGGCGAGCGACACACGCACCCCGATCGGCAGACCCGGACACGCAGCGCGGATCGCGGCGACGATGCGTTCGAACAGCCGCGTGCGGCCGGCGAAATCGCCGCCGTAGCTGCCCGGGCGCGACCGCGCCGCGAGCAGCTCGTGCAGCAGGTAGCCGTGACAGCACTTCACGTCGACGAAGTCGAAGCCGACCGCCTGCGCCGCCTTGGCCGCGTGGACGAAGCTCTCGCCGATGCGCTCGAGCTCGCCGTCGGTCAGCGTGCGCGCTGTCGCCATGAACGGATACTTCTGCGCGAGCACGGGGTGCGCGAACGCGAGCAGCGGCGCCGGTGGGCCGTCGGGGCGCGCGAAGCGGCCCGAGTGCGTGAGCTGCAGACCGACGAACTGCGCGTGCGGCGCCAACCCTGCCGCAGCCGCGCCGGCTCGCAGCTCCTGCAACAAGCTCGCGAGACCTGCCGCGAAGTCGGCCTTGGGCTCACGGTAGAGCTGGCGGCTGTTCGCGCGGCCGTCGCGTTGCACCGCGAACGCTTCCCCGCCCCAGACCAGTGCGGCACCCGAGCTGCCGAAGTGCCGCCAACGCCGCAGCGTCAGCTCGGTCGGCAGTCCGTCCGCGGTCCCGTCCCACCCTTCCATCGGGTGGCACGCGAAGCGGTTGCTGAGCCTGCGCCCATGCACGACGATCGGCAACGCGAGCGCGCCGTTCGCGGCGACGGCTTCCGCCACCTGCCAGGTCGGATCGATCGAACGTAGGTGCACCTGCAGTTCGGCGAGCGACCGGAACCGACCTGGAGAGGGATGGCGCACGTCGAAACTGTGCCGCCCCTGCCGCCCGCGGACCAGGGGCTGGTCGCTGCGCTCACGCGTTCGCCGCGACCTGCATGCTCGAAGCGTGCCCATCGAGCGCCTGGCCATAGCCAATCGACGCGAGCGCCGTCGCGAGCTCGACCTCGCCGCGTTCGATGCGCAGCGCGTTGCCGCTGCCGAGCGGGCAGTAGAGATCGCGGTGCTCAGGCCTCGCCTGCGCCACGAGCCGTGGCGGCAGGTGATCGAGACCGACCACGCAAATGCCAAGGCGTTCTTGCAGGCGGCTCTCGATGCGTGTGGACTTTGCGTGGAGCATTGGTAGGAGCAGGCATCTTGCAATGAGATGGCTTCTGATACTCGGAGGGCTGCTAGTCCAAGGACTAGCTGTGACCCTTGCGTTGAAGTTCGTGTTACGCGCACCAAGTGAGCTCGGCTTGGACGTAGTCCGATGCGAGTATGTCCAGGCTGCCGAGTACAAGGCCCACGCCGGCCAGCCAGGGGCGCGGCTTGTGTTCTGGGTCAATGTGGCTGGGGAAGCGCGTGGCCTGTCTCCTGACCTCACGGAGGCCTGCGAGGCTCGGCTCGGTGACCTCGCTCCCTTGTCAGGAGTTGTCTGGTCGGATGAGTGGGTCCGCGTTAGCGACCTACCGCCCACGCGCTACGGGCTCGAGGCATTCAGAAGACTGATGTTCGAGGTCGATGACAAGGCCTTCGGCTTGCGGTGGAAGCGCACGGAGGTGCTGAGGCAGCTGGAGGTGGGCGCGACGTTGCAGCTCCAGGTATTCGTGTCAACCAAGATGCGCCGAATCGCCCAGTCCGACTGGATAAGCACCGCAGAGTTTTCTCAGGAGCTGCAGCGGATCTTGCGCTGAAGGAAAGCGTGCAAACATGCTGACGACGCACGGAAACACGGCAAGCGGTTGCTCCTCACCAGGGAATCGCAAGCCTCTCGTGCCCTCGTGCAGCGCGGAGAAGCCAGGAGCTCGAGAAGCGACTTGCGGCAGATCGTGACGCACGGACCGGACGTCGCCGTCGCCGGCGGCGGCGCGCCGAGTAGAGTGCGCGCACATGCCGCGATCGTTGCTCGCTTTCGCCCTCGCTTGCCACGCGCTGCTCGCGGTTGGCTACGCGTGGTGCACACCGAGCTTCGAAGGCCCCGACGAGAACAGCCACTACGAGTACGCACAGCATCTCGCGAACGCGAAGACGCTGCCGCTCTCGCCCGCACTCGCGACTGCGCGCGGACTGCCGCAGACGGAGAGCGTGGTGCTCGTGATGCACCCACCGCTCTACTACGCGCTGCTCGGCGCCGCGCTTGTCGCCACCGGCACGGACGACACGGTGTTCGGACCGATCGTCAACCCGGCGTTCGGCGATCCGAACGCTCCGGGCCGCCACCTGCACTTCGTGCACGGTCAAGGTCCTGCGCGCTTGTTGTTCGGGCTGCGCCTCGTTTCGGTGCTGCTCGGCGCGCTCTCGATCGTGCTCGTGCATCGGCTCGGCCGCGCGTGCTGTCCCGGCGAACCGCGCGTTGCCGGCCTCGCAGCGCTGCTCGTCGCCTGCCTGCCGATGTGGTCCTTCCTGCACGGTGTGCTGCACAACGACGTGTTGGCGGCAGTCCTGTGCACGGCATGCACGCTGGCGCTGGTGCGCTGCGTGCAGGCGCCGCAACTCGCGACACGGCACGCCGTGGCGTTCGGCGCACTGCTCGGCCTCGCGCTGTTGACCAAGCTGACGACCTTGTACCTGCTGCCGCTGGCGTTCGCGGCGCTGGCGCTCGTCGTCTCACGCGAGCGGAGCGAAGGTCGCCTCGGCGCCTTGCTCGGCAAGCTCGCGATCGCGGTCGCGATCGCCGTCGCGATCGCCCTCGCCATCGCCGGGTGGTGGTACGCGCGCAACACGCTGCTCTACGGTGATCCGCTGGCGCTGTCCGCGCACGAGCAGCTGTTCCCGCCGTTGCCGCCGGAGCTGCGCTGGCCGTACCTGCTCGGCAAGGAGCCTTGGCCCGATGCCGTGCCATCGTTCCTGCCGACGGTGTTCACGTCGCTGTTCGGTTGTTTTGGCTGGTTCAGCCTGCCGCCGCATCCCGCCCTCGTCGGCGCTGGCGCCGGCGTCGCGGCCGTCGCGTTGCTCGGACTGCTGCGCCGCCTGTTCGATCGCGATCGCGTGTTCGCGGAGCGAACCTTCTGGATCCTGTTGATCGCGGTTGCGCTCGTGTTCGCCGCGGCCGCGCAGTTCAACTGGAAGACCCCGCAGCCGCAGGCGCGATTCCTGTTCCCCGCGATCGGCCCGGCCTCGGTGTTGCTCGCCGCGGGGCTCGTGCGTGCATCGGCCGCGCTGCCGCATCGACGCTGGCTGCTGTGGCTGCTGCCGATCACCGCCGGCGTCGTGTTCTTCGCCTGGTTCCGCCCCGCGTTCGCGATCGAGCTCGCGCCCGCGCCGGCGTGGCATCGTTCGCTGGTCGGCGGCATCATCGGGGGCGAGTCTCCGCCGACGATCGCGCTGCAACCGCTCGGCCCGCACCCGCGCGAAACACCGCCGTTGCTGCGCTGGACCGACCCGGGAGCACCCGCTGGAACGCGCTACTCGTTCTACGTCTTCGCCGGCTCGGGCCGCGTCTGGCTCGCGACGCACGAGTGGACGCACGGCGAGTTCGTGCTGCAGGGCAACGAGGCGGCGCTGCCCGCGGTCGCGTGGCAGTTCCTGCCGCCCGGTGTGGACCTGTTCGGCAAGCTGCGGCGCGTGCCCGCGACGGCGAGCGAGGAGCCCGCTCGGCTGCCCGCCAGCGCGCCGGTGCCGCTGCGCCGCGACTGATCAGGGCACCGGCGTCACGGCACCGATCGCTGCCGGTCCGGTCGCGATGTGCGATTCCGGCGTCTCGACGAGGTCGATCCACAGCGTGTCGTAGTCGGCGACCGTCGCCGGTACGGCGACGAGCTCTTCGCGCAAGCCGGCGACGGCGCGCAAGCCGGTGACGTTCGCGGGCAGCGGTTGCCGCACCCCCATCGCCTCGCCGCGCGCCGTTCCTTCGCGCACGAAGCGGAAGCGGAACGCGCACATGCCGCTCACTTGCGCGCGGATCGTGCGCGCCGACTGCGGCGCCGCGAACGCCACCGCGAGCCCACCCTCGTAGACCGGGTGCATGCGCGGTTCGTCGAACCAATGCGTGCCGAGCGGCAGCGGCGGCGGCAGCTGTGCTGTAGCCACCGCGATGCGCGGCGGCGTGTAGTAGTGCTCGGCGACGAACGCGCGCAGACCCGCGTCGAACTCGCCCCTCGCCATGCGCCACACGGCCGCCAAGCGCTCCGGCGCGAACACGGGGGCCCGCGTCAGCAAGCGCAGCGCGTCGTAGTAGGCCGCGAGCCCCGGATGCCGCAGCTGGTTCTCACCCGTCGCCAGCGTCTCCCAGTAACCCTCGGGGATGCGCCGCAGCACGTGGCCGATGCGCCAGCGATCGGGCGTGCGCGCGGGCAACCGCGCCAGCAGCGGATCGCACAGGATCGCGTCGACGATGTGTCCGAGCTTCCCCGCCTGGAAGCCCGGCACGCCGACGGCCCCGTTCAGCAGCAGCCACGGTCGCTCGCCCCCCTCGGGCCGCACCTGTGCATGCAGTTCACCGAACACCGGGATGGTGCGGCCACGTGCCAACAGGCCGAACCGCCAGTAGTAGACCGCGCGTTCGTCACCGATGCCGCGCGCCCCTTCGTGCGTGACGACGGACGCCACCTCGGTCGCCGGCGACCGCAACCAGGCCGGGATGCCGTGCGCCGCCGCCAGCGCAACAGCCACGCCGGCGAGCGCCGCCGCGGCGAGCGTCCGCAGCCGCTGCAGCTGCGGGATCAGGATCGCGAGCACGAGCACGAATGGCGGCAACAGGAACCGGCCCGCCATGAAGTCGCCGCCGACCTTGACGACGTAGCCGAGATACAAGACGCCGCCGAGCGCGAGCCAGCGCGTCGTTCGTGCGCAGAGACCCAGCAGAAGGCCCACGCCCGTCGTCGCAGCGAGCACCGGATCGTCGACGATGCAATGCCACAGGAAGTAGCACCCTTGCGCCGCCAGCTCGGCCGCAGGGATGCCGACGCCGAACGCTTTCGCGTGCGCGGTGACCGGGAACGGCGACCCGAAGTAGAGCCACGCGAACACGAGCCAGCCGAGCAGCGGCGACGCCGACAGGACGCCGCGGCCCACCGCGGTCCCCCACGGCACGCCGCGCATCGCCGCCAGCGCGGCCGGCGCCACCAGCAGCACGAGGTCCAAGCGCGTCATCGCCAGCAGCGCCGCGACGAGCACGACGCCGGCGCAGCGGCGGTTCGGTTCGCGTGCGGTAGCGACGCAACCGGTGAATACCGCCAGCAACAGGAACACGAGCGGCGTCTCCAGCCCCGAGGTCGCGTACTCGGGGAACGCGCGCGCCGTGACCATCAGCACCGCTGCCAGCGTCACGGCAGCAGCCGACCCAGCGCGCCGCAGCATGATCACGACTGCGGCGGTCGTCAGCGCGAGGCCGATCGCGATGGTCGTGAAGTAACACTCGCCGCTGACCCACCGGCCGGCCGCGAGCAGCAGCATCCACAGCGGATGCGTGAACACGTGCACGCGATCGGCGGCGTTCCAGCGCAGGCCGTTGCCGCGCACGAGGTTCTCGACGGAGCGCAGCGTGATGAACGCGTCGTCGCCGAGCCACGCGAGGCGCACGGCGATCGCCAGCAGCGCCGCGGTCGCGAGGGCAATCGCCAGTCGGCGCGGAAGAGCAGGACCGCGAGGCATCGCCGGCTGACGATAGCCGCGAGTCCGAGCGTGGCCAGTGTTCAGGCCAGCGTGCGATCGAGCATCTCGCGCAGGTTCTTCGACCGATCCGCTGCGGCCGCGAGCTCACCGAGCACGCGCTTCGCGGCGACCTTCCTTCCGCCGTCGAGAATGTGCAGATGCCATGCATCCAATGCTCGTGGTCATAGCGGTCGGTTCTGGGCCGTCCGGAACCGTAGCGTCTTCCCCTGTCGCCGCGTCGCGGGTTGTCCTCGCGTGCGCCGCGCAGCATGCTGTTGCGATGCGCACTTTCCTGCTCGGTGCGGCCGCCGCCTTCGCCGTCGGCGCCGCCGTCCCCGGTTGATGTGCTCCCCTCATGGTCGCCTGGCAGGTCGTAGCTACATCCGACAACGGAGCCAAGGCAGCGAAGCTGGCCAAGGGAGTGGCTGCACTCGGGGAGCTCGAGAAGCGACTTGCGATTCGCGACGTGATCCGTAACCAGGAGGCATGGCGCGCCGTTCCCTGCTGGTGGGACTGCTCCTCGCGATCGCGGCAGTCGCCGTCTGGCTGTTCCGGGAGGATCCGGGGCCCGACGCGACTTCGCCTCGAGCGGCGCCGACGCAGGCAATGGCAGCGCCGGAAACCGGTGCGTTGCCATCACCGGGGTCTTCGTCGGCGTCTTCGTCCGCGAATGTCGCCCGCGTAGACGCCAGCGGCGACATCGAGCTGATCGGGCGCGTCGTCGACGAGCAGAAAGCGCCGCTCTGCGGCATCGCGGTGCACCTTGCCGAAGATCCGCTGCTGTCGCCGTTCGCAATGCTCGAGCGACAACAGCGCGGCGCGTTTCTGGGCTCGCTCGCGAGCACCAGCACCGGCGTCGACGGCTCGTTCCACCTCGTCGTGCCGACCGCCAACGCGGCGGAGCCCTTACAAGTGGTTGCCCTCGGCGTCGTGCACGGCGACGCGTGCCAGCGACGCGTGCGATCGCGCGGGCGAACGACCGACATCGGGGAGATCGTGTTGGTCCGCGGCATGCCCGTGCGCGGGTCGGTGGTCGACGCCGCGACCGAAGCACCACTCGCCGGTGCGGTGGTCACGGCACTGCCGCCGAGCCTGCAGTTGTTGCGCTTGCCGGAGCGTGGCGAAGGGCGGACCGCCATCGCCAACAGCACCGGCGAGTTCGTCTTCCCGGGGCTCGCACCGGGTTCCTGGACGTTCCGCGCCGAGGCCACCGGCCACGCGACCGAGGAACGCCCACAGCAGGCGGTGTTCGCCGACCAGCCGACGGAGCTGCACTTTCAGTTGTCGCCGGGCCGCGAGCTCGTCGGCTTCGTCGTCACGGCCGGCGCGAACGTGGCGGACGCGCAGGTCACCGCCGTGGCGACGAGCACGGATGACGGGCGCGTCGTGGCGCGTTCGGACCAGAACGGCCGCTTCGTGCTCGCGGGCCTGGGCACGGGCACCTACCGCGTGACCGCCGGCAAGCAGGGATACCGCACCGCGGTCGTGGAGGACGTGGTCGCCGATCGCGAGGGATTGGTGCTGACTCTCGAGCCGCAAGGTGCGATCCGCCTTCGCGTCGTCGACGCGGGAGCCGCCACGGTGAGTTCGTACGAAGTCGCGCCGGTGCTCGTCGGCGCGCCGCGCTTGCAGGCGGACGCTCCGCGCAGCGTGCTTGCCGCCGAACTGCGCGACGGCGCGTATCTGCTGGCGAACCTCGATGCCGGCGAATGGAACGTGCACGTGAAGGCGCCCGGATTCGCGCCGACGACGTCCGGTCCGGTGCAGGTGGGCGCCGGCGCGGTCGCCGAAGCCCGCGTCGTGCTCGAACCAGGGGCGACGCTGCGGCTCCAGCTGCGATCGAGCTCGGGGCGAGCGCTCGTTGGCTCGAGCGTCACGCTGCAGCCCGATGGCTTCGCCGATGGTCCGGTGGCTGCGGCCCTCGGTTCGTTGGTCCGCGATCCGTTCGATGCGGCATCGGCCACCACGAACGGCGAGGGCGTCGCGACGTTGTCGGCGCTCGGTGCCGGCACCTGGCAACTGCGCATCGACCGCGCCGGCAGCGCACCGTTCTACGTGCGGGCCGTCACCGTCGAAAGAAGCGCCAACCGCGACCTCGGTCCCGTCGTGCTGCCGGACGGGGCTCGCCTCTCGGGTCTGGCGCTGGTCGACGGCGTCGTCGACCGCACGATCGAAGTGCAAGTGCTCGCGTTGGAGGGCGGCAACCTGCCGGCAGGATACCGGGTCACGGCGCCTGTCGATGTCGAAGGCCGGTGGCGCAGCGAGGTCCTGCTGCCGCCGGGCCGCTACGCAGTGATGGCCGGTCGGCGGCGTGCCGACGATCCGTTCCTCGAGAACCAGGACCACACCGCGAGTCGCCGGGATGTCGAACTCGCAGAAGGCGCGGTTGAAGTGCGCGTCGAGCTGTCGCTGAAGCGCCGCGGTTCGTGAACGGCACGCCGTGGTGCGGCGACGACGAACTACTGCGCCGCCAGTTGCGCGTTGACGAGGCCGTTGCCGAAGGTCTGGTCGTAGCCGGCGGCGCCGAGATCCGTCGCCGTGCTTTCGATCCGCGCCCGCACCTGGGCGGCCGTCCACGTCGGGTGGACCTGCCAGACCAGCGCCGCGATGGCGGCGACATGCGGGGTCGCCATCGACGTCCCCTGGAAGAAGTAGTAGCCGAACGACGCCGGCGATCCGCTCGCGAACGTCTGCTGCAGGATGCCGTCGGCGTAGCCGTCGTGGTTCTGGTCGACGCTGGTGTCGCCGCCCGGCGCCACGACGTCGAGACCAGGGCCGTAGCTGCCGTAACGCGGCTTCGTCCCGTCGAAGCGCGTCGCGCCGACGGCGATGCACTGCGTGTAGATCGCCGGGTACTGCACGCCCCTGCGTCCGGTGTTGCCGGCCGCAGCGCACAGGATCAGGCCCGCGTTGGCGGCGTTGATGACCGCGTTCTGCAGCGTCGTCGACCCGCTACCGCCGCCGAGGCTCATGTTGACGACCTTGGCGTTGTTGGCGACTGCGTGGGCCAGGCCGTTCGCGATCTGCGTGTAGCTGCCACTGCCGCTCGCGTTGAGCACGCGCACCGGCATGATCGTGCAGTCGCGCGCGATGCCGGCGCAGCCGATGCCGTTGTTCGTCACCTGGCCAATCGTGCCAGCGACGTGCGTGCCATGGCTGTTCTCGTCGTTGGCGTGTCCGTCGTTGGCGACCGCATCGTATGGGGCGACGAACGTGCGGCCGACGAGGTCCGGCGCTGCGACGAAGCTGCCGAAGTTCTCATAGGCGACGCCCGTGTCGACCACTGCGACGACGACGCCAGCCCCGGTGGCGCCGTTGGCCCACGCGGCTTCCGCGCGCACTCCGTAGTTGCTGACGGACGTGCCCGAGGCCGAGCCCTGGTTGAACAAGCTCCACTGGTACGACCAGTAGCTGTCGCTGGGGGCAACCGTCGTGTGAGCCAAGGCGTCGCGTTCCGCGTATTCGACGCCAGCCTGGTCGCCGAACCACGTCACCATGGCGTCGACGAGCGCGGGCGCGCAGCGGAACACGTAGAACTCGCCGTGCGAGCCCCGGTCGACCAGCTTGATGCCGGCGGCGCTTGCGAGCTCGCCCAGCGTGGCTTCGTCGACGGCGCCGCGGAACCGCACGATGACGCGGTCGGGAGTCATGGCGCGCGGCGCATTGCCATTGACGAAACCACCGGTGTGAAGGACCGGTGGAAGCGATTGCGCGGAAAGCGACACAACTGCTCCCGCGAGCACGGCGAGAACGACGGAACGGTGCATGGAGACTCTCCGAGAGAGACGAGTAGGAGACCGCAGTGCACGGGCCAGCGTGATCTCACCCCTGCGATGTCGACAAGCATACCTTGGTTGCTGCGGAATCGCATGGCATGCGCGCGAGGCGCTCGACACTGAGCAAACCCATACACCCATGCCACCAGCGACTCGGCCAGTCTCCGTCCCGCCGAAATGCCCGCCGTCTGCCGCGATGTCGCTGACCTGGCCGGTGCGGCACCGTGCTCTGTCGCAGACTCAGGCGCTCGCCACGACCTGCATGCCCGCGGCGTGCCCGTCGAGCGTGTGGCCGTAGCCAACGGCCACTAGTGCGCTCGCGAACTCGACCTCGCCGCCCGCGATGCGGAGGGCGGCGCCGCCGAGCGGACGGTAGAGGTCACTGTGCGCCCGGCTCGCCTGCTCGACGAGCGACGGCGGCAGGTGATCGAGACCGCGGAAATAGTGATGGCCGTTGCGTTCCACGTGCGACAGCCCTAGCACGGCGGCCGTCACAAGATCCTGCTGCAGCGGTAACACGCCGATGTTCGTGAGGTCCTCGCCCGACTGGAACCTGCCCGAACCGCGCTGACAGAG